>JASLDD010000177.1 GCA_030151725.1 Solirubrobacteraceae bacterium
GCGGTTGCCGGGAGGTCTGCACTTGAGAACATTCGCAATAAACACCTCTGTACGTAAAAGTCCAATCTCCTCGAGCAGCTTCTCGAGCAGTTTCCCCGCCCGTCCCACGAACGGGACGCCCTGCTCGTCCTCGCTCGCACCCGGGGCCTCGCCCACGAACATCAGATCCGCGTTTGCGTTGCCGGCGCCGAACACGACCGTCTTGCGCGTCGCCGCAAGCTCCGGGCAGCGCACGCACCCCCGCGCCTGGACCCACACGTCCTTCAGCGCCTCGCGGCGCTCAGCGGGCGATCGGTCCTTGTCCCCGTCTGACACGGTGCGCATGCTAGGCGAGATGCCCGCTCGGGCGTCCGTGAGCGATGATCTCGCCATGTCTGATCCATCTGAGCTCGCGGTGCTGGCCCCGTTTGCAGGCGTGGTCGTCGCCCTCCCCTATGCGAGCGAGGAGCCGGTGCCGGCTGGCGCCGCGCTGGTGGTGCTCGAGGCGATGAAGATGGAGCACGAGGTGCTGTCCGACAACGAGGGGGTCGTGGCAGAGCTGTCTGTCGCACTGGGCGACGCTGTCGAGGAGGGACAGCTGCTGTTGCTGCTGCGCCCCGGTGCCACGGGAAGCACAGTCGCCAACGATGAGCAGCCTCAGCTCGCCGACGAGGGCGAGCGGGCCGACCTGCGAGCGGTGCGCGAGCGCCACGAGATCGGCCTGGACGCCGCGCGCGAGAAGGCGGTGGCCAAGCGCCATGCGCAGGGGCGTCGCACCGCGCGCGAGAACCTCGCCGAGCTGCTCGACCCGGGCACGTTCGTGGAGTACGGACCGCTGCTGTTCGCCGCCCAGGAGCAGCGGCGCTCCCGCGAGGAGCTGATAGCAAGGACCCCCGCCGACGGCCTCGTCGGGGGTCTCGGCGAGGTCAACGGCCGCCCCTGCGTGGCCATGTCCTACGACTACACCGTCCTGGCAGGCACCCAGGGCATGCGCAACCACCTCAAGAAGGACCGCCTGTTCGAGCTGGCAGAGCGACGCAGGCTGCCGGTGGTGCTGCTTGCCGAGGGTGGTGGGGGACGACCGGGCGACGTGGACATGCCGATCGTCGCGGGTCTCGACTGCCGGGCGTTCGAGCTGTTTGCCTCGCTCAGCGGCCTCGTGCCGCTCGTGGGCATCGTTTCGGGCTACTGCTTCGCCGGCAACGCCGCGCTGCTCGGCTGCTGCGACGTGGTGATTGCCACCGAGAGCTCGAGCATCGGCATGGGCGGCCCGGCCATGATCGAGGGCGGTGGCCTCGGCAGCTTTCATCCGACGGAGGTCGGGCCGATCGACGTCCAGCACGCAAACGGCGTGGTCGACATTCGTGTGGCCGACGAACACGAGGCGGTGCTCGCCGCCAAGCGCTACCTCTCCTACTTCACCGGCGCCCGCGAGCCCGGACCGATGCCCGATCAGGATCTGCTGCGCGAGCTGATCCCACAGGAGCGCAAGCGCGTCTATGAGGTCCGTCGCATCGTCGATGGGCTGTTCGACGAGGGCTCAGTGCTCGAGCTGCGCGACGGCTTCGGCAAGGGCATATTGACGGCGCTCGCGCGTCTGGATGGGCGCCCGCTGGGCGTGGTGGCCAACGATCCCAAGCACCTGGGTGGCGCCATCGACGCCGACAGCGCCGACAAGGCGGCGCGCTTCCTCTCGCTGTGCGACGCCTTTGATCTGCCCGTGCTGTTCCTCTGCGACACCCCCGGCTTCATGGTCGGCCCGGCTGCCGAGCAGACCGCCACCGTGCGCCACTTCGCGCGCCTGTTCCTCGCCGGCGCCAACCTGACGGTGCCGATGGGAACGATCGTGCTGCGCAAGGGCTACGGGCTCGGTGCCCAGGCAATGGCCGGCGGTGGCTTCAAGGCCGGCCAGTTCACCGTTGCGTGGCCGACATCGGAGTTCGGCGCGATGGGCCTCGAGGGCGCTGTGCGCCTGGGGATGCGCCGTGAGCTCGAGGCGATTGAGGACGAGCAGGAGCGCGAGCGGGTCTTCCAGGCGACCGTCGCCGCGGCCTATGAGCGTGGACGCGGGATCAACATGGCGGCCTACGGGGAGATCGACGACGTGATCGACCCGGCCGACTCCCGCCGCTGGATCGCCACGCTGTTCGAGCCGGGCAGCGGGCGCTGGTGGGAGCGGGCGGGCAAGAAGCGCCCGCATGTCGAGGCCTGGTAGGGCGGCGCCACGCCTGTGTGAAGCTGGGCACAGATAGCTCAAGTTCTCTTCCCCACGGGCGTTGGCAGCGGTACAATCATGCGCAAGGCCGTCAACGGGCAAGGCTCGAGATGGACCTGACGCAACAACCGTCTGACATCTGAAGTCGCGCCGGTATCCGAAGGGAACTGGACCGAAGCCGATGAGCCCGAGACCACTCACCCACTGCTGCGCATGAGGACCGTGCGCACCGTGCAAGGGCTGCGAGCCGTGCTCGCGCCGGCCAGACGCGAGGGCCTTGCCATCGGTCTGGTGCCCACCATGGGCGCCCTGCACGAGGGTCATCTCTCGCTCATCCGCCACGCCCGCCGTCAATGCGATCGCGTGGTCGTCTCGCTGTTCGTCAACCCCGCCCAGTTCAACGAGCGCGCCGATCTGGAGCGCTATCCCCGCAGCGAGGAGCGCGACGCAGAGCTGGCCGAGGCGGCTGGCGCCGACATCCTGTTCGCCCCCGGCGTCGAGGAGGTCTACCCGCCCGGGTTCTCCACCTCCGTGGAGGTCCTGGGCGTCACCGAGCGCCTAGAGGGCGCTGCGCGCGGCAGCGAGCACTTTCGCGGCGTCTCCACGGTCGTGACCAAGTTGCTCTGCATGGCGCTCCCGGACGTTGCCTATTTCGGGCAGAAGGACGCGCAGCAGGTCGTCGTGATCCGCCGCCTGGTGGCCGACCTGAACCTGCCGGTGCAGATCGAGGCGCTGCCCACCGTGCGCGAGCCCGATGGTCTCGCCATGTCGAGCCGCAACGCCCTGCTGGACCCGAGCGAGCGGGCGCGCGCGCTCTCCATCTCGGCGGCCCTCCGCGCTGCTGAAGCGCTGGCTGCTACCGGTGAGCGCTCGGCCGCGCCTCTGCTCGCGGCAGCCGAGGATGCCCTGCGCGCGCAGGACGTCGAGCCGGAGTACGTAGCGCTCGTCGACCCGGCCACGCTCGAGCCGCTCGAGCAGATCGCCGAGACGGCGCTTCTGGCGATCGCGGCGCGGATCGGCTCCACCAGGTTGATCGACAACGCAATCTTGCATGCAAGCCCCACTGTGAACACGTCCCCCCCACCTCCAGGAAAGGCACTCTCCCCATGCAGCGTGTGATGCTCAAGTCCAAGATCCACCGGGCCACTGTCACCGACTGCGACCTGCATTACGTCGGCTCGATCACGATCGATCCCGAGCTGTTGGAGGCCGCTGACATCCTCGAGCACGAGCAGGTGCACGTCGTCGATGTCGACAACGGCGCTCGCTTTGAGACCTACACGATCGCCGGGGAGCGCGGCTCGGGCAGCATGTGCGTCAACGGCGCCGCCGCCCGCCTGGTTCACCGCGGCGACACCATCATCGTCATCTCCTACGGCTCCTACGAGCAGGCCGAGATGGAGCGCTATGAGCCTCGCGTCGTCCACGTCGAGGCCGAGACCAATCGCATCATCACCATCGACGACGCGGTGGCGACCCTGCTCAGTTGAGCGGGCGTCAACCGACGTCAGAGAGGAACACCCATGTCCAGCCACCCCACTCACCCCAGCGTCAACACCCCGTCGGATCCCGGTCGCCTGCCCATGACCCTGCCGCTGTTGATGGAGAAGAAGCGGCTGGGCGAACCGATCGTGATGGTCACCGCCTATGACTACCCGAGCGCGCGCGCGGTCGAGGCCGGCGGCGTGGATCTGGTGCTAGTCGGCGACTCGGCAGCGACGACCGTGCTCGGCTACAGCGCCACTACGCCGGTTGTGCTCGAGGACATGCTCGTGCTCGCGCGCGCTGTGCGCCGGGGCCTGCGCACCCCGCTGCTGATCGGCGACCTGCCGTTCGGCTCCTATGAGGTCTCAGACGAGCAGGCCATAACCACCGCCATGCGCATGGTCAAGGAGGCCGGCTGCGAGGCCGTGAAGCTGGAGGGCGGCGGCGAGGCCTCCGTCAAGCGTGCCAAGGCGATCGTCGGCGCGGGCATCCCCGTGATGGGTCATGTCGGTCTCACGCCGCAGACGGCCACCGCCCTGGGTGGCTGGAAGGCGCAGGGGCGCTCGGCCTCCGCTGCTGCCAAGATCGCGGCTGAGGCGCTCGCCCTGCAGGAAGCAGGCTGCTTCGCTCTCGTCTTCGAGGCGATCCCCAGCGCCGTGACAGACGAGCTGATGGGGCTGCTCGAGATACCCGTGATCGGGATCGGCGCCGGGCCGAGCACCGATGGTCAGGTGCTCGTCTTCCACGACCTGCTCGGTATCCGCGACGGCCTCGGAGCGCGGTTCGTCAAGCGCTACGCCAACCTCCAACAGGAGATGAACGACGGCGTCGCCGCCTACGCCGAGGACGTGCGCGGACGACGCTACCCGGGACCCGAGCACACCTACTCGATCGACGCCGGCGAGCTCGCCGAGCTACAGGGGCTGCTGCGAGGGAGGCGCTGAGAGAGCTCCGCTCTACGTATATTCGACGCGGCGCAACACGCGAGCGGGCGCCCCGGCGGCGATCGAGAACGGCTCGATGTCAGCCGTGACGACGCTGTTGGCGCCGATCACACAGCGCTCGCCGATCGTGACGCCGCTCGTGACCACCACGTTGGCCCCGAGCCAGCAGTTCTCGCCGATCCTGGTCGGCCCCTTGCTCTCAAAGCCCTGCCAGGTGATCGGCTGGTCGGGGTC
>JASLDD010000216.1 GCA_030151725.1 Solirubrobacteraceae bacterium
CGGAACGCCACATGCCCTAGTGGGCTTGAATGGGTGGCCCTTCGTAGGAGACGTGAGCTGGGCTCGTCCAGTGCACACGCCAGTACTGACCGGGCTTGGAGGAGCTGAAGCTCCAGTAGCCGGTGGAGCTGGTGGTGACGGTCTTGAGCGTCTTGTACTTCTTAGAGCCCTTGGCCCTCACCAGGATCGTGACCTTGGTGGCGCCTGTGGCCGGGCGCACGAGGCCCCACAGCGAATAGCTGTGGCCGTGCTTGCTGACGGTCAGCGGCACCGGCCAGCCGGCATACAGCGGCTTGTGCTTGCCGCTCACGTACTCGAGGCCTGTCTGGAAGCCGACCGAGCCTCCGTGCACGCTCGCGCCGGGGGCGCCGCCGGTGGGGTCGTCTTTGAGCAAGTACTGGGAGAAGGCCGCCACACGACCGTTCGACCAGGCGATGTGCTCGGCCATGGCGTCATATTCGGCCTGCTTGGCAGGCGATACGCCGAGCTGCTTGTTGGGCTTGCTCTGAACTCCGAACTCGGTCAGGTAGATGGGGACACCGGCCGGGATCGCATGGGCGCGAGCTGCCAAGTTGAGCGCGTTGGACAGCCGCGAGAGCGCGCCGATCATGACGTCGTCCTTTTTCGGCGGCACATATGTGGGCGGCACGGCGATCGTGTAGGCATGATGGGCGTAGCCGGTCATCTGCAGCTCGCTGCAGGAACCGGCCTTCTTGTACTTGGCGTTGAGGCACAGCGCTTCGCGCAGGAACGCAAGGGGCGCCACGTCGTGCAGCAGGGCTTTGGATTTTTCTGAGTGCAGAAGGCTCTTGACGTTGTCATAGCCCGTCGGAGCCGTCTCCCCGAAGAGCACCCGCGGATGCGCCAGGCCGCCAGCCTGGAGCCCTTCGTAACCCGCCTGGTAGAGCCCCCGGTAGATGCGCGGCGAGGCGGGCTTGCCGTTGGAGGCGAACTGCGGCTGCAGGAACGCCGGGTGGTTGGGCTCGTTCCAGATCGAGTAGAGCGAGACCTTAGAGCCGTAGTGGCGTGCGACGGCGGTCATGAATTCCTTGAAGTCTTTGTCGTCGGGGCGCGTCACATAGGGCGCCTTCTTGTTCGACGTCGCCCACCTGGGCACAGGCGAGGTGATCGTCAAGAGGACAGACCAGTGCAGACGCTGGGCTTCGTTGATGAGGGCGTCGTATTCGCCCCATTCGTAGAGGCCGGGGTTCGTTGCTTCGAAGCTTGGGCGGGTGGCGCTGTCGCGGCTGGGGACGACGTTCGCCCAGTTCATCTCGATGCGCAACGCATGGACGCCGAGCGCCTGCAGCTGCCCGATCACCTGAGGGCGGGTTTTGGCTTCGAGCAGGTCCTGAGACCCCTCGAAGTAGGTGGTCTGGGTGTGCGAGGCGAGGGCCTGGCCGGCCCCCGCGGCGGCGAACAGGAGGAGGCTGCAGGAGAGTGTGAGGAGGAGTGTGCGGATTTTGAGCATGGTCGCTTGAGACACCTCAGCGCAGAGAAGGTTGCGGTCTTTGTACGGTTCGTTGCCGTGAGCGCTCCGATCGCACCTGACGACATCGTCCAGACCCCGGCGGACGGGGAGGCTAACAGCCGACCCCCCCTGCTTGTGCTGGAGCCCTTGCAAGCGTTCCTCGACGAGCACGGCATCGGCGACGGCGAGATCCATGCATCGCCGATTGGAGAGGGACATTCCAACATCACGTATTTGATCGAGCGGGGTGCCGCGGAGGTGGTCCTGCGCCGCCCTCCTCGCCCGCCGCTGCCCCCCAGCGCGCACGACGTGCTGCGCGAGGCGCGCCTGCTTGGCGCCCTGGCGCCCACCCCGGCGCGAGTGCCGGAGGTCCTGGCCGTATGCGCCGACCCGGAGACGATCGGGGCGCCCTTCTACGTGATGGAGCGGGTGACAGGCGATGTGATCGTCTCGAGCGTCCCTGACGCGCTGGATACCCCGACCGAACGGCGACGGATCGGCGAGCAGCTGATCGACTCGCTGGTGGAGATCCATGGGGTCGACTGGCGCGCGGCGGGCCTGGAGGGCTTTGGCAAGCCGACCGGCTACCTGGAGCGCCAGCTGCGTCGCTTTACCGGCCTCTGGGAGCTCAACAAGACCCGTGAGATCCCGGCTGTGGAGAGTGTGGGGCGCTGGCTCGGCGAGAACCTTCCCGATCCGATCCCGCCCGCCCAGGCCACGATCGTCCACGGCGACTTCCGTCTCGGCAACACCCTGTTCGCCTCCGAGACCCCCGCCCACCTGGCTGCGGTGCTCGACTGGGAGATGGCCACGATCGGCGATCCGCTGGCGGACATCGGCTACCTGTGCATGATGTGGAGCGAGGCCGGTGACCCAACGGACGGCCTGCGCGAGCACCTCGGCAAGGTCACCCGGGCGGAGGGCTTTCCCACACGGGCCGAGCTGATCGCACGCTATGAGGAGCAATCTGGGCGCTCGATGCGCGATGCGCGCTGGTACACAACGCTTGCGCTGTGGAAGAGTGTGGTGTTCATGGAGGGCAACTACAAGCGCGCCATCGCCGGCACCACCGACGACCCCTACTTGAAGCAGTTCGGCGAGGGCGTGCTCGAGCTGGCGAGCCAGGCCGAGCAGGTCGCACATGGCGCCTGAGCCGACGCCGGCGGAGAAGCGCCGCACGGGCCTGCTGATCGACTGGGGCGGCGTGCTGACGACGAACCTGTTCGCGTCCTTCCATGCCCACTGCCTGCAGGCGGGCATCGACCCCAAGGAGCTTGCGGGGCGCTTTCGCCGCGACCCGGCCGCACGCGAGCTGCTGATCGCGCTGGAGACGGGCGAACTCGAAGAGGTGGAGTTCGAGACCAAGTTCGCGGAGCTGCTGGGCGTAGAGCCGGACGGGCTCGTGGACGGGCTGTTCGCGGGAGTGAAGCCAGACGTGGCGATGGTCGAAGCGGTGCGCCGCGCCCACGCAGCTGGTATTCGCACAGCGCTCGTGTCGAACTCGTGGGGCGTCCACCGCTATCCCCATGACATGTTCGAGGAGCTCTTCGACGGGGTGGTCATCTCAGGCGAGGAGCGGATCCGCAAGCCCGCCACCCGAATGTACGAACTGGGAGCCGAGCGCGCCGGCGTGCCGGCCGAGGAGTGCGTGTTCGTGGACGATCTGCCCTTCAACCTCACGCCCGCCGAGGAGCTCGGCATGGCGACAGTGCATCACACGAGTGCCGAGACCACCATCCCGGAGCTCGAACACCTGCTTGGGGTCCCGTTGGCCGCACAAGACGCCCAGCCGGACGCCGCGTAGAGCGACCACGTAGTTCTCCGGCTCGACCTGCGGCTTTGGTCAGGCGTGACAGCGCGCAAACGCGCCGATGCTCAAAGCATGCAAGCGATACTCACATTGCTGAAGGGCTGGAAGCGCACCCACGCCGACCAGGACCGCCGCAAGTCCAAGGCCGAGCACGCCACGATCTACGTGACGCGCGACGGCCGAGGCCGCGTAATGGGCGCCCGCTAGTTTCTTAGAAGGTTAGGCCCGCTTGCCGCGGCCGTACATGAATTTGAGGGCGCTGCCGAGCATGCGCGAGGTGCGCGACTTGTAGGGGTACATGAAGGGTTCCTTCTTCATGGCCAGCTTGGTCACCACGATGGCCTGCTGTGAGCAGTACTTGCGGATCCCACCAGCGCCGTGACGGGATCCCAGACCTGATGCCTTGGCGCCACCCATGGGCAACTCGAGCACGGTGTAGTTGATCATCGCGTCGTTGACATTGGCGGCGCCCGCTTCAAGACGCCGCGCGACGGCCTCGCCGCGGGCGGTGTCCTTGGAGAACACCGACGCGCCCAGACCATAGGGGGAGTCGTTGGCGAGCCGCACAGCCTCGTCGGCGTCGGCCACCTTCATGATCGGCAGCGTCGGCCCGAAGGTCTCCTCGGTCATGCACTTCATCGAGTGATCCACATCGACGAGCACCGTCGGCTCGTAGAAGCGCCCAGCGCCGGCCACCTCCTGGCCTCCGGTGAGCACCCGAGCGCCCTTTTGCACGGCGTCGGCAACGTGGTCCTTGATCGTGTCAAGCTGCGGTGGGAAGGTGATCGCGCCGACCTCCACCGAGCCGAAGCCCTCTGGCTTGCCGACTCGCAGGGCGCTGACTTTCTCGTTGACTTTGGCCACGAACTGGTCGTAGACGGGCTCCTCCACGTACACGCGCTCGATCGAGATGCAGGTCTGCCCTGCGTTCTGCATGGAGTAGTAGGTGGCGAAGTTCGCCGCGCGCTCGAGGTCGGCGTCGGCGAGGACGATCATGGGGTCCTTGCCGCCGAGCTCCAGGGAGGCCGGGATCAGCCGCCGGGCAGCAGCTTCGCCGACCTTGGTGCCGGTCTTGGTGGAGCCGGTGAACATGATCATGTCGACGTGCTCGACGAGCGCTCCGCCGGTGGCGCCACGCCCGGTGGCGACCTGGAAGACGTTCTCGGGCAGACCGCACTCGCGCAATCCGTCGGCGAGCAGCATGGAGGTCAGGGGCGTGACCTCTGAGGGCTTGAGGATGACGCTGTTGCCGGCCATGAGCGCCGGGATGCAGTCGCCAAAGGAGTTCGTCAAGGGGTAGTTCCACGGCCCGATCACACCAATGAGGCCGAGCGGGCGATAACGGAGTACGAGCTTCTTGCCCTTGACGAGGATCTGACTCGACTTGACGGCCTCATCAGCGAGGTACTCAGGGCCTTGTTTGGCCCAGAAGCCAAAGGCGTTGGCGGCATAGCTGATCTCGGCGAGCTGGGCGTCCTCGTAGGTCTTGCCGGTCTCAGAGACGATCGTCTCGATGACGCGTTCGGCGTTGTCCATCAGCCACTTCTGCGCTCTGACCAGAACACGAGCGCGTCCGTCGAAGCCGTAGGCCTCCCACTCGGGCTGAGCGGCGCGCGCTCGGGCGGCCATCTCGGCCACAGCCTCTGGGCTCAGATCCGGCACCGTGGCCACGATCTCGCCGGTGGCGGGGTTCTCGACAGGGATGTCCTCGCCTGTCGCCGATGCCCTGGGGGGCGCTTGGAGGATCTCTTCCTCGACATGCTGCTCGACACTGGCCATCGTCAACTCTCCCCTACTAGTTCGCCTGTACAGAAGAGACTACTCCGGTCGGAGAAGACTCTGGCCGTCGAGCCAGTTATGTCAATACGTGCGCTTTCGCACGCTTCCGTACGGATTGATATAATGATGAGTGTGGCGACGTTCAAAGCCGATGAGGTTCGAATCCCCCGCCGTGCCCGAGAGGCACTGGCCCAGCACGAGGAAGTCGTGATCTTCAACCGCGAGCGACCTGCATACGTGATCGTTCACCCCGACGATCGCCGACGGGCAGCCGCCGGGCGTCGCGGACGCCCGCTGAAGGAGGCACTCGCCCTCCTCGCTGAGGCTGCGCGGCCCGACCCGGCGTTCGGCGCGGACATGCAGGCGGTCCTCGACAGCGTTGGCCCCCCGCCCGCTGATCCATGGGCACAGTCCTAGACACCACAGTTTTCATCGAGTACGAGCGGGCCATACGGAGCCGGCCGGCTGCACACGCCATGACAGACGTGGCCGAGCTTCTGGAGCTCCAACTGGGCGAGAGCGAGGAGGTCGGCATCGCTGCGATCACCGCCTCAGAGCTGCTACACGGTGTGCACAGGGCGACGGAGGAACACCGCGGACGGCGCGAAGCCTTCGTGGAGGCCGTGTTGGAAGCTTTCCCAACGCTCCCCTTCGACTTGCTGATGGCAAGGGTCCACGCGCGACTTTGGGCCGGCTTGGCAGCGTCAGGCGCTGAAGTGGGGGCTCACGATCGCCTCGTGGCTGCCACGGCCGTGGCAGCAGGATGGCGAGTCGGGACGGCCAACATCCGTCATTTCAACCGCATTCCCGGGTTGGAGACGACGGCTGTGCAGATGACCTGATCCTGAAGATAGGCCGAGTTCACGCTTTACCTGCAGCGCATGCTCGGCAGGCCGAGAGGCGCATGCGCCTCTCGCAGGACACGCCGCATGCGGCGTGTCCCGGGGGCGCACATGTGCGCCCCCGCACAGCTCATCTACTCAAGGCCTACTCAGACAGCTCGACTGTGACGATCCCGATGGGCTCTTCCGGTTTGTCGCGCCCGTCGGTGGGCGCAGCCTCGAGCTTGTCGATCACATCCATGCCGTCGGTCACCTGGCCGAACACCGTGTGCTTGCCGTCGAGCCACGACGCTGCCTCGGTGGTCACGATGAAGAATTGCGAGCCGTTGGTGTCAGGCCCGGCGTTGGCCATGGCGAGCGCTCCGCGGACGATCTTGTGCGAGTTGATCTCGTCCTCGAAGGTGTAGCCGGGACCGCCTGTGCCGGTGCCCAAGGGGCAGCCACCCTGGATCATGAAGTCTTTGATCACCCGGTGGAACGTCAGCCCGTCGTAGAAGCCGTCGGCGGCCAGCTTACGGAAGTTCTCTACGGTTTTTGGCGCATCGGCATCGAACAGCTCGAAGACGATGGGTCCTTCTGTGGTCTGCATTGTTGCTGTCGACACGCTGGCCCTTCCCTCGTTGACGGTCACGTTGGAGGGCCACGATAGCGGCACCTATTGGGCGCGTGCGCGATGCCCCTTTGAGTTGGGCAGGGCGACGGTAGCCAGCCCCTCGCTCGCGGCCACAGCCAGCAAGGACCCATCCGAGCTTGCAATGCACCAATCCGCGGGAGCGCTCGCCACGAGCACAGCATCCGCCAGCGAGATAGGGCAGCGGGAGCGGTGATAATGGGCAGCACGAATCTCGCCCGCGCGCCAAGCTTGCGCCGGTCCCAGCGGAATCAGATTGAGGCTCTTGGACAGAAGCCCCTCTATCACCGGTCGTGTTTGCTCGATCTCGATCTCGTAACGCCGCTTCAGTCGATCGACCGCCTCAGCGAGATTGAGTGTGGTCATCGCCGCGCCGCCATTGAGCATCTCCTGCACCTCGTCGGCTGCGGGCTCAGCACCAAGAAGCGCAATCAGTGCCGAGGCATCGATCAGGGTGCTCGCCGAGGACTCAAACTCGTCAGTGGCGGTCGCGCTCTTGGCCATCCAATTCCTCTTCGCGATCCAAGCGCTTGGCCTCCTCGGAGCCGAGTGCTCCTATCTGCTTGGCGAATGCCCCAACAGCAGCGGCTACCGGATCATCTGCAACGGGGCGTAGCACCACGTGGTCGCCGTGGTCTTCTGCAAGGACGGTTCGAGTGCGCCATCGCTTGCGCACCGCCGCGGGAACAGACACCTGACCTCCCCGGGAGATAACAAGCCGCTTTGCCATGACCATGGAAATTTATCATGGCTTCCCCCATACGCTGTGAACTGGCGACAGGCCGACAGGGCTGGAGACTCCTGGCCCAGCCCGTCCCGGACTCCTACGACCCTCCCACGCGCTGCAGGGTGAGCTCGCGGCCGCGCAGCTCATGTCCGTCGAGGGCCTCGATCACGCGTTCGACCTCGCCACCGGGCACCGAAAGGAACGAGAAACGCTCGAGCACCAGCACATCGCGCACCGCCTCCCCGTCGAGGCCCGTGGATGACGTGACTGCGCTAACGATGTCAGACACCTTCAGCCCTGCCGTACGGCCACCGCCGAGCACCAACTTGACGTATGGCTCCTGCTTGTCCTGTCTTGAGATCTGTGGCTTTGAGTGCCGGCGCGGGCGCTCGCGCACCGGTATTGGCGCAGCCTCGGCACCCTTGGTCCATTGTGCCACCGAGGTGCCTATGTGACGTTCGATCGCCTCCAGCTCGCGCTTCTGGCGATCCTCCACAAACGTGATCGCGCGCCCCGAGCGCCCCACCCGGCCGGTGCGCCCGATGCGGTGCACGTAGGTGTCCGGGGAGGTGGGAACGTCGTAGTTGATCACGTGCGTCACAGTCGAGATGTCAAGGCCCCGGGCAGCCACGTCCGTGGCCACCAGGATCGGCACCCGCCCGCCCTTGAAGGCCAGCATCACGCCGTCGCGCGAGCCCTGGGACATGTCGCCGTGAAGCGCCCTGGCGTTCATGCCGCGGTCACGCAGGATCTTGAACAGCTGCTCGCAGCGAATCTTCGTGCGCACAAACACAATCGCCTGCTCCGGCGACTCCGCGCTCAACACCTCCACGAGCTTGTCCGCCTTGGCCTTCGTCTCCACCGGGAGCTGGAACTGGGCAACCGTGTCGATCGTGAGCGTCTCAGCCTCGACCTTGATGATCTCCGGGTCATACATGTAGCGGTCCGCCAATTTGCGGATCGGCGGTGGCATCGTGGCGGAGAACAGCGCCGTCTGGCGACTGGAGGGGGTCAGCGAGAGGATCTTCTCGACGTCCTCCAGAAAGCCTAGGTCGAGCATCTCATCGGCCTCGTCAAGCACCAGGAAGCGACAGTCGTGGAGCACCAGCGAGTGGCGCGAGATCAAATCCAGCACCCGCCCCACCGTGCCCACCACAACATGTCCGCCGGCGCGCAGCTGGGCCTGCTGGGTGCGAATCGGGGCACCTCCGAAGACGGCCACAACGTCTATCCCCGTATGAGCCCCGTATGTACGCAGCGCCTGCGTCACCTGGATGCACAGCTCGCGTGTGGGCGTCAGCACGAGCGCCTGCACAGAGGACTCCGACGGGTCGATGTACTCCATGATCGGCAGCCCGAACGCCGCCGTCTTGCCGGTGCCCGTCTGAGCCTGCCCAATCACGTCGCGACCCTCGAGCAGCGAGGGAATCGCCTGCTCCTGAATTGGGCTCGGGGACTCGTAGCCCACGTCGCGCAGCGCGCGCTGTGTGGACTCGGAGAGCCCGAGTTCAGCAAATGACTTGGCCATGACCGTAGAGATGAGAGCTTAGGCGGCCGGGTCGAGCAACAGCTTGCCGGTGGTCCGCCGCTCGCGCAGATCGATCTGGGCCTGAGCGGCCTGCTCGAGTGGATAGGTGTGCCCCACGACCGCTTTGAGCTCTCCGCGTGCCGCGCGTGCGAACAGATCGCTCAACGCCTCCGCGAACATGCCCGAGCGGCCCAGACAGTGAAACAGGTAGAAGCCCACCACAGCGCGTGAGTGACGTAGCAGCGAGCCCGTCGGCACCTCATTGGCTTCGTTCGTCGCGATGCCGTAGGCGACAAGACGCCCGAAAGGCGCGAGCGCCTTGTAGGAGGCATCGAACACGGCGCCGCCCGACATCTCGAACACCACGTCCACCCCCTTGCCGCCGTTGGCCTCGACCAGACGCTCCGTGAGCCCCTCGGCGGCCGGATCCACAGCCACATCGGCGCCCAGTTCCAGCGCCAGCGCCCGCTTCTCCTCACTGGAAGCCGTCGCGATCACGCGGCCGGCCCCAAGCGCATGCCCAAGTTGAACCGCAATCGAGCCCACGCCCCCGGCGGCCGCGTGAACGACCACGCTCTCCCCCGGAGCCACCTTGCCCGAGGTCTTGTACAGGTGCCAGGCGGTGGTGCCCTGCACGATCATTGCCAGCGCAGTGCCGTCGTCAAGCGAGTCTGGGAGCGGGAAGACCCGATCCTCGGGCGCCACCGCGTACTCGGCATAGCCGCCTTGGCCAACCAGCGCCACGACCCGCTCGCCTGTGTCCTCGCGAACTCCCGCAACCTCCCCGCCCGGGACGAGCGGCAGCGTTGCCTTCTGCACGTATGAGTTAGTGCGGGTGTGGGTGTCGGCGAAGTTGAGGCCCGCCCGTGACACTTTGATGAGCACCTCGCCGGGAGCCGCCGTGGGTGTCGGAAGCTCCGCGAGCTTGAGTACCTCAGGCCCACCGAACTCGGTCATTTGAATGGCGCGCACGGCACCGAGGCTATCGGAGTGCCGCGCATGTCCACCCTGCGATCCCTGACTCACAACACCAGGGCCGTGCAGGCGGCTCACGGTCTGGGTG
>JASLDD010000238.1 GCA_030151725.1 Solirubrobacteraceae bacterium
CCCCACCTCCAGGAAGCGGTCCCTACTTGGACTTGCACGCCGCACGCGCGCGTTCCCTGTCGGCGCCTGCCGGTACAGCCGACTTTTCGATGACTTCGGCGCACACTTCGCGTGCGGCACGCTTGATCGCAGCTGTGTCGCCTCTGGCAGCTGCGCCGCAAACCGCCTCCAGTTTCGATTTGGCGCCCGCCGGCAGCGAGCTCTCCGCTGCGATCTGCTGTTTGCAGGTGGCGATGGCAGCCTGGATGCTCGAGCTGCTCGTGGAGGAGCCTTTGGCCGTTGATGTGCTCGGCGCGGAGGTGGAAGTGGACGCAGTGGGCGCCGTCGTGGCGGTGCTCGAGCTGGTCTGGGTGCTCGAGCTCGAGCTGCTGCTTCCACACCCGACAACGAGCACGCTGCAGGCGAGCAGGCCGGCAAGCCATGAGACTCGGCTTTGGATCATGCGTTCTCCCCCTTTGTAGGAGGCACTCGCCCGTAGCTGTGCTGCCGCCGGGCCAAGCGCCGTGTGGGGGAAGGCTACCGTTCATACGCCGACCGGCTCAGCTGCGGCGGTGCTCTGCGCCCTAGGCGGCTCGAGCTGATCGGCAACACGCTTGGCGCTATCGGTAGCCCGGCGCGTGGTGCTTGCGAAGCCGAGCGCCAGGCTGGTGGCGCCACAGGCCGAGACGAGCCACCAGCCGGTGTGGCTGCCGCTGATGAAGCCGGGCCCCACCGACGCCGCGCCGGCCGCCGCGAGTGCACCGGCGATGGCGACCCCGAGTGTCTGGCCGACCTGGCGCGAGGTCGATGCCACGGCGGCCGCTACCCCGGCCTGCGCCGGGGGCATTCCGAGCACGGCCGTATTGGTGATCGGCGGGTTGATCATCCCGAAGCCAATCCCAAAGATGAGGTAGGCGGGGAACAAGGATGTGAGCGAGGTAGCTGTGCCAACGCTCGTCATAAGAGCTGCTCCGACCATGATCCCGAGCCCTCCCGCGATCAGGCCGATGCGCGGGCCTCTGCGGCCCACCACACGCCCGGAGAGCGGGGCGAAGATCAGCGTCATGGCCGCGATCGGGAGGGTGTATAGACCGGCGCGCAGCGCCGAGAGGCCGCGGACCTCCTGCAGGTAAAGCGTGTTCAAGAACAGGAAGCCACCCAGCGCAGCGAAGGCGAGAACGGCAATAGCACTGGCGCTCGAGAAGGGGATGCTGCTAAAGAAGCGCATCTCGAGCAACGGCTCGACGCGCCGGCGCTCATACGTAAGCAACGCGCCCACTGCAACGAGCGCGAGGCCGAACAACCCCAGTGTCTGCGCCGACAGCCAGCCGGCGGAGGGTCCCTCGATGATTGCGTAGGTCAGCGACGCAAGCAGGACGATCACGAGCACCTGCCCGACGGGGTCCAGGCGACGCGGGTGCGGGGCGCGCGACTCGGGCACGAAGCGTATGGCAAGCGCGATGGCGAGCAGCCCCACGGGCACGTTGATCCAGAAGATCGAGCGCCAGCCGATCGACTGCACGAGCGCGCCGCCCACGACCGGGCCGAGAGCGAGGCTGATGCCCACAGTGGCTCCCCACACGCCAATCGCCTGGGCGCGCTCGCGGGCGTCGGTGAACACGTTGCGGATGATCGACATCGCCACCGGGTTGAGCATCGAGCCGCCGACCGCCTGCAGCATCCTGAACGCGATCAGCCATCCCAGGCTCGGCGCGATGCTGCAGAGCAACGATGCGAGCGTGAACAGGGTCAGCCCAGTCTGGAAGACTCGTCGGCGGCCAAGCCGGTCGGCCATCGAGCCCGACAGCATCAACAGGCTCGCCAGCACCATCGTGTAGGCAACCACCGTCCACTGCAGCCCTGACACCGTCGTGTGCAGCTCGCGCCCGATCGACGGCAGCGCGACGTTGACGATCGTGTTGTCCAAGCCGACGATCAGGAGGCTCATGCAGCAGATCGCGAGGATCAGGCGCCGGCGCGCGCGGGTCGGCTCGGCGGAGACGTCGGGTGCTGGAGCTGGAGCTGGCACCCACTCAGTGTGCCCAGCCGTTCAAGGGGACCCCCTCAGAGCGACCCTGCGCTCCTCGCAATCTCGGCCTTGGAATACGGCTTTCTACGCAGCGCTCGCTCGCCTCTCTACCGATGACCGGGGCAGCGGAAGACGGCAGGCTCCTCTCAAGTGAACATGAACCCAGGAGACGAGGAGCAGTCATGAGGAAAGCATTTGAGATTGGCGGGATGGTCGCGGCTGTCGTGTTGATCGGGTTTGGTATCGCGGCGATAGCGATCGGAGCACACGGTCGCAGCACGGTCCGTGACAACCTGGCCGAACAGAAGATCGTGGGCACACCCGACATGACGCCGACGGCGATCAAGGGCGAGGCCGCCAAGGCCGGACTGAACGTCTCGAACATTGCCATCCCGAGCTGCTCGGTGGCCAACAAGGCCGTAACCGACGGCGCGACGGCCCGCTGCTTTGCGCAGTACATGAAAATTCACGCTCTGGAGGCAACGAGCGGGGCGCTCTATTCGCAGATGCCACGCTATGCCACCGCCAACGGTGCGGGGACGAACGAAGAAGCCAAGGCACTCAAGGACGCCGCCGGCAAGCCGGCTGAAAACCCCGCGCGTAACGTGTGGGTGCAAGAGACGGCGCTTTCGACGGCACTGAACACCAGCTACATGGCCGAGCAGATCTCCCTGTTCGGGATCGTGGTCGGCATCGCGCTGCTGCTGAGCGGTGTGGGCTTTGGGATCCTCGCGGTGGGAGGCGCACTGCGCAACCGTGAGTCGGCTATCGCCGAGCTGACCACACGCAGCCACCGAGGCGCGGCGGTCTCCCCGACGCCGACTCCTGCCTGAGGCTGATCGTTTAGCCGCCCCGGTCCGCGTCGAACCTGGCCACCCAGGATGTGCGGATCGGGGCATTAGCGCGACAACGCCACTGACTGGCGGAGTTCCACAAATTGGGATATCGTCAGGCCTTCCAGGCTTCCTGCCAGAGCGCACTGCAGTCATGGCGACAGACGACATCTTCCCCGGGGCGCGGATCCTGCCAGGCGATCCTCGGTATTCGACGCTGATCCTCGGGTTCAACCCACGCTGGGTGGGCAGCCCGGGCTATGTGCAGCTGTGTGGCGACACGGACCAAGTCGTGGAAGCCGTGCGTCAGGCGGTTGAAGGTGGGCTCAGGATCACGGTGCGCGGTGGTGGGCACTGCTACGAGGATTTCGTGAGCGGCAACGACGGCGGGGTCATCGTCGACTTGACGCCGATGAACGGGGTGTACAAGGACGCTCAGTCGGGGCTCTACTGCGTGGAAGGGGGAGCGACCCTGTGGAACGTCTACTCAGAGCTCTACCGGATGTTCGGCGTAACGCTTCCAGGCGGTTCCTGCTACTCGGTGGGCGTGGGCGGTCATGTCACAGGAGGCGGCTACGGACTGCTCTCACGCAAGCATGGCCTGACGGTCGACTACCTGCATGCGGTGGAGATCATATGCGTGGACGCCAAGGGACAGGTGCAGGCGATAACCGTCGGCCGGGAATCGAGGGACCCTGACGAACAACGTCTCTTGTGGGCGCACCTCGGCGGGGGTGGCGGCAACTTCGGGATCGTGACCCGCTTCTGGTTCAGTGACCTGCCGCAAGCTCCGAGCATGGCCTACCTCTGGAACCTGGCCTTCGACTGGGACGAGATCGAACACGGCGACTTCGCCACGCTGATGACCAACTACGGCGAGTTCTTTGAAGCGAACAGCGAAGTCGCCAGCCCCTTCGCCGGCCTGTTCACGCTCCTTCACCTGCCACAGAAGAGCCCGGGCTCGCAAGTGGTACTGACCATGCAATACGTGGGCGACGAACCCTCGCGCCTGCAGAGTTTCAGAGATGAAGTCGCACACGCGTTGCCGAGCGCGAAGGCACAGCGCGTGCCCGTGGGCTATCACCAGCCCCCGTCCGACAGCGCCGAAGTGCGCGAGCTGTCGTGGCTGGGGGCCACCCAGCAACTCAACGGCTGCACGCCAAATCTGCGCGGCAAGTACAAGTCCGCCTACATGGTCAAAGGCTTTCCATCCGGGCAGATCGACGCAATGTGGGAGCACCTCGCGGAACCGTCGTTTGCCAACCCCCGCGCGCTTCTGCAGATCGACTCCTACGGCTGCCAGGTGAACGCCGTGCGCTCCAGTGCCACCGCTGTTCCACAGCGTTCGTCGATCATGAAGCTCCAGTTCCAGACCTACTGGACGGAACCCAGCGAAGACTTAGACAACCTGGGTTGGATCAGAGGGTTCTACGAAGACAAGGCCATGTACGGCGCCCGCGGGCCCGTGCCCGACGGGACGATGGACGGCTGCTATGTGAACTACCCGGATGTGGACCTGATCGATTGGCAGCACCTCTACTATCAGGGCGGCTACCCTGCTCTGCAGCTCGTGAAGAAGCGCTGGGATCCGCTCAACATCTTCAACCACAAGCAGTCGATCGAGCTGCCCAACGAGGAATGAGAGAACCGTGCCGAGAGCCGTCGGATACAGAGATGAAGGCATGTTCGGCTCCCTCGAGACCGTGGGCACGGCCGGAGTCTTCGGTCAGGTCATGGGCCTCGTCGCGATCGCGCTCTGCTTCTTCACGCTGGGGTCTTACCTGGGTCGCAACATCATCGGCGGAACGTCGATCATCTTCTTCATCGGCGGCTTCGTGTGCATCATCGGACTGAACTTCGCGCGGCGCTCGGAGAGCCTGTCGATCACGCTGCTGTTCGCCGCCGGTTTGCTGCTCGGACTGGGAATGGGGGGCGTGTTGAACCGCTACGCCGAAGCAGAGCCCGACGCGGTGTGGCAGGCGGCATCCGCGACAGCGCTGTTCGTGGGCGGTCTCGGCAGCGTCGGGTACGCGATTCGCAAGGACCTCTCCGGCGGTTACAGGTTTCTCTTCTTCGCGCTGCTTGCGCTGATCGTGTTCGGGCTTGTGACCGTGTTCGTGGCGATCCCCGGCGGCAACGTGATCTATGCGCTGCTTGGCCTGGGGATCTTCGGGGCCTACACGGTTCTTGACTTCAACCGCATGCGCCGTGCGGGCATGCAGGAAGCGGTTCCGCTCGCCGCGGGGATCTTCCTGGATGTGATCAACATCTTCTTGTTCTTCTTGCGGTTGTTCGGCGGCGGGCGGAGCTGACGCAGACTCCGGGCGGTCGCCGCGGATCGGCGAGATTGAATCGCGCCCGAGAGGCCGAGACCGCCGCCGGCGTGCGACGGATCGATCTCCTCCCAACGCTACGCGACGTGTTGATCGCTCACAAGGCCCGCGTGCCGAACGCGAGTCCGGAGGCGTTTGTGTTCCCGAGCGCAAAGGACACCCAAATGAGCCAAGAGAGCATTCGAGACC
This sequence comes from Solirubrobacteraceae bacterium, assembly GCA_030151725.1. GTDB lineage: Bacteria > Actinomycetota > Thermoleophilia > Solirubrobacterales > Solirubrobacteraceae > Palsa-744. The sequence goes on from JASLDD010000238.1 coordinate 5,364, forward strand.
GCGTTCTAGGACCAGCCGTAGCGAAGGCCAACATTCAGCTCATTCGGGCAGTGACCTCGCCGCTCCCCGATGGGCTGACTCCGCACAAGCTGCGGCACCCCTTCGCCTCGATCCTCATTGCAGTTGGCGTCGACCCGACGGTCGGGGTCGATCGCTAAAGATATTTAAGTTCTAGACGATAATACGACTAATCGTCTATACTTGCTCCATGATCTACCGAACTCCTCAACCCGATGCCGCGCTGGAAGCGGAACTCGCCGCGTTCGATGCGCTGCGCGAAAAGCTTGGTGACCAGGCCAGCGTTGCCGGGCGCTGGCTTGACGCTCTGCGCCGTCAGTGGCGTGCGGCCTCAGCCGAGAGCTCGATCGAGATCGAGGGATTCCATGTGCCCAAAGACGAGACGCTGGCCGTGGCCAGCGGCGGCGAGCCGACCGACCCAACCGACGAGGACCGGATGGCGCTCTCCTGCTACGCGCGAGCGATGGACCACGTCGGCGTCATGTCCGATGATCCCGTGTTCCGGTGGGTCGATCGTGTCGTGCTCGACCTTCACTTCGACGCCTGCTACTTCCAGAAGGACAAGGAGCCAGGACAGTACCGCCGGCGCGGTATCGAGGTCACCAGTCCGGAAGGCGGGCCGCCCGCGTACGTCGGCCCGCCGGCCGACCAGGTACCGCCGCTCATGGGGGAGATCGTGGACTGGCTTGACCATGGTGACCCCGAAGCCCACCTGATCGTGCGTGCGGCGATGGCCCATCTGCATGTCGTCTCCGTCCATCCATTCCGAGACGGCAACGGACGGATCTCACGAATCGTCCAGTCTCTCGTCCTCGCACGAGACGGGTTGCTGGCTCCCGAGTTCGTTTCGATCGAGGAATACCTCGGCAGCAACGCATCGGCCTACTACTCCGCACTGCAGGCAGTACAGGGAGGATCATTCCAGCCCGAGCGCGACGCGATGCCATTCGTGAGGCTCTGCGTTGAAGCCCACGTAGCGCAAGCCCATCGCCGCCTTAGGCAACTAGCCGAGGCTGGTGCGCGATGGGCGTACCTCGAGGAGCTCGTGGAACAGCGCGACTGGCCAGGTCGTCTCGTCATCGCCTTGGAGCAGAGCCTCTTCCAGGGCACTGACCGAGCCGCCTACGCCGCCGAGGCCGACGTCTCGCCACCCACGGCGAGCAGCGACCTACGACGCCTCCACGACGCCAGGCTCATCACTCAGCAAGGAAGAGGACCCGCCACACGCTACGTCGCAAGCGAGCAGCTCGCTCGTGACGTGCGCGACCACCTCGATTCGAGCAACTTCTAAGCTCGACCGATCCTCTGGCACAGTCGCCAGATGGCTTGTCGTCGGCGCTCAACCTGTCGATCGGTCCATGCTCAGCAGAATTGAGCGCACGATCACGGCGTTGGCGCAACGTATGGTTCGCTCTGGAAAGGGGGACGCGACACGTCGCCCGGGGGCCCACGCGTGCCTCAAACCCAACCTGGATGTACCGCTTCCTTGGCGGCAGCACCCTCGGTCTGCGACGCCAAAACATCGGGCGTGTGCAGGGCTTTTTATGTCAGGAGGGGACCTGGATGTACCGCTTCTCGCCTCTTGAGCGGCTAAAACATGCTGATTTGCGGGCCTTTTGTAGTGCCCCCGCCAGGAGTCGAACCTGGATCTACCGCTTAGGAGGCGGTCGTCTTATCCATTGGACTACGAGGGCGCGACCCGTCTGGGCTGTGGGTGATCGGGAAAGGCTACCGGCCTACTCGACAGCGGCCTCGGCGGCCAGGGCGTCGATCCCCTCGCCTGTGAGGCGGTGCGTGATCCACGTGTTCATCTGCTGGGCGCCCAGCCCGCGGTAGAAGCCGAGCGCCAGCTCATTCCAATCGAGCGCCGACCATTCCAGGCGCCCGCCCCCGCGATCGCGAGCCGCGGCGGCGACCACCGAGAACAGCGCTCTGCCGACGCCCGCGCCACGGTGCTCGGGGCGCACGAACAGGTCCTCCAGCCAGATGCCCTGCTTGGCCAGGAACGTGGAGAAGGTGGGGAAGAACAGCGCATAGCCGGCCGTCTGTGAGCCAATCTCGGCGAGCAGCGCCTCCGCGGCAGGGCGCTCGCCGAACAGCGCCTCGTGCAGCAGCTCCTCAGTCGCCAGCAGCTGGTCGGTCATCCGCTCGTACTCAGCGAGCTCTCCGAAGAGGCCCAACAGCAGCCCCACATCCTCCGGGACGGCGGGGCGGATGACGAGCTTCTGATGATCCTCGCCGGCCACCGCTCAGGCGGCGCCGCGGTCGGGGCGATCCGGATACACATCGTCGATCGTGCTCAGCGCCACGTAGGGCGCTCCGGCCTCGCGCTCGATCGCCGCGCCACCACCGGCCAGCCGGTCAAGGACGCTGATCACACCGCAGATCTCATGACCCGCCTCGAACAGCGCCTCGATCGCCGCGAGCGTGGAGCCGCCCGTCGTGACCACATCCTCCACGACCACGCAGCGATCCTCCGGAAGCAGGGGAGGTCCCTCGATCCGCCGCTGCAGCCCGTGGGCCTTGGCGTCCTTGCGCACGAAGAACGCCTTCGCCTGCGCCCTCCCGGCGAGTGCCGCGCAAGCCACCGGATCCGCTCCCATCGTCATCCCGCCGACGGCCGTGCCCTCCCACTCAGAAACCTGCGCCGCCAGCAGAGCGCCCAGCGCCGCAAAGCCGGCCGGGCGCAGGATCGCGCGCTTGGCATCGACGTAGTACTCAGCCTGGACTCCGCTCGTGAGGGTGACCGTGCCGATCACGAGGGCGTGCTCGCGCAGCTCTTGAATCAAACGCTCGCGGGCGCCCGAAAGTGGGGTCGTATGTGCGTCCAGGTCGTCCACCGAGCAACCTAATCTAGCGTTGTGGCCACAATCTTCGTGCGATTGCTCAGGTTCGCCTCGATCGCCATCTGCCTGATCGTGATCGCCTCGTTCGTCACGTTCGCGGTGCAGCAGACCAAAAGCGCCTCAGGCCAGCAGCAGGCGCAGTTGAGCTCCGAACTCCCCGGCGCGAAATCTGCGCCCGACCACAAATCGGGCGCCCCCAAGAAGGGCACGGTTCACAAAGTGCTCGACGAAGCCTCCGACGAACTGACCTCGCCGTTTGCAGGCCTCGTGTCGGGGTCCGACAGCCAGTGGACCATCCACATCGTCAAGCTCCTGCTCGCGCTGGCGGTCTACGGGTTCGGCCTCGGATTCCTGGCGCGCGTGCTTCGCGTCAGGACCTGAGCACTACGGCCCGGCGTTGCCGCGGACCTTGTTGCTGCCGCCGCCGCTCTCGTTGTAGACATCAACCCGCGTGCCTTCCCTGACCCATCCGTAGATCGTTGCGGCGTCCGGGACTGGAACCCTCAGACAACCGTGGCTGGCCGCGTAGGTCGGCACTTCGGCGTAGCCGTGGATGGCATAGCCGCGGATGAAGTAGTTGGAGTCCACCATTCCCTCGCTGTTGGTGCCCGGCGTCTTCATGTAGACGCTGAAGCGGCCTATGACCGTTGGTGTCGAGGGCTTGCCCGAGCTCATCGTGTAGAGGGCGTGCACGTGGCCGCCCGGTTCGATCTCGGCCAGCACCTGCTTGGTGAGATCGCCCTCCACGTGGCGCCCATCGCCCGGATAGCGCACGTGGAACTTGCCGGCGCCACGCTCGAGCAGCTCAAACACCTTCCTGCCCGCATACGGGATCCGTTCTTGGCCGGTCATCTTGCGGTAGGCGACCAACGCCCGACCGGTGCCTTCGTCGAGCACGCCCGTCAGCGGCACCGCGAAGTGCAGGGCGTTGAGCTCGGACTGAAGCAGCCGTACCGAGTCCCCCTTTGCGCCGAGGCCGAGATTGGTGTTGACGAATTTGATCGTCTGCGAGCGAGCGCTGAAGGGGGCCTGCTGCGGGGAGAGGTAGTGAGCCGCTCGCGCCTGCAACGTGCCCGCATCGGGGCTCGAGAAGTTGATGTGGAACTGCCCGGCGCCGTTGCCGATGGCGAGCACGCTCACGCGCTTCACGTCGATCTTGCGGCCTTCGCGGTAGAAGCTCACCTTCACCGTCTGGCCGCCCACGTAGGGGGTCACGATGCCGCGGACGACGACTCGCTGGCCCACGATCGCAAAAGCAGGAGTGCCTCCGACCTTCTGCAGCACGAGCTTCATGCTTCCCGCAACAGGGGCCGCAGGCGGCGGCGAGGCGGGCGGAGGCGTAGGGGTGACTTCAGCAGACGCAGAAGTACTCATGACGGCGCTGCAGAGGAGGGCGGCGCACGCGGCGCTCAGGCGAAGGGTTCTGTTCATGACTGGATCCTATGCATCGGCGGGGACGCGGGGGCGATCAACCCAACGGCTTTGAACATCGAGGCCAATGCAGCGACCGCCGCCAGCGAGCCCACCATCAGCACGGGGGTCTGCCAGCTCCAGTTCTCTAGGCTCGAGAAGGCCAAGGAGTTGTTGAGCGAGTGGGCCGCGATGCACGGATACAGAGAGCCCGTGTAGCGATACAGCATGCACAGCCCAAAGCCCAGCCCCGCCAGCGGCACGAGATCGAGCGCGGGAGCCGAACCGACGTGCACGCCACCGAACAGGATCGCCGTGATCACAGCTGCCGGGAGTGTGCCCTTCCAGTTACGAAGCGCCGTGAAGATGTAAGCGCGGAACAGGAACTCCTCGCAGATCGGCGCCACCACGCACGTCAGCGCCGCGCTCAGCAACAGCAGGGCCGTGCCTTCGTTGGAGCCGAGCTGTTTGAGCAGTTCCTCCTTTTCAGGGCTGAAGACTTCCGACCAGATCACGCTCAAAAGAATGAACAGGATCAGCAGCCCCACCACATATCCGGCCGCCGTCCCGCGCCCGACCCCCGGCCGACGCAAGCCGAACTGCCAGGAGCGCACCGCGCGCGCGCCCAGCTGCGCGCAGTAGATGGCCGCGAGCACAAACGCCACGTCCTGTACTGCTGTGTCGGCTATCGTCAGGCCGGCCGGTATGTGCGAGCTCGAGAGCTTCACGCCAAAGAACAGCGACGCCGGCAGATCCACGATCAGGCCACCGACCGCCGCCGCGACAAGACCACCGATCAGAGCCAAGCCGGCCGTCCACGGACGCCATCCCGTTGTTGGAGACCGAGTGGGATCGGTCTCCAGCAGCGGCTCAGGTGTCTCATGCCCATTGAGAGGTCCGCTCACGCCGCTTTCATCCTGAAGTCGGAGACGCGACCCCAGCGCGGGGTTATCGATTGGCAGCTGCTCGTCCATAGCTAGGCCACCCAATGCCAAGTGGCGAATTGGGCGGCGAAGAACATCATCGCGACCGAGGAGAGCACAAGCGCCGGGCGCTGCAAACGCGGATGCTCCACAAGCCACCCGGCGGACCAGATCGACAGCGGGAACAGCACGACGAGGAAGCGGGGGAGCGACATCAGCGGCTGGGAGCTGACGGGATAGGACAACGGCACGGCCAGCGCACCCAGCGCGTAGACGCCATAAGCGAGCGGTAGCCTGCGAAAGACGCCCACGACCGCCGGGATCCCGACCGCCAGGAACGCGAACAGCATCAGGTTGTGCCCGGCGCTCACAAACGGGCTGCCGCCGGCAGACGGGAAATAGACGTGATGGCGCTGGAATGACAAGAGCTGGCGCACGCCCTCAAACGCCGCCTTCGCCCCGTCCCAGACCCCCAGGTAGGGCCCGGCGAAGTGCCTGCCCCATGCGCCCTGGGCGTGCAGCGGCGCGAGCACATCCCCCCCCGAGACTCCGAGGAAGGCGCAGTAGGCCACGATCCCGAGCGGCACCAGCAACAGCCACAGCCCATCGCGGCGCAGGCGATAACGCGGCAGCAGGCGTGCGCGACCGCTTCTCAGGAAGTCGGCCGAGCGATCCTCCCGCGGACCGTAGGCATAGATCATCGCCGCCGGCACCAGCAACACCACCCCGGTGCTGCGCGTTGCCGCCGCCAGCGCACCAAGTACGCCCACCCACATCCAGCGTCCGTTGCGCGCGCACCAGAACAGGCCCACGGAGAGCGCCAGATACAGCGACTCCGAGTAGTCGGCCGAGAAGTAGAAGGCCATTGGCGCCGCAGCCGTGAGCGCTACCGCCAGGCGAGCCGCGTCTGGCACGCTCGCCGAGGCAAGCCCCCAGCCGCCCACAGTGCCGAGCTCGAGTGTGGCAAGACGATGGATGCCATAGAGAGCGAGTGCCAGTGCGACGAGGGAGAGCACCACACCGGCTAGGACCGGGGGGGTGCCCAACCAGGAGATCGCGCGCACTCCCAGCGGATACAGGGGAAAGAAGGCAGTGCGCGATGCGGTGATCGCACCTAGGTCCGGCCTGTAGCCATAGTGCGCGATCACCAGATACCAGGCGGCGTCCCACCTGGCCGCGGGAGCTGCCAGCAGGTTGCCAAGCCAGCCAAAGCCCCTGGTGACACCGGGCGGGTTGAACGCAGTCCGAGCCGGTCCAAAGCCAAAGACAGCAATCGTTCCAACGACCGCCCCCCACACGAGCAGTCGTGACCAGAGGAGCGCTCGAGCGCTCACGCGCACAGCCGCCATCCGCGCCGGATCGGCGCCCAGGCGTACCCACCACGCGCGCACCGGCGCCACGAGGGCCGCCGGCTGCTCCACGGCGACGGCCAGCTCGCTTGCACTCTCCACGGCGCTCGGCTCGGCGGTGTCGAGGTTCATCACGCTTGCCACCGAGCGTAGAGATCGGCGCAACGGTACCGGCAGGAGTTCACAACTCGGCACGGTAATCTCGAATCTCCTGAGATGTCGCGACAAGCCCGAAAGCGCCGCCGGGGCGGTAGCACCAAGTTCCTGCTGCTCGGTGGCGGCGTGATCCTCGCCGTGCTGCTGATCGGCGCGATCGCCGCGATCGGCTACGTCGTAAACGTCGTCCACAAAGCGCCCGACCTCAGCTCTCTGCACGCAATCGTCAGCGGCGGCACCTCGCGGGTCTTCGCCTCCGACGGCACACCGCTCGGATTCATCCAGTCAGACGAACTGCGCACGCCGGTGGGCGGCAACGAAATCCCTGAGAACCTCAAGCGCGCCACCGTTGCCATCGAGGACCAGCGCTTCTACAAAGACGACGGCATCGACGTCACCGGCATCTTTCGCGCGGCCATCAAGGACGTGGCGCACGGGCAGGCACTGCAGGGCGCCTCGACGATCACGATGCAGCTCGTACGCAACCTCTATCTCGGAGGCGACGAGCACACGTTTAAACAGAAGATCACCGAGGCCAAGCTCGCGATCGAATACAACGAACACCACAGCAAGAGCACGATCCTCAACAACTACCTCAACGATGTCGCCTATGGCACCGTCGGCGGGCAGACGATGATCGGAGTGCAGGCCGCGGCGCGCACCTTCTTCGACAAGCCAGTCTCCAAGCTCAACCTCGTGCAGTCCGCGCTGCTCGCCGGCTTGCCGCAAGCCCCATCGCAGTACAACCCCTTCCAGAACCCCCAGGACGCGCGCCGCCGTCGCAATGAGGTGCTCGCCAAGATGGCTGAACTGCACTACATCAGCGCCGGCCAAGCGGCCAGCGCCGAGGCAGCGCCGCTGGAGATCCGCCACGGCCACTACTACTCAGAAAAAAAAGAGGACTTCTTCTTTGAATACGTGCATGAGCTGCTCGTTCACCGCTACGGAAGGAAAACGGTCGAACAGGGCGGCCTGAAGGTTTACACGACGATCGACCTGCGGATGCAGTACCTGGCCCGCAAAGCGATCGCTGAAATCCTCAACGAGCCCGAAGATCCCGCATCGGCGATCGTGACGATCAACCCGCACAACGGCGACATCGAGGCGATGGCCGAGTCAGAGAGCTATGAGAAGTCTCAGTACAACCTGGCCGCCGACGGTCACCGCCAACCGGGCTCGACGTTCAAGGCCATCGACCTCGCCGACGCGCTCTCGCGCGGCGTGGACCCCAACTCGACGTATTACTTCTCACACACGCTGGCTCCCGGCTGGCTGGCGGCGGAACCGAAGTACGAAGTGAAGACCTTCGAGGGGACCTCGCTGAACAAGTCCGTCAACCTCGTCCAGGCGACGCTCACATCCGACAACACCGTCTATGCCCAGCTGGCGGCCGACCTGGGGGAGGAAACGGTCACCCAGACCGCCTACAAGATGGGGGTAACGACCCACCTCTCAAGCTACCCTGCAGAGGCGCTCGGCGGACTGCACCTGGGTGTGACCCCGCTGGAAATGGCCGACGTGTACGCAACGCTTGCGGACGGCGGCTGGCGCAACACGCCGATCGCGATCAAGAAGGTCGTCTTCCCCGACGGGCACGTGGACCGCAACTGGGGCGAGCCCCACAGGACAAAGGTGCTCAGCGAAGGGGTGACGGCCGAGGAGACCAACATCCTTCACCAGAACGTCCTCGGCGGAACCGCAGGCCGGTCGGCGATCGACTGCCCCACTGCCGCCAAGACGGGAACGACGAGCGAACTCGTCGACGCGTGGCTGGATGGATACACGCCCAACTACTCGACGGTCGTGTGGATGGGCTACCCCACGAGGCGCGTCTCCATGACCGATGTTCATGGCGAGCCCCAGCAGGGCGGTTACCTGCCGGCGGAAATCTGGCACGCCTACATGGCAGCTGTTACCGAAGGGCAACCCTGCACTGAATTCCCGGCTCCCAAAGAATCGATCTCCTACCAGCCCTTCTATGGCAAATACGCGGCCACCGGCGAGCAGCAGGCAAGCCAGGAAAGCGAAAAGAGCGAAACCGGCGGCAAAAAGAAGCCAAAGACCACAACCGGCGGTGCTAAAACAGGTACCCCTGGGGGACCTGCGAGCGAACGCGCTCCAACAGTTCCCCAGGCGCAGCAACCAGCTGCCCCCAGCCAGCCAAACGTCAATAAGACCGGTGGAGCTGGACCGGGCTGAGAGGCTGCGAGCACGCGACCAAGCACCGCAGGGGCCCGTGCGCTGGTAGTTTGAACTCGGTAAATGAAACGAAACGGCCCCGCCCACAGGCGGAAATGGCCAGATTGGATGCGGCGTGGCGAAGGAGGACAAGGTTGAATTCGAGGGTGAGGTAATTGAGGCGCTGCCCAACGCCATGTTCCGCGTGAAGCTGGACAACGACCACGTGGTGCTGGGGCACGTCGCAGGCAAGATGCGCCGCTTCCGGATCCGCATCCTTCCCGGCGATCGAGTTCGCTGCGAGCTCTCTCCCTACGACCTGGATCGCGCCCGCATCGTCTACCGGCACCGCTGAACACCGCATCGCCGAGCGCTCCCTGATCGAATCCATCGCCGCCGAGCTCTCCGGCGAGCACGGTGGCGCGAGCATCGGGCCCGCCTCGAGAGTCCTGCGGGGCATCGGCGACGACGCCGCCGTGGTGCGCGCACGAGCGGTGTGCGTGACCTCGGTTGATGCAATGGTCGAGGAGGTTCACTTCCGCCTCGCCGACGGTTGGGCGACGCCAGCCGAGGTCGGCCACCGCGCGCTGGCCGGTGCCCTCTCCGACCTGGCGGCAATGGGGGCCGAGCCTGGAGAGGCCTATCTGGTGCTGGGACTTCCCGGCCATCTCACCGAGCAGCATGCGCTGGAGCTCGTGCGAGCGGCAGGCGCATTGGCAGAGACAAGCGGCGTGACGATCGCGGGTGGCGATGTGGTCTCAGCGCCGGCGCTGACCGTCGCCGTTACTGCGGTGGGCTGGGCCGATAGTGCCGAGCAGCTGGTCGGTCGCGACGGCGCTATCGAGGGTGATCTGGTGGGCGTGACCGGTAGCCTCGGTGCGCCGGCAGCTGCGCTGGCGGTGATGGAAGGGCGTGCTCCCAAGACCGAGAACACCTCTGCGTTGCTCGAGCGAGCTCGCCACCCGCTGCCACGTCTGCGCGAGGGCCGCGCGCTGGCCGCGGCAGGCGTGCACGCGATGATCGACCTCTCCGACGGCGTGGCCACCGACGCCGACCATCTCGGTAGGTCCAGCGACGCCTATCTGTGCATACAACTGGGCGCGCTACCGGTGCACGAGGGTGTGGGAGAGGTCGCTACGGAGCTGGGCGAGGAGCCATGGGTCCTCGCCGCGGGCGGCGGTGAAGACTATGAGCTCTGCTTCTGCGCCGATCCAAAGGGCCGACGGCGCGTGGAGGAGGCGGTGAGGGATCTCGGCGACGTGGAGGTCAGCTGGGTCGGCGAGGTGCGCGCCGGGCCGGCGGGCGTGCTGCTCTCAGACGAGCGCGGAGATCCGGTGGGGATCGAGGGATTCGAGCACCGGTGGCAGCGCGCGCACGGGCCTTGAGCGCGCGCCCGCTTCGATCGGACGGGCCTGCGCTCCACCCGGCAGTCGACGAGCTGCGCCCACGGGCACGGTGCGGGTGAGCCTCGCGTATACGAGGAGGCGTTTGGCGGCGCTGAACAGCGGGGTGCAGGCCGACAGGACCAACTGGCTGTAGCCGGCTTTGTCGAACACCGCTTTCACGTCGGTGGGCTCGACGACCTTCTGCGCGAAGACTGTGTAAGTGAAGTGCGCATAGGGCATGTAGAGCATGATGTGGTTACCCGGCGAGAGCGCGTCGATGTGGCGGAAGGGGGCCAGGTAGGTTGTCCTGTGCCCGGCGATGGCAGTCGTTTTGGAGAGCCCCGGCAGGCTCGTCCCCGAGTAGATCCCGGGACCGCTCTTGAGCGCTTCTGTGCTCGTGCCCTTCACCACCACGTAGTCGGCTCCCACGCGCGGGATCAAGATCCGTCCCACCGCGCTGCCTTCGGCGGTGTGACGCTCGAGGTCGCCGGCCAGAAACGCTATGCGCCGGCGCTCGTCGGTGAGGCTGGCCAGGGTTCGACGCTCGGCCGGCGTCGGCGCGGCGTGTTCGACCTTGCTCAACGCTCCGCTCAGGTGATCCTGGCGAAGCGTGGCGATCAGGGCCGAGATCGGCTCCTGCCAAACGAGGGTGACTACCGCGTCGATCAGCGCCAAGGCGCCGGCCAGGATAAGCAGCACTGCGAGCGCGCGCAGCGCACGCGACGAGCGTCCGCGACCCTCTTTCTGGATCGGGACAGAGCTCGAGGTGAACAGGAGATCGGACACCGTGCCCCCTATCGTCGCAGAGCTGACTCCGTTCCACCAAGGGAACCCGGCCCCGCGTAGGAGAGCGGACCGCGGATGGTGACCTCCACTCCGTCTGGCGAATCGGGTCCGGCGGGCTCCGGCACGAGGCGCACGGCGAGCATCGCCGCCGCCGCCCCACAGCCGAGGGAGACGCTCCAGAGGATCGCCCCGAGCAGGCCCACGTGCCCGCCCGCGACGAGCAAAAGGGCGCTCCACGCCACGTCGCCGACTCCCCAGCCGAGCTGGTGCGCGTAGAAGGCAATCAGCACGCCCAGGGGCACCAACCCCACGAGCACGAGCAGTAGCGAGATCGCCCGATTAGGTCGCAGCTCAGGCGAGGCAAGCGCCAGCCACAGATGCACTGCGGGGAGCAGCAGCAGGGCCGCGAAGGGGTTCGCCAGCCACACGACCACACCGACCAGGAGCAGGACGAGTAGCAGCGCGAGCCCAGCGACATCGGGGTCGGGGCGCGCCTCCCAGCCGAGACGTCTGATCAGCACGCTCCACAGGAGCCACGCGAGCGCGAACGTGAGCAGAACGGCCACAACCGCCGTGGTGGCCTTGCCGTCGAACGGCATCGCGCTTGCCAGTACCGGCACACGCGGCACAGCACCCAGGATCCCCAGTCGTCCAAGCAGGTAGGCAAACAGGGCGCAGCACACGAACGGCAGCGAGCAGCTCAACGTCCACAGGGTCCAGCGACCGACGGGCCGGCGACGACGGCGCATGCGCGCGAGGCCATCCACAGCCGCCGCCAGAGCCGGGAAGAGCAGCGTGATGGCGAGCAGTCGCAGGGCCCACTCCGGGACCGCCTGGCGCTGAATCAAGACGCTCCTCTGCATGGTCGCAGATATGTCAGGGGCGGTATCGAGCGCGTCGACAGCGTTGAGGACGGCCCGGCCATAGCCCTGCAAACGTTCGCCGCTGACGGGCTCGCTTGCCGAGGGGCCCCGTTCGCCCGATACCTGCACGAGCACGGCGGGGAGCCCGCTCTGGTCGAGCACTCCCTGCTCACTGGGCGCGAGAGGGAAGATCAGGTGTGCCAGCTGCCCAAAGGCGCTGGGCGTTCCGGGGTCCGATCCGACCTGGTGGGTGATCGCATCGGAGACGGTCCGCTGGAGCTGTAGCGGCGCTGAGCCGAGGCCGTCGGAGTAGGGCACCACTACCGGGGTGTGGGTACGCGTACCGGCGAGATCGCCCAAGACGATCGCCGCATCGAACGGCCCGTGGAGCTGGGAGGTGAGCGCCGCTACGCCGGCATCGCCACCGCTGCCACCGCTACTCGAGACCAGCACGATCGTGCGCTTGGTCTCACGCGCGGCAAAGACTCGCGCCAGCTCCAGGAGCGCCGCCGTCCCAGATAGTTCGGCAAGCGAGGAGCGCGCGGCGGCATCGCGATGGGCCACGATCAGGATCGGGGAGGCACTCGTCGATCCTGGACGCTCGGCGATCACGGTGCTGAGCGTTGTCTTGCCCGAGATCGTCTGTCCTTCGATGCTCTCGGTACGCACCGAGAAGCCGCCTCCAGCCGCCCCGCCGATGCCTTTCAGCGTGCTTGCCACATATGCGGCGAGCGCCCTGTCACCCGCACTTCCGGGGCGTCGATCGGGATAGCGCGCGCCCAGCTGCTGCAATTCGGCAAACGCACGCTGCCCTTCGAATGCGTCGGGGGCAAGCGTGGAATGCAGGGGAAGGGGTTGCGGGTCGAGCGAGAAGGCCGCGAGTGACAGCGCCAGCAGAAATGGCGCGAAGGCCACTCGGTAGAGGCGCCCGTTGAGCATCCGCTAGACCTTAGTTCGCGAGTCGGCTCGCCGCATCGCTAGAGCGCGCTCCCGATCGCTCTAGATTCCAAAGAGCACGCAGGAGGGATTCATGCGCCCGGTTAGGTATCGTCCCGGCGCGTGCTCCAGCCCGTCGCCGTAGGTACCAAGACCCTCACCGACTACACGCACATCTGCGGACGCGAGCTGATCGCAGAAATCCGTGAGCTGGCCGAGCCGCTGAAGGGCCAGCGCGTCGTCCACATCTCGGCCACGGCCTTCGGTGGCGGGGTCTCAGAGATCCTCTACACGCTCGTGCCGCTCATGCGCGACGTGGGCCTGGACTGCGAGTGGCACGTGATCTACGGCCGCGAAGAGTTCTTCAACGCGACCAAGCTCATGCACAACGCCCTCCAGGGCGCGCCCCAGGACCTCGACGAGGAGCAGTGGGCAACGTGGCGCGAGTACAACGAGATGAACGCCAAGGAGCTCTCCGACGGCTGGGATGTCTGCCTCGTGCACGACCCGCAGCCGGCCGGGCTCTACAAGCTGGTCCCGGAGAAGGCCAAGGGCTGGGTGTGGCGCTGTCACATCGACGTCTCGACCCCCAACCCGGACACGATCGCCCAGCTGCTGCCCTACATCAAGGACTATCCGCAGTCGCTATTTCACATGCAGGAGTACGTACCGGCGGGCATGGGGGGCAAAGTCAATGTCGTGCCTCCGGCGATCGACCCGCTGACGCCGAAGAACATGGCGCTCTCGCCCGAGGACGGCGCGTTCGTGTGTGGGCAGTTCGGGATCGACGTGGACCGCCCGCTGATCTGCCAGGTCTCGCGCTTCGATCCCTGGAAGGACCCGCTGGGCGTGATCGACGCCTATCGCCAGGTAAAGGAAACGATGCCCGAGGTGCAGCTCGCGCTCGTGGGTTCGATGGCAAGCGACGACCCCGAGGGCTGGGACTACTTCAATGCGACGGTCGCCCACGCCGACGGCGACCCGGACGTACACATTCTCAACAACTTCAACAACGTCGGGGCGATCGAGGTCAACGCCTTCCAATCCCATGCCGACGTGCTCATCCAGAAGTCCACCCGCGAGGGCTTTGGGCTGACGGTGTCCGAGGCGATCTGGAAGGCGCGCCCGTTCGTGGGCGGCAACGTCGGCGGCATCCCGCTGCAGATCGAGGACGGCGTCACGGGCTTCTTGGTCTCGAGCGCCGAGCAGTGCGCCCAGCGCACGCTCGAGATCCTGGAGGACCCCGAGCTCGGCAAGTTCCTCGGCAGGCGCGGCAAGGAGCACGTCCGCGAGCACTTCCTCACGCCGCGCTACCTGCGCGACTACCTACGCATCTTCAACGAGCTCCGAGAAGCATGACCGAGCAGCCGGCACAGCGGACTCCGCTCGTGCTGGTGAGCAACCGCGGACCGGTCACGTTCCACGCCGGCGGCGAGATCCAGCGCGGATCGGGCGGCCTGGTGACAGCGCTGACGGGGCTGGCGTCTCACAGGGACGCAATCTGGATCGCCTCGGCGATGAGCGAGCATGACGCCCAGGTCTCCCGCGAACACAACGGAGGGGCCTTCCCCGTGCGCTCCCCGGGCGGCGGCGAATATCAGGTGCGCCTGGTGGTCAGCGACCCGGAGGCATACGACCGCTTCTACAACGTGTTCGCCAACCCGATGCTGTGGTTCATCCAGCATTACCTGTGGGACCTCTCCAACGCGCCGGATATCCGTCGCGAGGAGATTGAGGCGTTCGAGTTCGGCTACAACGTCGTCAATGAGGATCTCGCTCGCGCCGTTGTCGAGCAATTGGAGGGCGTGGAGGAGCCCGTGGTGATGGTCCACGACTACCACCTCTACACGCTTCCGGCGCTCGTGCGCAGGGTACGCCCGGACGTGTTCCTGCATCACTTCATCCACATCCCTTGGACGCAGCCGGACGCCTGGCGGGTGCTGCCCACACGGATCCGTGAGGAGATCTACGCAGGGCTGCTGGCCAACGACATCATCGGCTTCCACACACGCTCCTACCGGCACAACTTCCTGCAGTGCTGTCGCGACCTGATGGACCTAGACGTGGACTTCGTGCGGGGCGTGGTCCGCTACGGCGAGCGCGAGGTGTGGGTGCGCGCCTATCCGCTGCCGATCGACCACAAGGCCACACGCCAGATCGCCCAGAGCGAGCGCGTCGAGGAGTTCGAGCGCGAGCTGCTGCGCCGCCGGCGCGACTTCCTGATCCTGCGCGTGGACCGTGCCGACCTGAGCAAGAATGTGCTACGCGGGTTCTCCGCTTTCGACCTCTTCCTGGAGGAGCACCCCGAGTTCTCAGAGCGGGTGACCTTCATGGCGCAGATGATGCCCTCGCGTACCGACGTGCCCCAGTATGCGGAGTACCTGGAGCGGATCGAGGCGCTCGTGGCCGTCGTCAACCATCGCCACGGCACCCCCGACTGGATGCCGATCCAGCTGAAGCTGCGCGACGACCTCGAGGAGGCGATGGCGGCCTACAAGCACTACGACGTGCTGCTCGTCAACGCGATGTTCGACGGCATGAACCTGGTCGCCAAGGAGGGTCCAATCGTCAACGAGCACGAGGGCGTCTCGATCCTCTCGGAGAACACCGGCGCCCATGAGGAGCTAGGCGAGTTCGCCCTGTCGGTCAACCCGTTCGACATCCAGGAGCTGGCCAACTCGATCTACGCGGCGCTGACGATGGACCGCGGCGAGCGCGCCCGGCGGGCGGCAGGGCTGATCGACATCGTCACCTCACGCGACCCGGGAGACTGGATCGACGAGCAGCTCGCCGACATCAAGGCCAAGGCGCGTGCACAGTAGACCCGCTACCCTGTGCGGCTGAGCCGATGACCCTGTCCGCACCCACATACGATCTGATGCTCCTCCTGGACACCCAGGCAGAGGAGAGCACGCGCACGAAGATCGTCGCCGACGCACGGAGCGCAATCGAGGCCGGCGGTGAGCTGCTGCGCCACGACGAGTGGGGCGAGCGGCCGCTGACCTACCCGATCGACAAGAAGACGAGCGCCGAGTACCACCTGCTGCAGTTCCACGCCGGCTCCTCAGAGCTGCTCGACGGACTCAAGCGCACGCTTCGAATCACAGACGGCGTGGTGCGATTCCGCGTCATCAAGCTCAAGCCGGGTGTGCCAGATGCGCCCGACATGCGCTCACCCTCGGCTCCGGCTCGGCGCACCGAGCCCGAGGCTCCCGCTGAGAGCGCCCCCGAGGCGCCCCTTGAGCCGGCTGCCCCGGTAGCCGAGCTCGCCTAGACCGCCTGGCTACGTGGCGACATGGGTGGCTTCACCCCTTATGGACCCATTGCAAGGGTAATAAGATCGGCCCATGAGCTGGGCTGAGGACATGAACGACGGGACGGTCAGACGCACGGACGTACTGCGCGCATCGCCTCCGATGTTCGAGTCGCGGATCCTCGACGCGCTCTCGCGCGTGCACCCGGCGGTCCCGGCGATCATCTTCGTGCCCGCGATCATCGCGATGGCGGCATGGGGTCTCGAGCGGCTGAGCGTCGTGGCGATGCTGGCGCTGGCGGTAGGCGGCTATGCGCTGTGGACGCTATTCGAGTACTGGCTGCACCGACTCGTCTTCCACTTCGAGCCCGAGGACGGCCTGGGTGCACGCATGCACTGGATCATCCACGGCGTCCACCACGACCACCCCAACGACCCGATGCGGTTGGTGATGCCTCCGGCAGTCAGCGTGCCGCTGGCCGCGGCGGTGTTCGGGCTGCTCTATCTGATCTTCGGCTCGCACTGGGCGCCGGCGATCGGAGCGGGCTTCTTCACGGGCTATCTGATCTACGACATGATGCATTACTACCTGCATCACTTCCGGCCGCGGGGGCGACTGGGCAGGATGCTGCGCGAGCGCCACATGCGCCACCACTTCCAGGACGACACGCGTGGCTTCGGGATCAGCGCCCCGTACTGGGATGAGGTGTTCCGCACCTCGCCCCGCGCCAAGCGATCCTCGCAATAAGCGGGGTACCGGCGCTCTCCCGGCAACGTCGCGCCCGAAGGCCGCTCTAGACTCGGACATTCGAACTCGACGAGCGAGATCACCACGGTCTGCGGACCATTAGAGGAACAAGCTGAAAGGAACAGAGCCCATGGCTGGCACCAACATCAACCGGGTCGTGCTGACCGGAAACCTGACTACAGATCCCGAGCTGCGCTCGCTGCCGAGCGGAACATCCGTATGCGAGCTGCGCGTGGCCTGCAACTCCCGTCGCAAGGACCAGGCGAGCGGCGAATGGGTCGACAAGCCCAACTACTTCAACGTCAAGGTGTGGGGCGCGCAGGGCGAGAACGCCGCTCGCTATCTCGCCAAGGGACGGCCCGTGGCGATCGACGGACGCCTCGATTGGCGGGAGTGGGAGACTCAGGACGGTGCAAAGCGCCAGGCAATCGATATCATTGCCGACTCGGTGCAGTTCCTGGGCTCGCGCGAAGACCCCTCCGGTGGAGGCGGCTTTGCCGGAAACGGGGCCTCCAAGGGCAGCGATATCCCTGTAAACGAAGGGGATTTCCAGCCCGCACCGGTCGCCGGCGGAGCCGGTGACGACGATATTCCGTTCTAGAGTCAGACAGCGAGGTCTTAGTGTTTTCCACCGTAGCCATGAACGAGCGTAACCGCATCAGCGGCGGAGAAAACTGATGGCCAAAGCACGTGGTCGCGGCAAGCCGGTCCGCCGCAGGGACAAGAAGGGCGGTCCTGGCAGCGGACGGCGCAAGCCGTGCCAGCACTGCCGCGACAAGATCGACCAGGTCGACTACAAGGACGTCGCCTCGCTGCGCAAGTTCATCTCTGAGAAGGGCAAGATCCGTTCGCGCCGGATCACCGGCTCCTGCCGACGCCACCAGGTGCAGATCGCGCGTGCGGTCAAGCGCGCTCGCGAGCTGGCGCTGCTCCCCTACGTCAACGAGGGCGGCCGCGAGGACAGCCCCCGTGGCGAGCGCCGCGACCGTGGCGACCGGTAAGCCGATGCCCGAAGCGATCCTTCTCCAGGACGTCGAGACGCTCGGCGAGCAAGGCAATGTGGTGGACGTCTCAAAGGGCTACCTGCGCAACTACCTGCTGCCGCGCAAGCTGGCCCAGCCCGCGACCAAAGGGGCCATCGAGACTATCCGCCAGCGCCAGGCCGCAGCCGAGCGTGCTGCTCGTGAGGCTGTGGAGAAAGCGCAGGAGAACGTCAACCTGCTGAACCGCACGGTGCTCACGATCCCGCAGCAAGCAGGCGCCGACGGACGGCTCTTTGGGTCGGTCACCGCGCAGGACATCGCCAGCGCGATCCGCGAAGCGCGAGGCCTGAAGATCGACAAACGTAACGTGCATCTGCCGGAGGCGATCAAGAACGTCGGCACCTACATGGTGGTCGTCGACGTGGTCGAGGGCGTCCAGGCGACGATCAAGACCATGATCGTCGCCAAGAAATAGCCCCGCCCGGCTTTTCCTCGACTCTCCCCCCCGGTCGCCATTCTTCCGCCGGTGGGCATGCGAACGTGTGTTCGTGAAGATAGCCTCGCCAGAGCCTTCGTCGAGAGACGAGCGCTCATCTCCTCGCGATTTGCGGGAACGCGCTCCGAGCCTGGGCGCCGCTGACCCTACACTCGCCCGACCATGAGCGCAGTAGCAACAACCAACGGCGCCTCGGCTGGCGTGATCACACCGCCGCACAACCTCGATGCCGAGCAGTCGGTGCTCGGAGCGATCCTGCTTTCGGACCGCTCGCTGTATGCGCTGGTGATCGAGGAGGGTCTGCGCCCAGAAGACTTCTACCGCGAGCGCCACGCGCTGATCTACGAGGCGATGCTGGCCCTGTACAACGAAAGCGAGCCCGTGGACGTGCTCACGGTGACCGACCGCCTGCGTCAGACGGG
The DNA here is from genome assembly GCA_030151725.1 of Solirubrobacteraceae bacterium. GTDB lineage: Bacteria > Actinomycetota > Thermoleophilia > Solirubrobacterales > Solirubrobacteraceae > Palsa-744. The sequence continues at coordinate 24,116 of JASLDD010000238.1, forward strand.
CAAGCTCGAGGACGTGGGCGGACCGGCCACCGTGGACGAGCTCACGGGCGTTGTGCCGGCGGCAGGGCACGCGCGCCGTTACGCCCAGATCGTGCGCGAGAACGCGCTGCTTCGGCGTCTGCTGAAGACGTCGTATGAGATCCAGGAGAGCGTTCTCGGCCACGACGGTGCTCCGCGCGAGCTGGTTGAGCAGGCCGAGAAGGCGATGCTCGAGGTGGCGCGCGACGATCGCCAACAAGACTTCCGCGCGATCGAGGAGGTTCTGCATGAGGAGCTCGACAAGCTCCATCGCCTGTCCCTCGAAGGGACGTCTCTCACGGGCACGCCGTCGGGCTTCAAGGATCTGGACGAGATCACCGGCGGCTTCCAGCCGGGCAACCTGATTATCATCGCCGCGCGTCCCGCGATGGGGAAGAGCGCGCTCGTATGCAACATCGCGGAGAACGCCTCTGTCGAGCACGGCAAGGCCGTGGCGCTGTTCTCGCTGGAGATGGCCGAGGCCGAGCTGGCCCAGCGCTTCGTCGCCTCACAGGCCCGCATCAAGGGTGAGGAGCTGCGCAAGGGCCGCGTCTCCGAGCAGCGCTGGCCAAAGATCTTGAGCGCCAGTCAGCGCCTGGCCGCATCGCCGCTGTGGGTGGATGACTCAAGCGACGTGGGAATGCTCGAGATTCGCGCCAAGGCGCGGCGCCTGCACAGCCAGTGCGAGGGCGGCCTGGGGCTCATCATCATCGACTACCTGCAGCTGATGCGCACGGACAGCCGCTACGACAACCGGGTCACGGCGGTGGGTGAGCTGAGCCGGGGACTGAAGATCCTGGCTCGCGAGCTGGGGGTGCCGGTGATCGCGCTATCGCAGCTGAGTCGTGCAGTGGAGCAGCGCTCGCCCAAGAAGCCCCAGCTGTCAGACCTGCGCGAGAGTGGAAACCTGGAGCAGGACGCCGATCTGGTGATGTTCATCTACCGCGATGAGTACTACGAGCCAGACTCCGAGCGCCCGGGCGAGGCCGACCTGATCATCGCCAAGCACCGTAACGGCGCCGTGGGCGAAGTCACGCTGACCTTCCAGAAGGAGTACCCCAAGTTCATGAACTACGCGGGCGAGCGCTACGCACAGTGAGCAAGGAGAACCCAGCCAACGATCGTGCCGAGCTCGCCGGGCCGCTATCGCGGCGCATCACGGGCGGCGGCAGCGCCCAGTCATGCCCGCTCGGCATCTGCGACGGAGACGGCTTCGTGATCGACGAGGCGACGAACACAGCCAGCGACTGCGGCTGTCGCGCGGCGCGGATCGCGGGGGCGAGGACCAAGAGCCTTGCAGGGCGGATCCCGCGCAGATATCAGGGCGTGTCGTTCGATCGGCCACCCGTGAGTGACATCGCGCGCAGCGCGCCCGATCAGATCCGCGCGGTCCGCCGCTACGTACGCACGATCGAGGCCAACCTCGACGCAGGCAAGGGTCTCTGGATCCAAGGCGACGTAGGCACGGGCAAGACGACGCTCGCGATGCTGGTCTCGAAAACCGCGCTCGATGCGGGACGCTCGGTTGCCATCTACTCGCTGCCGCGGCTGCTCAACCTGCTGCGCGAATCGATGGACTCGGAAAAGGGCATGGTCGACTTCATGGACCGGCTGACGTCTGTGGACCTGCTGCACCTCGACGATCTGGGAGCGGAGAACCAGACTGACTGGGTGCTCGAGCAGCTGTATTCGATCGTGAACTCGCGCTATGAGGCCGAGCGAACGATCGTGGCGACGACCAACCTGATGCCGGATGAGCTCTCCGAGCGCCTGGGAGCGCGCACTGTCTCGCGCCTGGTGGAGATCTGCGGCGACCTGATTCCCCTCTACGGGGAGGACAAGCGGCGCGAGTTCCGCGTCGAGCGAACAGCCCTCGCAGAGCACAGCGGCTGAGAGACCGCCCGGCCCTCCGTAAACTTCACGGAACATGCCAGGCATAGTCATAGTCGGCGCCCAATGGGGCGATGAGGGCAAGGGCAAGATCACCGATCTGCTGGCCGAACACTCAGACGCGGTGGTGCGCTTCCAGGGCGGCAACAACGCGGGGCACACGATCGTGCGCGGAGACACCGAGTGGAAGCTGCATCTGATCCCCTCCGGGATCCTCTACCCGGGCAAGCGCTGCGTGATCGGAAACGGCGTGGTGATCGACCCGAAAGTGCTGATCGACGAGCTCGACTCGCTGCGAGCCCGTGGGGTCGACGTGGGCGGCCTGCGCATCTCGGCCAACGCCCACCTGATCATGCCGTACCACATGCTGCTGGACTCGGCCGGCGAGGTCAAACTGGGGAGCCTGCAGATCGGGACCACGCGGAGGGGCATCGGGCCCTGCTACGCCGACAAGGCGGCGCGCCTGGGAATCCGTGTGCAGGACCTGCTCGACGAGAAGATCCTCAAGAAGAAGATCGTGGCCGCGATGGAGCCCAAGCGGCTGTCGCTGCGCCCGTATGAGAAGGACCCGGGGCTGGACCTGCATACGATGACCGAGGAATACCTCACGTTCGGGCATCGCCTGGAGCAACATATCGCGGACACGTCAAAGCTGATGTGGCAGATGCTCGATGCCGGTGAGACGGTGATTCTCGAGGGCGCCCAAGGGGCGATGCTCGACATCGACCACGGCACCTATCCGTTCGTCACTTCCTCCAACCCTCTGGCGGGCGCTGCGTGCGTGGGCACGGGCATCGGCCCCAAGGCCATCGACGAGGTGTGGGGGATCTCCAAGGCCTACACGACGCGGGTGGGCGCAGGACCGTTCCCCAGTGAGCTGCACGACGAGATGGGGGAGACGCTGAGGGAGCGCGGCGGGGAGTTCGGGACGACGACCGGGCGGCCGCGGCGTACCGGCTGGCTAGATCTGGTGGCGCTGCGCTACGCGGCACGCCTCAACACAATGACCTCGCTGGTCGTCACGAAGCTCGATGTGCTCTCGGGGCTCGACAGGATCCAGGTGTGCCTCAGCTATCGCGGCGCCGACGGCGCGGAGTTCGACGACTTCCCCTACCACCAGACGGTGCTCCACCACACGACAGCGAAGCTGACCGAGCTGGGAGGCTGGAAGGAGGACCTAGGGGAGTGCCGCACGCTCTCCGATCTCCCGGACGGCGCCCGCGAATATCTCGACTTCATCGCCGAGCACATCGGCGTGCCGGTGGCACTCGTGGGCGTGGGCCCCGGGCGCGAGCAGACGGTGTGGACAGAGGCGGGCATGCAGACACTGATCGCACCGGCCACGCACTCCTAGGCCCTTCTTACCCGGCGCCTATAGTCATCTAAGGCAAGACGGGAAGGCTTGCGCGACGATGACATCAAGGACGATCCAGACCCTCGCCCGACTCGGCACCATCGGCTTGACCATGCTGGCAAGCCTCGCCGTTGCAGGCAGCGCGCAAGCAGCGGACGTGAGCAGCAACTGGGCCGGATATGTTGCCGCCCCCTCCATCACCGGGTCGCACTTC
>JASLDD010000251.1 GCA_030151725.1 Solirubrobacteraceae bacterium
AGATGATGTAGCCGTCGACCTTGGCCACGGCGTCGTCCTCGTCGTACATGTGCGGCTCGACGATCTCGACGAGCACCTCGTCGCCCTGGCGAAACGGCAGCGCGCGCTCCTCGACCTCCTCGCGGGTGCCTTCGAAGGTGATCGCGAAGTGGTCGAGCGCGAGCCCTTCCGAGCCCTCGAACAGGAACGACTTGCCCGTCTGCGCCTCCAGGGCATGCAGCACCCGCGAGTTGTGGCCTGTGAACTGGGTGCTCACACGGGGGTTGACCTGCACGAGGAACGCCTCTGCGTCGGGGTGCTCGACCGCCACGTCTCGCAGCTTGCGCTCGAACTCGATCGCAATCGTTTCCTCCGAGCGGATCACGCCCTCGCCCTCGCACGTGGGACATGGGCGGCTCATGATCTCGCGCACGCCCTCTGTGACGTTCTGGCGAGTCATCTCCACCAGGCCCAGCTTCGAGATCTCCGCCGTGAACGTCTTCGTGCGGTCCTCGTCGAGGGTCTTGCGCAGCGTCTTCATGACCGCGTCGCGGTTGCGCGCGCGGGCCATGTCGATGAAGTCGATCACGATGATGCCGCCGATGTCGCGCAGGCGTAGCTGGTTGACGACCTCCTCGGCCGCCTCCAGGTTGGTCTTCGTGATCGTGTCCTCCAAGCCCGCGCCCTTGCCGCGGCCGATGAAGCTGCCGGAGTTGACGTCGATGACAGTCAGCGCCTCCGCGTAGTCGATGATCAGATAGCCGCCGCTGGGCAGATCCACCCGGCGCGAGAGCACCCCTTCGATCGCCTTGTCCACGCCGTAGTTCTCATACAGCGGCTCGTCCTGCTTCCACAGCTCCACCCGCTCCACCAGCTCGGGAGCCGTGCGCGTAAAGAACGACACCAGCCGGTGGTACTGCTGCTCGTCATCCACGATCGCCCGCTCGAAGTGCGCCGAGAAGATGTCGCGCACCACCCGCACCGACAGGTCTGCCTCCTGGAAGACCAGGTCCGGGGCGACCGTGTCCTCGACGCGTTTGACGAGCACCTCGTGCAGCTTGTGCAGGTACTTGAGCTCGCGTTCGAAGTCCTCGCGCTTGGCGCCGTGGGCGGCCGTGCGCACGATCACGCCGCCACTGCCCAGCTCGAGGTTGGAGGTCTGACGGCGCAGTCGCTCGCGCTCCTTGTCCTCCAGGCGCCGCGACACGCCGATGCCCTCGCCCGTCGGCGCGTAGACCATGTAGCGGCCCGCGATCGTGAGCTCCATCGACAGGCGCGCGCCCTTCGTCTTCAGCGGGTCCTTGACGACCTGCACCACGATCTCCTGCCCGGGGCTGAGCAGATCGGAGATCTTGCGCCCGCCACCTCCGCCACGGCCGCGCTTGGGGGTCTCGACGCCCGGGAGCACGATCTCATCGACGTGCAGGAAGCCGTTCTTCTCGAGGCCGATGTCGACGAATGCCGCCTCCAGGCCGGGCAGGACGTTGTCGACCTTGCCCTTGTAGATGTTGCCCACGATCGAGCGCCCGCCGCGGCGCTCTATGTAGAGCTCAGCGACCCTGTAGCCGGCCTCCGGAGCGCCGCTGCCGCGCTTGCGACCGCTGGCCGCCTTCTGCGCAGTTGAGGAAGAGCGCGAGGCTGCGGGCGTTCCGCTGGCCTCCAGAAGCGCCACGCGCGTCTCCGCGCGGTCGACGCTGACAAGCACTTGCTTTTTCAATTTGATCCAGTCTTTCGATGTAGAAATGGGCCGAGCCGATTTCGGGGGGCCGTGTTGAACGGCACCGATCCATCGTGCGCCGCTGCTGGGCGCGCCGCCCCTGGGGGCTGATGGTCTGGTGGGGATGCTCGGCGGACATTGGTGTCTAGTAGCGCAGAACGCGGCCCTTGAGCGCTGCCGAGGCGCGCGCCTGCACATAGATCGATTGCAACAGGCCAACTGCCAACAGGGTTGTGATCACAGATGAGCCGCCATAGCTCATGAGCGGAAGCGTGACACCGGTGATGGGCATGATCCCAATTGTCATCCCTACGTTGACGAAGACCTGGAACATGAGCATAGCCGCTACTCCGGCCGCAATCAGCGAGCCAAACAGGTCCTTGGCCATGACCAGCACCCGCAGCGCGCGGTATATGAGCAGCCCGTACAACAACAGCACGAGCCCCGCCCCCACAAAGCCATAGCGTTCGCCCACCGCCGCAAACACGAAATCGGTGTGGCTCTCGGGCACGAAGTGCAGCGGAACCTGGCTCCCGCGCGAGCCACGGCCGGTCTTCTGACCCGATCCAATCGCGATCTTTGACTCCTGTTGCTGGTAGGTGGGTTCCGGTTCGGTGCTGCCCTTCTTGTGGGGTGTCGAAGTTGGGTGCAGGAAGGCTGTCAGGCGTTCTGTCTGGTAGGGCTTGAGCACGTGGATGCCCGCTGCCGGTGCTGCCACGAGGACGAATGCCGCCGACACGATCACCAGCGCGGCGAGTGCTGCGAGGTGTCGCCAGGAGGCTCCCGCGATGAACAGCAGCATGTAGGCGATCACCATGTAGACCATCCCCGAGCCGAGATCCGGCTGCGCGATCACGAGCATCGCCGGTATCAGCGCGGCGATCATCAGGCGGATCGTGGTGTCGCGCTGGCGCAGCTCCCGCGCCCGGTCAACCAACAGCGCCGACAGCGCCACGATCAGCAGCACCTTGCCAAGCTCGGAAGCCTGGAACGAGAACAGCGGCAGGTTGATCGCCCGCACGGAGCCTTTGGCGGCGTGCCCCAGCCCGAGGACCGCCAGGATCGTGAGCAGCAGAACCGCGTAGATCCCGTTTTTGAACTGGCGCAGGCGCGCGTAGTCGATACGTGAGACAACGAACATCGCCACCACGCCCACCCCCAGATAGACCCCCTGGCGCACCACGTAGTAATGGGGGTCGCCCTGGATCAAGTTCTTGGTGGCATCTTTGAGCGTCACGATCGAGCAGGCCGCCAGCGCGAGCACCGCGAGCGTGAGCAGCGGATCGAACGGCAACTGCAGCGACCGTGGCGCCTCCACGCCGGCGTCGCTGGGCGGCTGAATTGGGCTCAGCGGCATGACGTTCGACCCTTCACAGCGTCTTTGAGCTTCCCGCCACGAACTTCGCTGTCTTGCCGAACCACTTGGATGCGATCAAGCGCGCAATCGGGGCCGCTGTTTCGGCGCCGAAGCCACCCTGCTCGACGGTCACCGCGATCACAATCGGGTGGTTGGGGTCGCCGATGTAGCACATGTACCAGGACTGGTCTTCTTCAAAGCCGTGCTGCGCAGTCCCCGTCTTTCCGAACACAGGGTGCTGGCTCTGGTCCCACCCGGCCCACACTTCCGCCGAGGTGCCGCCCGGCTGGCTTGCCGCCTCGTGCAGCCCTTCCATCACGAGGCCCACGTCGGTCGGGTTCAGGTGCACATGCCGGCGTGCCGGGAAGCTCAGCGTCTGCAGCAGGCTGCCGTTGGCTTCGTCGATCTCCTTGCCAAGATGCGGCCTGACGACCGTGCCTACGCCGTCGTGGTTGTAGGCGTTGGCGATCGTCGAGTAGGCGACCGCCATCTGCAGAGGATCCGTCAGCAGATCCCCCTGCCCGACCGCCAGGTGCATGTTGTCGCCGACAGTCCACGGACGCGGTTCGCTGACGATGCCGCACGATGAGACGTGCGTGCGCTTGCGGCATGCCAGCTCGAGCTTGTTCTCGCGTTCACGCCACTTGGCGTCAGGAACCACGCCATGGAACTCGCTGGGCAGATCGATTTCTGTCGGCTCCCCCACGCCCAGTTCGAGGGCCTTCTTCTGGATCACGCGCCCGCGCGCATTGGCGCGACGGCCGACTTCGAAGAAGTAGGTGTCCGAGGAGACCTTCAGCGCCTGCACCAGGCCCACAGCGCCGAATTCGGCGTGGCCGGCGTTGCAGAACTGCTCGCCGCCCACCGTGATGCACTGCCCGGCGCCGAGTCCTTCATTGGGCGTGATGATGCCCGCTTCAAGCGCCGCAAGGGCTGTTATCGGCTTGAACGTCGAGCCTGTGGGATAGGTGCCGTTCACGGCTCGATCGTCCAGTGGATCCCCGGTCGAGCTCCCCGTCAGGCTGGAATATTCGGCATTGGTGAGTGGTTTGGCGAACTTGTTGGGATCGACGCTCGGATAGGAGCCAATGGAGAGCACTTCCCCGTTGCGCGGGTCCATCGCCACGAACGCGCCCGCCGTGGCCGGTTTGCCACCGGCCCGCGCCTCATCGATCCCCATGCGCAGGGCTTTTTCGCTTGCCTGCTGGAGACCCAGGTTGAGCGTGAGCTTCATGCTGCGCCCCGTTTGGGGAGGCGTTTCTTCGAGGTTGGCCGGGACCGGTTCGCCGGCCGCGTTGACCTCCACGCGTTCCACGCCTGTGGTCCCACGCAGATAGTGGTCGTAGTAGAACTCGAGCCCTTCCTGGCCCACCACCGTGCCGGGCAGCACGCTGCGAAAGCCCGACAGCTTCAACTCGGCTTCTGAGACCTGCCCCACGTGCCCCAGAACCTGCGCCGCCATTTCCCCATATGGGTAGGCGCGCAGCGAGATCGGGCGCTGGAGGACGCCGTGGAATTCGTTTTGGCGCTCGCCGAGCACCGTCAGCGCGCCAGCTCCAGCGTCTGTCTTGACGGTCACATTGGCGTACGGCGTCGCCGTCATGCCCTGGACGACCCTGTCGTCGATCCCGCGAGCGCTGATGTCGATCACGCGTCCCAGGCGAGTGAACAGGCTGCGCGCCGTATGCGCCGAGACCGGCAGCGGCGGAATCGCCACCTTGGGCACATGTGCCGCCCGTTCCAGGTGGCGTTTCTCGTCCCGCTGCGAGCGAGTGGCCTTACGGTCGGCGCTTTTGAGCACCCGGTCGTAGCGCAGCAGTGCTTCAAGCGCGGGCAGGTGCGCCGCTTCCACCGTCGCGAGACGTTTCTCGTAGGTCGCCACCTGTGCGCTGACGGCAGCAGGCATCTCGCTGGGCACGATCTCAACAGCGTTGCTCGTCACGCTGGTCACGATCGGGCGCCCGTCGCGGTCGAGGATCTCCCCCCGTGGCGCCGCTATCGGCAGTTTGCGCACGCGGTTGGCATTCGCCTGCTGCACGTAGCGTTCCCCTGAGAGCACCTGCAGGTACCACAGGCGGAAGAAAATGATGCCAAACATCAGCATCGCCGCCCCGCCGATGATCGCCACGCGCAGCGCGAGCTGCGGCGAGACCGGCACCCGAGGATCGCTGGGACGAGCCCGCTCCGCAGAGCTCATCTGAGTAGCCCACTTCCGCTTCCACGGCCACGCAGGGCAAGCCGGTCAAGGACGCAGCGAGCGAAGTATGCTGGCCGAAACGGGGATGCGAGCGAAGCGAGTGTCTCCCGGCTTCGGTACACGAGCGAACGAGGACGCAGATCCGGCGCCGCCATGCGTGGCCGTGGAATCATGCTTTGGAGAGGGGGCTGAGGCCCCCAGTCGTATACGCCCGCCTGCGCCTCCTGCGCGGGTCCTCCGGCAGCGCGCCAACGAGGGCGCGGCGCACGAGCACCCACATCGGCAGCGCGACGATCGTGTTGACGATCACCCCCACCAGGATCTGGCGCAGCAGCTCGAGGCTCACCGGCGCATCGACGCCGAGCATGAACTCCATCACCGAGTACCCCACCAGCGATGCCGCCGAGACGCCCGCGCCGAGCAGCAGCGGAACGAGCGCGCCCTGCGGGTCGCGCAGCTCGCGCAGGCGCCCACACCAATATCCGATGAGCGTGAAGATCAGCGATGTCAGGCCCAGCGTCTGAAACAGTGCCAGGTCGACGAACAGCCCGATCGCGAAGCCGCTGGCCGCTCCCAGCGTCGAGCCGCACAGGAGGCCCACAAATGCCACCAGCAGCGGCGACAGGTCCGCGCTGACCCCGAACACGGGGACCTCCGAGACGACCCCGATCTGGAAGAACACAACCACCAACGCCAGAGCGGCAATCCGCGCATACAGCGCGGCGGGGCTCGAGTTGCTCATCCTTCAGAGCCCGTCGAGGCGAGCTGTTCGCTGCCCGTGCCAGTGCCGCTGAGCTGACCCGCAGGCAGGCTTGTCGCGACGCGGCTGATGTTCGACGCCTTGGTCCCCGATCCACTGGTCAGAACCTGCACGATGTCGAGATTGTGCAGGTTGACCGCCGGGCTGACATTCACGGACTTGTAGGCGCTTTCTTCGCCCACCGAGGTGACCTGGCCGATCGTGATCCCGGGTGGGTACAGAGAGGCGTCGGGGCCAACCGTGCCGGAGGTGTAAACCCATTCACCCTTCACCGGCTGGGAGTTCGCGGGCAGGTATTCCATCAGCAGGTCGTTTGGTTCGCCGACCTTCGGGCGCACAATCCCGGTCGCGTTACCCGTGCCAATCCGCGCCGAGACGCCCATCGAGCTGTCTGTGATGAGGTCCACCTGCGCGCCGTCGCCGACCACGCTTGCCACCTTCCCCACGAGGCCTTCGCCGTTGATGACCGGATCGTTGACTTTGATGCCCGCGTTCGTGCCCTTGTCGATGTCAACCGTCGAGTACCAGATGTTGGGCGTCACGACCACGACCGTCGCGGTCACCGGGTGATAGCTGTTGACCGTGAGCTGGTCGAGCTTGTAGAGGGCGATCAGCTGGCGATAGGTGCGTTTTTCGGACGCATCGGAGGCCAGCTGGGAGCGCAGCGCATTGTTCTGCTTGCGCAGTTCGTTGCGTTGGCTTTTCGCATGCAGCGTGTCGCCGAACCAGCCGAACAGGTCGCGGACCGGCTTCAGCGCCTTGTTGGCGCCGTCCTGGATTGGGGAGACCACCGTCAGGAAGGCGCGCTGCACGCCATGCAGGCGTCCACTCGGAGCCTCGCCGAAGTAGGCCGTCAGTAGCAGCAGGGACAGCACGACGAGCAGCACAAGAACTGCACGCCTACGCCTGACCGTCTTGTCATACACCAATAACTACCTTCCGAAGCGTTCACGCGACAGAGTACCCCCGCTACGAGCAGACCGTGACACACATCGTGCGTGTGCTGCTACCGGCGACGGCGGTTGCGCGATGTCCGATTGGAGCGATGGATGGCCTCGAACTCCTCGAGCGAGCGGCCCGAGCCGACCGCCACGCACGTAAGCGGCGACTCCGCCAGGTGCGCGGGCATCTGCGTCTCCTCGCGCAGACGCACGTCGAGTCCCTGTAGCAGCGAGCCGCCTCCCGCGAGCATGATCCCCCGGTCCATGATGTCCGAGGCGAGCTCCGGCGGGGTGCGATCGAGGGTCTCCTTGACCGCATCGATGATCTGGCTGAGCGGCTCCTCCAGTGCCTGGCGGATCTCCTCGCTCGTCAGCACAACCGTCTTGGGCAGTCCAGCGACCATGTCGCGCCCGCGGATCTCAGCCTGGAGCTCCTCGCTCATCGGGCACGCAGAGCCGATCTCGAGCTTGAGCTCCTCGGCTGTCTGCTGACCGATGAGCAGCTTGTACTCTTTCTTTGCGTAGTTGATGATCGCCTCGTCCATCTCATCGCCCCCCACGCGAATCGACTGCGACACCACGATCCCGCCGAGCGAGATCACAGCGACCTCAGAGGTTCCTCCACCGATGTCCACGACCATCGAGCCCGTCGGCTCACCCACCGGCAGCCCCGCGCCGATCGCTGCGGCCATCGGCTCCTCGATCAGATAGGCCGTCCGCGCGCCCGCCGACAGGCACGCCTCCTCGACCGCACGCTTCTCCACGCCGGTTACTCCAGAGGGCACACACACGACCACCCGCGGGTGCGCCCAGCGGTTCTGATGGACCTTCTGGATGAAGTGGCGCAGCATCTGCTCCGTCACGTCGAAGTCCGCGATCACCCCGTCCTTGAGCGGGCGAATCGCCTGGATCGTGCCTGGCGTGCGCCCCAGCATGCGCTTTGCCTCGATCCCAACGGCGTGCACTTCGCCGGTACGCGAGTCGATCGCCACCACGCTTGGCTCCGACAGCACGATGCCGCGACCGCGCACGTAGACCAGTGTGTTGGCAGTGCCCAGGTCGACCGCCATATCGCGACCGCCGAATCCTGTCAGATAGCTGAAGATGCCCATATATAGAGAGAGAAAGGGGCGCGCTTATTCCGCTCTGGCGCCGCTGCAACGCGTGGGCGTTCGGCGGCCAGCGCTCATGGGGGCGCACCCGAGGGGCAGTGTAGCGAACGTACCTCCGCAGACGTGCAGGTTGCCAGCGGTTTTGCAGGCTAAAACAGCTCCGGACAGAGCTCCGGCAGCCTGGCCAACGGGAGCCCCACGACGTTCTCCTCTTCACCGTCAACCTCGAGCGCCAACTTGGCGCCCGCGCCCTGGATCGCATAGCCCCCGGAGCGCCCACGCCACTCCTCCGTGCCTACATACCAATCGAGCAGCTGCTCGTCGATTGCGCGAAACGTGACCCTCGTGCGAGCAACCGCCGTCCTCTCGACGAGCTCCGAGCGCCCATCCTCGAGCAGCACAGCCACGCCGCTGAGGACTTCGTGCGTGCGCCCGCCGAGCGCGTCAAGCGTCTTGCGGGCGGCGGCCTCGTCTGCCGGCTTGCCGTAGATCACGCCGTCGAGCACCACGATCGTGTCGCAGCCAAGCACCGCCTCGCTGCTGCCCGGGCGCAGCGAGGCCCTCGCCTTGCGCAGCGCGTTCTCCACCGCAACCGCACCCGGGTCCTCCCCCTGCTCGATCTCCGGCGCATCGGAGACCCTCACCGTGAACGGCACTCCCATGCGAGCAAGCAACGCGCTGCGCTGCGGTGAGCGCGAGGCAAGGACCAGGGAGGGCAGCTCAGACAGCGACTACAGGTCCCCGAAGAACAGCTCTGCCTCACGGGCCGCCGACTCGGGCGAGTCCGAGCCGTGGACCATGTTCGTGCCCATCTCGATTGCGAAATCTCCGCGAATCGTCCCCGGCGTGGCCTCCAGCGGGTTGGTCGCCCCGATCAACTGGCGCGCGGCCTTGACCGCATCGGTGCCCTCGAGCACCATCGCCACGATCGGGCCCGAGGTGATGAAGTCGACTAGCTCGCCAAAGAACGGGCGCTCGGCGTGCTCGGCGTAGTGGCGCTCGGCCAGCTCACGCGTGACCGTCATGTGCCGCAGGGCGACGATCTTCAAGCCCTTGCGCTCGAAGCGGGCCACGATCTCGCCGGTCAAGCTGCGGGCGAAGGCGTCGGGCTTTACGAGGATCAGAGTTCGGTCCATGGGTTCCTTTTTGCTCGGGTTGAGAAGGTCGGTGATTCAGGAGGTCGGGCGGGGACGTGTGGCACGTCCGCTCCCGCGCGGTCTCACGACCGGCTCAGACGCCGCAATCGGCGCCGCTTCCTCCGTACCCCCATCCTGCTTGCTCGCCAGCGGTCGATCGAGATCGGCAAGGTCGCTCTCCAGCGGCGCCCGTCTGCGACGCGTGCGCGGCGCGGCGATGCCGGGGACATCCGCCTCGCAGTACGGACAGATCGTCCATGCCTGGTCGAGCGGACGCGAGCAGCTCACGCAGCGCTCCTTGAGCTTGCGCAGGCAGCTCGGGCACCGGACGAAGTCGCGCTCCACGCGGTAGTCGCAGTGGGGGCACAGCGACTGGTCCAGCTGGTGCAGACGCGCCTCCGCCGCCTGTATCTCGAGTTCGCGCTCGTGCACGTCCTCGATGTACTCGGGCGGGCGCAGGATCATGTAGACGATCGTCCCCACAAACGGGAACAGCGACGCCGCCGTCGCGCATCCAATCAGCATCGGATCGTGGATCCGCCGCCGCGCATCGGCGTAGGTCCAGTAGATCAGCGAGAGATAGAAGACCGCCACGAACAGAATCAGCAGGTCGACGGCCAGGTTCAGGCCGCTGCTTTCAATTCCGAAGTATGCGAGCGGTGGCATCGGCCGGCTGAGTTTAGAGAAACAACCGGCCGAATCCATACCCCGCGGCGAAGAACACGAGGATCACCAATGCAACGATCAGCGCCACGGCGCCGATCATGGTGAGGACCGAAGGTCCGTTCTCGTTCATTGCGTCGCGCTCCGCGAGCGCTCTGCGCGCCGCTCCGAGCGCTCGAGCTCACCGAGCAGATCGCCCACGAGGTAGACCGATCCGGTAGCAAGCACCCCGCCGTCGCGCTCGCGCGCCCACTCGCGCGCGCGACCAAGCGCGCGCAGGGGTCGCAGCTCGCACTCCACCTCCGCGAAGCCCATCTGACGGGCAAGCGACTGCAGCGCCGCAGGCGGCAGCGCGCGCGGGCTAGGTGGCGCAGTGAACCACGCCGCCTGGCACAGCGGCAGCAGGCTCGCGAGCATCGCGGCTGCGTCCTTGTCCTCCAGAACGCCTAGAACAAGCGCTACCGGCCGCTCGCCGAGGATCTCCGGGAGTGCCTGCACGAGCGCCCTGACCGCATCGGGGTTGTGCGCTCCGTCGAGCAGCGTGAGCGGATCGTCGTCGATCAGCTGCAGACGACCTTCCACCAGCGTCTCAGCGGCGGCTGCTCGCACCGCGTCCTCTTGCAACGCGATCCCCGCATCAACCAGATATGCCTCCGCGGCAGAACGCGCGAGGGCGAAGTTCCGTCGCTGAAATGGGCCCTGAGCCCCTAGTGTCGTGTCGGGGTCGAGCGGCTGCGGGCGCACGATCGTGCAATCGCGTTCGTCGGCCACCCTCTCAGCCACCTCCAACGCGCTCGGATCGAGATCGGCGCCGAGCACGAGCGTGCCTCCCGTGGGCACCACCGCGAGCTTCTCCTCGGCGATGTCTCTGACCGTCGGCCCCAGCCAGCGCGTGTGCTCGAGGCCGACGTTCGTCAGCACCATCACGCGCGCATCGATCACGCTCGTGGCGTCATAGCGCCCGCCCAGCCCGGCCTCGATGACCGCCACCTCCACGCCCGCCTGCGCCATCTGCCACAGCGCGGCCGCCGTGAGCAGTTCGAACTGCGTGACCCGATCGTCCTCCGCGAGCGTGCGGTTGACGTGCTCCGATGCCCACGTCGCGCGTGCGATCGCCGCTGCGAAGGCATCCTGGTCGATCTCCTCTCCCGCCACCAGCACACGCTCGCTGTAGGAGGTCAGATGCGGAGACAGGTAGGCGCCCGTGCGCAGTCCGTGGCGCTCGAGGATCGCTGCCGTCATCCGCGTGGTCGAGGACTTGCCGTTGGTGCCGAGCACATGAATCGAGGCGTAGCTGCGCTCGGGCGAGCCCAGCGCGGTCATCATGCGCCGCATCCGGTCCAGTCCGAAGCGCATCCCAAACAGCTCGAGCGAGCGCAACTGGCTTTCGGCACGCGCCTGCGTCCACTTGGTCTTCTGCTCAGCGCGCTTGGAGTCAGGCATCTTTGGGGGCGGAGTTGGCGGCGGACAGATGGTGGAGCGGACGCCTATGCGTCGGGATGCCTGCGCAGGTAGTCGAGGAACACCGGCCGTAGCGCCTGTCCGAGCTCGCCCTCGCCGCTGTGCAGAGCGTCGAGGATGATCCCTTTGGAAGACTGGATGTCGTACTCGGCCTCGCCCTCATCGCCACTCATCGCCTGGGCAGCCGGGATCATCTTGAGCAGCGACCAGAAGAACTTGACATCCAGGTGCTTCTCGGCACGGCGAACGGCGCGATCGTGGAGCTCCTGCGTGGGGAGCTCGTCGAGGACGTCAGGCATTTGCGCTAGCCCTCTGCCTGCTAGGAGCGACGACGGCCCCTGCGGCCGCCGCGCGAGATCGTCACGAGGTCCCGGACCATGCCCTTGAGGTCGAGCTTGCCCGCGAGACGCTTGAGGTCCTTGCGCTCCTTCTCGTTCAGATTGTTCAGTCGGCCACCCGAGTCGCGCACCAGAGAGCTGAGGCGCGCACGCTCCTTGTCCGAGAGCGAACGCCAGCGCTTGCCGATGACCATGCCCGCCTGCAGCAGCGCTGCCCATGGGAGTGCCTTCAAGCGCGAGCGCTTGGACTTCGAGGATGTCAGTGATTTGGATTTGGACACAGTCGCGATGGTAGCGGGGAGCGATGAGCGACGCGTGGGTCACGCCTAGGAGCTCTGTGGCTCAGATCACGCGGACTCCTCGCGCAGCGAGGAGTCCTCTTCCTCCGGGGCCGCTTCGGTGACGAGCGTGGGCGTGAGGCCCTTCTCGACCGTCTCCTTGGTGACCACGCACTTCTTCACGTCGCGACGCGAGGGCAGCTCAAACTGCACCTCCAGCAGTATTTCCTCGATGATCGAGCGCAGTCCGCGCGCGCCCGTTTCTCGTTCAAGTCCCTTCTCCGCGACCGCCGTGAGGGCATCGTCGGAGAACACCAGCTCGATACCGTCGAAGGCAAAGAAGCGCTGGAACTGCTTGGCCAGCGCGTTGCGCGGCTCGACCAAGATGGAGACCAGATCCTCACGGGTGAGCTGGTGCACGGCCGAGACCACCGGCAGGCGACCGATGAACTCAGGGATCAGCCCGTACTCGATCAGATCCTCGGGTAGGCAGTGCTCGAAGACTTCGCCCGTGTCGCGCTCCGCCTTGGCCTCGATCGCAGCCGCGAAGCCCACGCCTTTGTGCCCGATCCGTCGCTCGATCACTTTGTCGAGGTTCGCAAACGCGCCGCCGCAGATGAACAGCACGTTGGTCGTGTCGATCGTCAGGAACTCCTGGTGGGGATGCTTGCGCCCGCCCTGCGGCGGAACGGACGCCTGCGTGCCCTCGAGGATCTTCAACAGCGCCTGCTGCACGCCCTCCCCGGAGACGTCGCGGGTGATCGACGGGTTGTCGGCCTTGCGTGCGATCTTGTCGACCTCGTCGATGTAGATGATCCCCGTTTCCGCCTTCTTGACGTCGTAGTCGGCCGCCTGGATCAGCTTCAGGAGGATGTTCTCCACGTCCTCGCCCACGTAGCCGGCCTCGGTTAGCGCAGTGGCGTCGGCGATCGCAAACGGCACGTTCAACGTTCGCGCGAGTGTCTGCGCGAGCAGCGTCTTGCCGCAGCCGGTTGGCCCCAGCAGCAGGATGTTCGACTTCTGCAGCTCGATGTCCGAGTCGCCGGACATCATCATCTGAACACGCTTGTAATGGTTGTAGACCGCCACTGACAGCGTGCGCTTGGAGGGATCCTGGCCGACCACATACTCATCGAGAACCTCGTAGATCTCGCGCGGCTTGGGCAGGTTCTCGATGTCGAACGCCGGCGGAGCCGACAGCTCCTCGTCGATGATCTCGTTGCAGAGATCTATGCACTCGTCGCAGATGTAGACGCCGGGCCCGGCGATTAGCTTCTTGACCTGCCGCTGGGACTTGCCGCAAAAGCTGCAGAGGAGCTGCTCGTTGGAATCTGTCGGTCTGGCCATATCAGGGCTCTCCCATCACTTGCTCAGTAAGCCGGCCGCTGGGCAAGCGAGGCACGGACGCAGGAAGCGTGTCGTGCTTTGCACGCGAGCGACCGAGGACACAGCCTCGCGCCGCTCAGCGGGCGGCTTTAGTGCTCCGAGATCACTCGGTCGATAATTCCGTACTCCTTGGCCTCCTCCGAGCTCATGAAGTAATCGCGCTCGGTGTCTTCACGCACCTTCTCCAGATCTTTGCCCGTGTGCTTGGCGATGATCTCGTCCAGGCGCCGACGCACGTCGATGATCTCTTTTGCATGGATCTCGATGTCTGTGGCCTGCCCCTGAAAGCTCGATGAGACCTGGTGGATGAGGATCTTGGCGTTGGGCAGCGCCATCCTCTTGCCGGCCGCTCCGCCCGCCAGCAGCAGCGCGCCCATCGACATAGCGATGCCCACGCAGATCGTCTGCACGTCGGGCTTGATGAACTGCATCGTGTCGTAGATGGCCAGGCCCGCGTACACCGATCCGCCGGGGGAGTTGATGTAGAGCGAGACGTCCTTTTCAGGATCCTCGGACTCGAGATGCAGCAGTTGCGCCACGATCAGGTTGGCGATCTGATCGTCCACAGGGGTCCCAAGGAAGATGATCCGCTCGTTGAGCAGCCGACTGTAGATGTCAAACGCTCGCTCACCGCGCGATGTCTGCTCGACGACCATTGGGACAAGTGGGCTCATAGTCCTCGCCTTTGTTTCGCTTCGCCGACCGGATTCCTCTAGAGGCTAGCTGGTCGATCTCTAATCGGCCGGCGTCCACAGCTTGGCGGGCGCCTCGGACTCGGGTTGATCGGCGGCTGCCTTCTCAGGTGTCCACAGCTGCTCGCGCGCTTGTGCCTGTGCGAGCGGGATCGGCTTGGCCGCCTCTGCCAGCAGGTCGATTGCCTGGCGTGCCGCTAGATCCTCGCGCACCTCCTCCAAGCGCCCCGCCGAGCGCAGGTCGGAGAGCAGCTTCTCCGGCTCCACCTGCTCGCGCTCCGCCGTAGGTGCCAGCGCCTCGAGCAACTGCTCCTCCGAAGGGCTGATGCTCTCAGCCTCGACGATTGCCGTGATGACCGCCTCGCGGCGCAGCGCCAGCTCGGCTTCGGGCTCCATCTCCGTGAGGATCTCGGACTCCTCACGTCCCGTGATCTGCAGATACGCCTCGCGTGAGATCCCGCGGTGCGACAGCGAATGCAGCATCCGCTCCCACATCTCCCGGGCTCGCGCTTTGACCAACTCAGGAGTCGTCGCAACCCGCGCGCTGCTCACGGCCGCGTCGAGCGCCGCCTGGCGGAAGTCCGCCTCCACGCGCCCCTCCTCGACCTCCAGCAGCCGCGCCCGGATGTCTGCACGCAGCTCCTCCAGGTCATCGAAGCCGGCATCGGTCGCAAAGTCGTCGTCGAGCGCCGGCAGCTCCTTGAGCTTGACCTCCTTGACGGTGATCTCAAACGATGCGTCGCGTCCGGCCAGCTCGGTGTTGCCGTACTCCGCCGGGAAGGTCAGTGGAACTGTGCGCGTCTCACCAGCGCTGGCGCCGATCAGCGACTCCTCGAAGCCCGGAATGAGGTTGCCGCCCCCCAGCTCCACGAGCTGGTCGCGTCCCTCACCACCCTCGAAGAGCTCCCACTCAGGCTCGCCGTCGGGCCCATCCTTCTGGACCGCGATCGAGCCTACGTAGTCCACGACAACGAAGTCCCCCGTGGCGGCCGGTCGATCGGCGGTCTCGAGGCGGGCCAGGCGCTCGCGCATGCCCTCGACCTCCTCCTGGATCTGCTCCTCGGCAACCTCTGGCTCGCGGCGTGCGACCTCGAGCGCCTTGTAGTCGCCGAGCTCGGCCTTGGGCAGCACACCGATCTCGATCGTGAACTCCAGCGCGCCGCCTTTCGCCGGCAGCTCGCCCAAGTCGAGCTGAGGATCGCCCACGGGCACAATTCCGGCCGTCTCGATCGCGTCTGAGTACCAACTGGAGATCGTGTCGCGCACGGCTTCCTCGAGCACCACCTCACGCCCCATTCGCTGGATGACAAGCGGTGCGGGGACCTTGCCCTTGCGAAAGCCCGGGAGCTTCAGCTGTTGGCCGAGCTGTCGAGCCTTGCGCTCCAGACGACCCTCGAGCTCCTCGGACGGGACCTCAACCTGCAGTCGCACACGCGAGTCGCCGAGGTCGGTGACTTTGGTCTTCAGGGCGCTCGACACGTCCGCCACGATACCGTGCCGCTTCGTGACAGCTCCCGCCGGTCGCTCGCGCCTCAGCCGTCTCGAGACATGGCTGTGGACCGGCCCGATCGGACATCTGATCGGCGGAACCCTCGACTTCCTGCAAGCGCTCGCGCGCTACATGCACGCACGCGCTCGCGGCCGGAGCATCCGCTGAGGAGCTCCGGCCGCTTGTGCGTCGATGCTTGAGGTGTGTTAGGCGGCTGCCGGTGAGAAGCTGCGCCCGAACTGCAGGCGTGCGCCGCGCGGCAGGACCAGCACGGGGCAGGTTGCGATCTCGACCAGGTGGGCAGCGGATGAGCTGACCGTCACGCGGCCGTCCTGAGCCTCGGGACGCGAGTCGATCACGAGCAGGCCGGCGTCCTGGTTGACCACCGGCGCCACTGAGGCGCCCAGCGCCGAAGCCAGAGCCTCGGCGGTCTCACGCGCGCCACCGTCGGCGTCGCCGATGGCAACGATCTGCTTGACCGCGGCGTCGACGTTCTCGGCGAGGTCAACCGGCGCGATCGCGACAGCCGTGCGGCCGCCCTCGAGCAGACGCTGTGCCGAGTTGCCGATGGCGATGTGGCCTTTGGCCGTGTGCGAGTCCGAGCAGAAAACGATCACGTCGGCACCCTCACGCTCGGCCAGCGCGGCCAGGCCCTCGGGTGTGGAGCGGTCGTTCACCACGTGCACCTTGGCCGAGGTGTCGCCGAGCAGCTTGACGCCGCGGTCGAGAAGGCTCACAGCCTCGTGCTGGGCGATGTCCTCGCGAGCGCTGTCCGGCTCGAAGGTATGACGGACATATGCGAGCGACACCTCGCCGCCGGCCTTGGCGAAGAGCCGGCCGAGCGCGACCGCGTCGTCCTCGTTTGCGGTTCCGTCGTAAGAGACGATGATCTTGGCGGGCATTTTGGTTCTCCTGTCTTGTATGACCGGACATTCAGAGAGCCCCGGTCTTTACCTGTCGAAGTTCTGTTCTCCTGATGTTGACACGCTCCTGCCATCAGCGCCAATGATTCTCTTGATTGCTAATATAAGTTCTACTTATGCTTAACGTTTCCCGCCTGAAGGTGCTCAAGGAGGTCGCCTACCGCGGCTCCATCTCGGCCGCCGCCGAGGCCCTCTCCTACACGCAGTCAGCCATCTCCCAGCAGATCGCCACGCTCGAGTCCGAGACCGGCATGGCGCTGCTCGAGCGCCACCCCCGGGGCGTGAGCCTGACGGCCGCAGGCCAGACCCTCGTCGGCCACGCCGAGGGCATCCTCGCCGGTCTGGAGGCAGCCGAAGCGGCGCTCTCGGAGATCGCGGGCCTGCGCGGGGGGCGCCTGCGCGTGGCGTCCTTCCCGACCGCGGGCGCCACCCTGATGCCTCACGCGATCGCTAACTTCCGCGCCGCATACCCCGACGTCGAGCTGACGCTTGCCGAGGGCGAGCCCGAGCAAATCGTGCCGCGTCTGCGGGCCGGAGAGCTCGACCTGGCGCTGCTGTTCGAGTTCGCCGGCGAGAGCCTGCCGCTGCAGGACATGACGCGAGTGGAGCTGCTGGCGGACCCCATGTACCTGGCGCTGCCGCGAGATCATCGTCTTGCCACCTCCAAACGCATCAAGCTCGCGGACCTGGCCGCTGACGCATGGGTGCAGACTTCGCGCTCGAGTCCCTGCGCCATGCACGTGGTGCGCAGCTGTCACGCCGCCGGCTTCGAGCCGATCGTGACGTTCGAGAGCGACGACTACCAGACCGTCCAGGGCCTCGTGGCCGCAGGCGTCGGAGTGGCGCTGATCCCCGAGCTCGCGCTGTCGGTGGTCCGCGAGGACGTCGCCATCCGGGCCCTCTCCCCCGCTCCCCCCGTGCGCCAGGTAATAGCGGCCCTGCCGGCCGGGGCCCGGCTGGTGCCGGCGGCGCCGGTGATGCTGGGCGTCCTCGAACAGGCTGCCGAGCGCCTCGGAGCACCGTGAACGCTTGACGGAGCACCGAGCGCTTAACAAACTGGGGCGCCCCGCCAAGCGGGACGCCCCAGGTACTACCTCACTGCCTTGCTGCTCGGATCTCTAGTAGCCGAATGCTTCGTAGAGGATCTTTGCGAGGTACTTGTATCCAGCCGGGGTCGGGTGGATGTCGCCTTCGGGGAAGTGCGACGCTTCTTCAGCGGTCACTTCACGGCCGTAGTATTTTTCGGCGTTGACTTTTTTGTCGTGTTCGTTGCACTCTTCGGTGTACTTGCAGATGGCTTTCTGCTCTGCGGCGTTGCCCTTCTGCGGGTTGATTTTCACGAACGGGTTCGCGTAGACGACGCCGGGGCCGAACGCTTCGGTGGCGACCTCATATTCGAACGTTTCGTTCAGCTTTTTCTGGATTGCGTCGCTGCCGGGAAGGATGATCGCCTGCGGGTTGTAGTACCCGAGGATCCCAACCGGTCCGGTG
>JASLDD010000279.1 GCA_030151725.1 Solirubrobacteraceae bacterium
GTTCTTCGCTGGTGAAGAACACCTGCGAGCCATCGGGCGATCCGTAGGCGTAGTAGACGTCGTGAGTTTCGCTTAGATCGCTCACAGCGACAGGTCCGGAAAGGGATGCATGACCGCTGAGATCAGAGCGGGAGACGAGCACGGTCCGGTTCCCATCCAGACGTGCGTAGAGCTGCGCTGGTCGCCCGCTTTCGGATTCAGGCGCCGGGCTCATGAACAGGAGCGTGTTGCCGCTGCTCGATACCTCATTGGCGAAGTCGGGTGGTGTGACGCTGAGGAAGTTCTCTCCGATTCCCGCCGCAACAGCCCCGTACGGATCCTCTTTTCCCGCATAGGGACCTTCTTCCCCTGGCGGGAGGATGCCCGCGGCCTTCAGTTGACCTTCGCGCCATTCGTACAGGCCCCAGGCTTTCGTGTTTCCGGCAGCGACAACTTCGCGACGGAGGGCATCCGCTGGAACCAGCGTTCCGTAGTACTCGTAGTAGATGACGCTGAGGTCAGACGATGCGCCGACTAGGGCCAGATCTGACGAGTCGCTCACTTCTTCCAGCGCGGGCAGCGGATCTTCGGCTGTAGGAGCTCCGATCCAAGTCGCAGGGGCGCCCCCATATGTGAGATACGTGCTCGCGAATGCGAAGTTTGGATTCGTGAAGTCCACCCCGCTAGGGGCAAATGGGTTAAACGCGACGAACGCCGCATTCGAGAGGTCGCCAGACGGCAGTAGCCAAACTGGGTCAAACGGCGAAACCGGATCGCGCGGCGCAGGGGGAGGCGCAGGCAGAACTGCTCGGGTGCTCCAACCGGAGGCGGAGCGTTCGGAGACGGAGAACGGGTCGATTCCGCTGTGCGCTTCTCCGATCGGGCCGGAATCCGAGTAGAGCACCCGCGAGCCGTCGGCCGTGGCGAGGCCGTAGGTGTTGCCGCCTTTTACGCCCGGTCCGGCCTGATTGCCGTTCTTCTCCTCCGGGGAGACCTGCTCGTAGACGCGGCCCTCAGCGACTCCTGACTGTCCAGGTTCGGGTGGGGCTTCGATCGCCGCCGCCACCGCATGGCTTGGAGCGCCAAACCACGCGCTGAGCAGCAGCGCAGCGATCGCGCAGCCCGCGAGCCTAAGCCGCAGCAGGGCCAAGCAGCGAGCGCGCCGTGACACGCCGGGCATACCATGGCATTCGTTGCGCAACGCCGTCCCCTCCCAGGTCAGCTATCAAGACCTAACCACAGGGTTGAGTCTAAGGGCACGACGAGATCGATGCGCAGCCACTGGGGCATACCCGCCCGTTGACTCTGTCGCGCGCCTGGGCTCGATGCGGAGGGTCGTTGCCTGGTGGCCGGCACCTGCGCCCGACCGGATCGACTTCGGTCCGTCGTGGCTCAGCCGGTTATTCGATGATGAGACCCGTCTCGCTGGCGCTTCCTTCGTACTTGCCGTTTTTGCCTTCTTTTCCGACGAAGCCGGCGCATTTGCTGTTGCTTTTGTATTCTACGTTTTCGAGCTTGGATTTCACTTCGGCGCCGGTTTTGCCAGCGTTGTTGGCGAACTTGGTCGTTTCTCCTAAAATCGACTGGACGGGAAAGTTGACTTCACAATTTTCGCCGGCGATTTCCGCTGTGATTAGAAGAGAGGCACTTGTTTCGCCAACAATCGACGAGAGAAGGGAGAATTCATTGCTTTTCACTTCATGGGGAATACCAAATTCGAATTGTGCATTTTCTACAACTTTGACTGTTGCCGGTTCTTCGAGCACAGAGCATTCTTTGTAAGCCGGCGTCACATCGATCACCGTGTGTTTTCCCGTGGTCCCCGTGTATTTGAATTCCGCTTTTTTGCACGTGATAAGCGCTTCGCCTGCTGTGAACGTATGATTTTTCCCAGTGGCGGTGATAGGAGTCGATTTTGCGTTGTATTCGTGGCCCAGTGCCGAGACAACTGCAATCGCGCCAAAGAGCAGGATCGCGGTAATCGGGAGGGCCAAGGTTCTGATACGTGTCATAGTGCCCGATCTCCGCGTCGGTTGAAAGATAGACGCGTGCCAGTAGTGCAAGCTCCGCGGCTCTTACTGCGTACCTATTCGTAATTTCACCTGCCCCCGTTGAACAAACCAGCCGGCGGTGTTCAGGCTTGCGACTATCGCACTACGTCTTGGGATTGTCAAGATACTTCAGGTACTTGTCTCCGACTTGCCGGCACGCTCACTCGGTGTCGATTTGCGTCAGGCGCTTCACCCGATGAGGGGCGATCGGATACCGCCGCGTACGCTGGCAGCAACCAGTGCCCGCTCGGTGTCCCGGCTGGTTGGGCGGTTGACTTCACGCGGGTTGATTACAGGGCCCGTCGGTTTAGTCGATCAGCTGTGGCCGCAGCGGATCCTTCGGCTACGTCCGACGAACGTTCAGCGGGGCACACGTATATTTGAGCGATGGAGACACCCTCCCCGCTGACGCTCCTGCCCGGAGCACGGCGCCTGCTCGAAGCGCACGCACGTGATCTTCCTCAGCGCGATGACCTGTGCGGCGCGTTCTGCGGCGCGTTGGCGCTCCAGGCGGCCGACATTGCGAGCAGCGAAGCAGAGCCGCTCGACCAGGACGCGGTGGCGCTGGCGGCAGGGAGCGTGGTATCGGGCATGCGCGATGCCGGCACGCTTCCCCATGGAGAACTAGGCCGGCGTGATTACCGTCTGGCGATCCCCACGATCGAGGACTCAGACGTCTCGGGCACCACCGCCGAGGGAGTGCGCAAGGCGATTGAGCGGCTCTCCGAGGGAGCGCTGTCGGTGACGCCCCTCTCGGGGCCATGGACAGCACAGACGCTTACTGGACTGTTCGATATGGCCGAGTCGCTCCCGCGAGCGGTCACGCTGATCGCGAACTTCGCGACGCACCACCTGTGGGGCTCGCGAGCGAGCGCTGCCCAGCTGCTTGATTACCTCTACGACGGCGAGCAGAACGGTCCCGAGCCGGACTGGCACGTGGGGCACTTCGCCTGTGTAGTGGGACGCGCAACGGGACCGGGCGGGACACTGTACGCGGTGGCCGACACGTACCCGGCGCTTGGTAACCAAGGCGTCCACATGCAGCCACAGGAGCGGCTTGCCGCGGCGCTCGAGCGGCGGGACATGCCAGCGGGCGGCATGCTGGTCGTGAGCTTTGCGGAGGACGCCGCCACGCTCCGAGATGGCGCGCGGCGGGTCGGCCTGCGAGAAGAGATTTGGGACAACGGCACGGTCACCCAGGAGTCCCAACTGTGAGCAGCGGCGAGCTGGTGGCGCTGCTGTGCTGTGACCTAGGCTCGATCGTACGTGCGCGGTCGCTGTTTTCGAGCGAGCTGGAGTCGGCGCTGGAGATTGGCGTTGGCTGGGTTCCGGCCAACCACGCGCTCACCCCACTGGGGCCGGTCGCCGAGACGAACCCGTTCGGCTCCACCGGCGATCTGCGGCTGCTGCCCGACCCCGCCACGCGCGTGCGGGTGCAGGGGGAGCCGGGCGGGAGCGCCCTCGAGCTTCTCCTGTGCGACATCGTCGAGACGGACGGACAGCCGTGGCAGTGCTGTCCCAGGACTTTCCTGCGTGACGCGCTGGCAGAGGTCGAGTCGGAGCTTGGCGGGCGGATGATGGCGAGCTTCGAGCACGAGTTCCAGCTGCTGCTCGACGAGCCGTCCTCGCTACCGTTCTCACTGGAGGCGCAGCGCCGGGTGGAGCCGTTTGGGACACGTGTGATGAACGCCCTGGTGGAGGCGGGCGTGGAACCTGAGCGGTTCTTCGCTGAGTACGCCCCCAATCAGTTCGAGATCCCGATCGCGGCGGCGGAGGGATTGGCGAGCGCGGACCGAAGCGTGGTGCTACGCGAGGTCGTGCGCGAGGTGGCACGCGGCCTGGGCATGCGTGCGAGCTTCACGGCGCTGCTCGACCCGGCGGAGGCGGGCAACGGGGTGCACATCCACATCAACCTGCTCGACGCGGGAGGGCGCTCGCTGCTCTACGAGGCCAACGCGCCGGCAGGGCTCAGCGAGCTAGGCGCTCGCTTCGCGGCGGGCGTCCTGCGCCACGCGCGGGCGCTGAGCGCTCTCACGGCGCCGAGCCCCGTGTCGAGCGCGCGCCTGCAACCCCATCGCTGGAGCGCAGGGGCAGTGTGCCTGGCACAACGCAACCGCGAGGCGCTGCTGCGCATCCCACCGGCGGTCACCCTGGGCGGCGGCGATCCGGCGCGCCAGCTACGCCTGGAGTATCGCGGCGCGGATGCTTCGGCGAATCCACATCTGGCCCTCGGTGCGATCCTGCGCGCGGGCTTGGCGGGCGTGCGCGAGAAGCTGCCTGCCCCCCCGATCCTCGAATGCGACCCGGGGGAGCTGGAGGGAACAGAGGCGGAGCGCTACGGAGTGGGCGCGCTGCCGCAGTCGCTCGAGGAGGCGCTCGAGGCGCTTGCCCAGGACCAGATCGCACGCGGCTGGATGGGCCCGCTGCTGTACGACGCGTACGTGAGCGTCAAGCGTGCCGAGGTCGCCGCTGCGGCGGAGCTCGATCTGGAGGGGAACTGCCGCCGGTATGCCTCTATCTACTGAGCAACTGCTGGCCGGCATCGAGCGCGAGATCCCCCGCGCGATTGACCTGCGCCACCGGCTGCACGCACTTCCGGAGCTCGCGCACGAGGAGGAGCAGACGGCGGCGATGATCGCGGCGGAGCTGACGGTCGAGTGCACCGCGGCCGCCGGCACGGGCAGGTTGGCCCTAGTGGGCAGATCGAGCGCCCGGGCGGTGGCGGTGCGGGCGGAGCTGGACGGCCTACCGGTGCGCGAGCGCACGAACGCGCACTTCAGCGCCACGGGAGCGACGATGCACGCATGCGGACATGACGTGCACATGGCGGCACTGGTGGCGCTGGCGCGAGCGGCGTTCGAGTTGCGCGACGAGTTGCCTGCTCCCCTACTGGCTGTCTTTCAGCCGAGCGAGGAGGCCTACCCATCGGGCGCCCAGCAGCTAGCCCAAGGTGAGGTGGCGAAGCTCGCCCCCGTAGCGGTTGTCGCGGCCCATATTCACCCGGAGCTGCCCTGGGGCACTGTGGCGCTGGACGCTGGCGTGGTGAACGCTTCGTGTGACGCGGTGGAGATCACCATCGAGGGTGAATCCACGCATGGCGCGTACCCACACCTGGGCCGCGACCCGATCCTGGCGCTGGCCCAGATCGTGGTCGACCTCCATGCCCAGGTGGGCCGCAGGATCGATCCCCTCGAGTCGGCCGTGCTCACGGTCGGCGTCCTAGAGGCGGGCAGCGCCGAGAACGTCATCCCGGCTCAGGCTCGCGCGCGGCTTGCCCTGCGCGCGCATCGTCCAGAGGATCGCCAGGAGTTGCACAGGCTCGTGGAGGAGGTCACGTCGGGGATCGCCTCTGCACACGGCTGCCGGGCAACCCTTGTGACTGTGGCGGGCGAGCCGCCGCTTGACAACGATTCGGAGATCGTGCAGGGCGCCCGTGGCCTGCTCACAGCAGTCGGCCTTGCGCCAGCCCCCGCATGGCGTTCGTGCGGCTCGGATGACTTCGCGTTCTTCGGGGAGCTGGCGCCGCTGGCGATGGCCTTCGTGGGCCTGGAGGGGGCCGGGGGCTTCTCGTCGCGCCCACTTCACCATCCCGAGTTGCTGCCTCCTGATGAGGCAGTTGCGGCAGTGGCGCGTGTGCAGGCAGTGCTCTACCTCGCGGCTGCGCAGACGTATGCGAGCGGAGAAGCATGAGCCGCCGGTACGATTGAGCCCGTGCCCACCCGCCTCTACTTCACCGACTCCGACGAGGCCAACCGGCTGATCGCCGAGGACCCGATGGCGCTGCTGATCGGATTTTCCCTCGACCAGCAGGTGTCCGTCCAGAAGGCCTTCGCGGGCCCACTCGCGATTCGCGAGCGCCTCGGCGCGATCGACCCGCAGACGCTTGCCGCCGCCGACCTCGACGCGGTGTTTCGCGTCAAACCGGCGGTGCACCGCTTTCCTGGAGCGATGGCCAAGCGAGTGCACGACCTGGCGGTGCACATCGTGGAGGAATACGAAGGTGACGCGGGCCGCGTGTGGAGCGATGCCAAGAACGGGAGCGCGCTGCGCTCCAACTTGGAGGCGCTCCCCGGCTTTGGCGAGATGAAGGTGAAGTCTCTGGGGTCGGTACTTGCCAAGCGCTACAAACTCAAAGCCGCCAAGGAGCTCGTGCCGCCGCACCCGACGCTCGGCGACGTCGACTCACCGCAGGCGCTGCTCGACTACCAGGCGGCAAAGCGGGCGCACAAGGCTGAGTGGAAGAAGATGAAGGCCAAGGACTGACCGCACCACCCAGCTAGATTGATCTCAGTGTCATCGTCCGGGATGCCGGGCGGTGGCGTCCGACCGACCGGGTTGGTTCTCGGTTGGCGGCGGGCTGACTCTTAGATTGCCTGTCGGCCAGCTGGCCTGACCAACATGCGTTGTGTCGCCCGCCGCCACCCGAGGATCCCCGGCGTGACTTGATAGGAGCGTGGCACCGCCCCAACTGAGGTCTGTCCGCCGGAGGTCCACTTCAACGGCAATCTCGATGAAGGGACGGTAAGCAATGATCGTGATCGGAGCGGATATCCACAAGAGCACTCATGCGTTGGCCGCGGTATCGGGCGATGGCGGCGCGGTGGCCGGCGAGCTCGAGATCAGGGCCGATGAGTCCGGGTACCGTCGCGCGGTGCGGTGGGCTCGAGAGCTCGGCGAGGAACGCGTGTGGGCTGTCGAGGACTGCCGGCATCTCTCCAGGCGATTCGAGCAAGCGCTGATCGCGGCTGGTGAGCGGGTTGTTCGCGTGCCGCCGAAGATGATGGGCCAGGCAAGGCGTGGCGAACGCGAGCCTGGTAAGTCCGATCAGATCGATGCCAGGGCAGTCGCTCGTGCGGTCGTCAGAGATGGCGTGGAGCGTTTCCCTGCGGCCTTCCTGGACGAGCGGGCATTGGAGATCCGGCTCTTGCACGATCATCGTTCAGGCCTCGTCGTTGAGCGCACGCGCCAGATCAACCGGCTGCGCTGGCACCTGGTCGACGTCTGCCCAGAGATCGAGGCCAAGATCCCTGCCCGCCAGCTCGATAGCGGTGTGATGCTCGATCGCATCGCCCGTCGTCTTCGTCGCGAGGAGCGCTCAGCGCGCGTCAGGGTCGCCTTGGAGCTCGTCGCGAGTATTCGCACCATCTCCCGCCAGGCCGACGGGATCGAACGCGAGCTGCGGTCGCTGGTGATGGCCTACCGTCCAGCACTCTTGGCCGAACAAGGATTGGGGGTCTTGACGGCAGCGACGCTGATCGGCCGCACCGCTGGTGCCGAGCGATTCCCCACCGACGCACACTTCGCTCGTCAGGCCGGTGTCGCGCCGATCCCTGTCTCCTCGGGACGCAAAGATCGTCATCGCCTGCACCGCGGCGGTGACCGCCAGCTCAACCGGGCGCTGCACGTGATCGCGATCACCCGCGCGCGAATCGACCCTCAGACCCGTGCGTACTTGGAGCGCAAGCGAGCCGAGGGTAAGACCAACCGAGAGGCCCTACGCTGCCTCAAGCGACACCTCGCGCGCCACATCCACCGACTCCTATCGATGCCACCAGCCAACCCCGACCGCCGGACACGGATCCAGCTAAACACCGCAATTTCCGTGCCCTGCTTGACATAGGAGCAAC
>JASLDD010000032.1 GCA_030151725.1 Solirubrobacteraceae bacterium
TGCCACACCGGCGGCCGAGCGGGAGGCCCCGGCCTCTAAGGATGAGACCCAGCTCGTGCCGCGGCGTGCATCGCGGCGATGACCCGCCCCAAGTCCTGCTCGTCGATCACATACGGCGGCATCGCATAGATCAGGTCGCGAAACGGCCGCAGCCACACGCCCTGCTCGGTGGCCGCGGCGGTAGCCGCTGCCATGTCGACTCCTGCCTCGAGCTGGATCACGCCGATGGCTCCAAGCACACGCACGTCGGCCACGCCCGGTAGCTCGCGAGCCGGCTCCAGACCCGCGCCCAGCCCGGCCTCGATCATGGCCACCTGCTCGCGCCAGGCGCCGTCACAGAGCAGATCGAGCGAGGCGAGCGCCACGGCGCATGCCAGCGGGTTGCCCATGAAGGTCGGCCCGTGCATCAGTCCTCCGCCGTCACCCGCCGAGACCGCTTGCGCCACTTCCGTCGTGCACAGCGTTGCCGCGAGCGTCATGTAGCCGCCCGTGAGCGCCTTGCCGACGCACATCACGTCGGGCGCGACTCCCGCATGCTCACTCGCGAACATCGCACCGGTGCGCCCGAACCCCGTGGCGATCTCGTCGAGCACCAGCAGCAGCTCGTGCTCGTCGCACACGGCCCGCAGGTGGGCGATGCACTCGGGCGAGTGAAAGCGCATGCCGCCCGCGCCCTGGACGACCGGCTCGACGATCACCGCTGCCAGCTGTGCGGCGTGCTGCTCGGCCAGCTCGCTCACGTGCGCCGCCCAGCCTTCATCCAGGCCCGCGCCGAAACCGTCGGGGGGACGCTCGGCGAACACGTGCTGGGGCAGCACTCCAGCGAACAGGCTGTGCATGCCGCTCACCGGATCGCACACAGCCATCGCTCCAGCCGTGTCTCCGTGGTAGCCGCCGCGGACCGTCAAGAGCTTCGTGCGCTCCATGCGCCCGCGCGCGTGCTGGTACTGCAGGCAGAGCTTGATCGCCACCTCCACCGACACCGACCCCGAGTCAGCCAGGAACACCCGCTCGAGCCCCGCCGGCGCGAGCTCCACCAGCCGCTCCACCAGCCTGATCGCCGGCTCGTGCGTCAGGCCGCCGAACATCACGTGCGCCATCCGCCCCAGCTGCTCTCTCACAGCCACGTCGAGCACCGGGTGGCGGTAGCCGTGGATGGCACACCACCAAGAGGCCATTCCGTCGATCAGCTCCCGCCCGTCCGCCAGCCGTAGCCGCACCCCCTCTGCCGACACGACCGGCAGCGAGGGAATCGACGACGGGAGCGCGCCGTATGGATGCCACACGCGCTCCGCGTCGAGCGCCAGGAGTTGCTCCCAGTCGTCACTCACCTTCGAGCGTTCAAGAGCACCCAGGGAACTGGCTAGTCCTCGTAGAGGGTGAAGTCTCGCTTCCGAGCGCCACAGACCGGACAGAACCAGGTCTCGGGGATCTCCTCGAAGGCGGTGCCTGCCGGTATGCCCCCGTCTGGATCGCCTTCCTCGGGGTCATAGATGTAGCCGCATGACTCGCAGATCCAACGCTGGATGGTCTCGGGGAGGGTGCTCATGCGTGAAAGATTACAGCCCGGTAGGGTCAGTCGATGCGCGCACTCGGGGAGAGCGAGCGTCCGGGACCTGGGGAGCAGTACAACCCTGGAGAGCCCGTGCGCCCACGCCAGGCAGCCACCGTGATCCTGCTGCGCGGCGCAGCCGAGAAGCTGGAGGTGCTGCTTGTCCGGCGCACGCCCAAGGCGCGATTCATGGGCGGCGTGTGGGTCTTCCCCGGCGGAGCCGTCGACGCGCATGAGGGCGATGGCGACGAAGCCCACCGAGCGGCGGCAATCCGCGAGCTGCGTGAGGAGGCAGCGATCGCCCTCGACGATCCCGGTGCGCTCGTGAAGTTCTCGCGCTGGATCACGCCGGCGGAGGTGCAGATCCGTTTCGACACGCACTTCTTCCTCGCTCCCCTCCCAGGCGGACAGGAGCCGCGGGTCGACGGCGAGGAGTGCGTGGATCTCGGCTGGTTCACCCCTGCGGATGCCCTGGCGGCATACAAGGAGGGCGAGATCGAGCTGGTGTTCCCGACGATCAAGCACCTCGAACAGCTGCAGGAGTTCGCCTCGGTGCAGGAGCTGTTCGCCTACGCACAGGGGCGCGAGGTGCTCCCGGTCCAGCCGCGCGTGGTGCTCGAGGGCGAGGTCGCCCGCATCCTGCTGCCGGGCGAGCCCGGGTACTGAAACGCCTCAGGCCTGCTGTGCCGCGATCACGTGGGTGACCGCGTTGATGAGCGCCAGGTGGGTGAACGCCTGCGGGTAGTTGCCAAGGTGCCTGCCCGAGGACGCCTCGAGCTCCTCGGCGTAGAGCTCCAGGGATGAGGAGTAGGAGAGCAGCCGCTCACACAGATGCTCGGCCTCACGGTTCTCGCCGATCTCCGACAGGGCCGAGACGAGCCAGAAGGAGCAGATCAAGAAGGTGCCCTCCTCGCCGTGCAGCCCGTCGTCGGTGGAGCCTGTTCGGTAGCGCAAGACCAGCCCGCCCTCGGTGAGCTCCTCGCGGATGGCCATCACGGTGGCGCGCACGCGTTCGTCCTCCGGGGGAAGGAAGCGCACGAGCGGCACCAGCAGGTTGGATGCGTCCAGAGCGTCTGTGTCGTAGTGCTGGCGAAAGACCCCGCGCTTGTCCACGCCGCGATCGAGGATGTCCTCGCGGATCTCGTCGGCCAGCGCCTGCCACTGCTCGGCGTCGTCGCTGTGCCCGCGGCGTTCGGCCAGGCGCGCACCGCGGTCCATCGCCACCCAGCACATCAGCTTGGAGGACACGTAGTGGCGCGGATCGCCCCGCGCCTCCCAGATGCCCTGGTCGGGTTCCTTCCAGGCCTTGGCGGCGCAGTGCACCTGGTCGGCGAGCACCGGCCACAGACGCTCGGGTATGTGGTCGCGCTTCTTGGAGTGCAGGTAGACGGAGTCGAGGACTGCTCCGAAGACATCGTTCTGGCGTTGCTTGTAGGCGCCGTTGCCGATCCGCACGGGGCGTGCGCCCTCGTAGCCCTTGAGGTGGTCGAGCGTCGACTCCTCGAGGTCCTTGTCGCCCTTGATCCCGTACATGATCTGCAGCGAGCCGTCCTCGTTGCGCTCCATGTCGGCGACGTACTGGATGAAGTCGTCCGCCTCCCAGTTCAAACCCAGGGCGTGCAGCGCCCACAGCGTGAAGGACGCGTCGCGCATCCAGCAGAAGCGATAGTCCCAGTTGCGTTCTCCCCCCGGCGTCTCTGGCAGCGAGGTCGTGGGCGCCGCCACGAGCGCGCCCGTGGGCATGAACGTCAGCCCCTTGAGCACGAGCGCGGAGCGCTGCAGGTGAAAGCGCCAGGGGTGGTCGGGGTAGGTGCCTTCGGCCAGCCAGCTGCGCCAGAAGTGGCTGGTGCGTTCCATGTGGCCCTCGGCCTGCTCGACCGTGTGGGGGCCGCCGAGACCCTCGGTCCAGGAGAGCGCGCAGAAGCGCCGCTCGCCTTCCTTCATGGTGTGGCGGCCGTGAGCGCGGTTGCCCTCGATGCCCATGCGGATGTCGCTGAACAGCCTGAAGGCGGTCGTATCGTCTGTGGCGTCCATCATGCACACGCCCTCCTCGCCGCTTTGCACGACGCTCCAGCGCGCGGGCGTGGAGCCGTAGTCGAGCATCGGCTCGCACACGATCTCGACCTGCACCTCGCCCTGGATGCATTCGATCATCCGCACCACCAGGTGGTCGGCGTCGTAGTCGGTCGGAGGCCGGGTGTGGCTGGAACCGTGCTTGTTGTCGTGCCAGGGGCCAATCGTCAGCGCATCCACCACCCGCATCCAGCCCTGGGGGGTCATCCAGGTGGTCTCCATCACGTTGGTGCCGGGGATGTAGCGCCGGCCCGCGGGCACATAAACGCCATAGGGGCCCACGCGCCAGCTGCCTGCACCGCGATCGAGCAGCGCGGCGAAGATGGAGGGCGAGTCGAAGTGCGGCAGGCACATCCACTCGATCGACCCATCGGAGGCCACCAACGCGCCGGTGTGACAGTCCGACAGGAAGCCATAGTCGGCGATCGGCGGAAATGGCGAGTCAAGCGACGTCGAATGTGCTCCAGCGGCCGCCGGAGCGGATCCATCGGCTTTGGACGCCGAGCCGGGAGCCGGCGGCAGCACGTCTACCACTCGGTCCGTTCAAACGTCGGTCGCTCGACGCCCGTCGGCAGGATTTCCTCTTCCTCGAGCTTGTCCAGATGCGCGGCGAGCGTGGCTGTGGCGAGCGGAAGCAGTTGCTCGGGCACGTCCGACCAGACGATGCGCAGCAGTTCATCGACGGTTCTGGCGCCTTCGCCCAGAGCCACGATCAGATGATTTTCACGGTCGATGCGATGACCGACATACTCTTCCAGCTTGGTGTGCGCGTCCCACACAGGGGGCCCATGCCCAGGGCAAAGCACGTTGAAGTCTTCGCGCAGGCGCAGGCGCGTGAGCGCCAGCAGGTAGCCCGACATGGCGCCGCGGTAGGGGCTGATGAACACGCTGCCTTCACCCAGCACGGCATCGCCCGTGAAGCAGGCGCCGTCGGCGATCAGCGCGAAGTGATCGGCTGCATGGCCCGGGGTGGCGACTGCCTCGAATGGCCCGAAGCGGACCTCTTCGCTGAGGCGCACGTCAACCGGTCCTCGGCCGCCCGCCACAGGAGCCGAATAGCGCTCGCGCACTGCATTGACGGCTTCTGAATGGTCGAGATGATCGTGCGTCAGCACAACGCCGCCGAGGCCGCCGCGAGCATCGATGGCCGCGAACACGCGCGTCAGATGCTGCTCGATGAGCGGACCGGGATCGACCACCCAGGCCGGCCGTCGGCCCACAACCCAGGTGTTGGTGCCCGACAGGGTCACCGGCCCCGGATTGGGGGCTCGCAGGCGCAAGATGTCGTAGTGGGTGAGCAGATCAGCCTCGGACCCGGCCTCCGAGGTGTCGCCGTTGAACCCGTCCTCCGCGTCAGGATCGGGCGGGTGCTGCGACGTACTCATGGGCGCGACGTTAGCTGACAGAGCGGCGCAGACGACTGCTGATGTCTCTACCTCGAGCGACCGGACGCTCGTCCTTGGCGTGAGCCCGCGCCTCGCGACGTGGAGCTGGAGCGCTCGCTGACGGCCTTGGGACGGCTGCCAGATCGCCTCTCGCTGGGACGAGAGCGCTTGCCCGGGGCGCCTGAGGGACGCGAACGAGCGGCCCGCGAGCCCCCCTGAGACTGGCCGGCGCTCATGCCTGCAAGCTCGAGCTCGCGGTTCAGGCCGAGATCGCCGACCATGCCGGCCAGTTCGCGTGCCTGATCGTGCGCGACCAGAGTCACGCCGGTGCCGGTGGCGCCGGCGCGGGCGGTGCGCCCGATGCGGTGGACGTAGTCCTCGCGGGTGGCAGGGATGTCGTAGTTGATCACGTGCGTGATGCCCGCCACGTCGATGCCACGGGCGGCCACATCGGTCGCCACCAGCGTGTCGACCACGCCGGCCTCGAAGTTCGCCAGGGCGCGCTCGCGCTGCCCCTGGGACTTGTCGCCGTGCATGGCAACCGCCTGCACGCTGCTCGAGGCGAGACGCTTGACCAACCGGTCGGCGCCACGCTTGGTGCGGACGAACACCAGCGTCAGCCCGCGCTCGGGCTCGCTGAGCTCGGAGACGAGCTTTGCCACCTTGCCCTCGTGGCTGACCATCACGAAGCGATGGGCCACGTCGGCCTTCTGAGTGACGGGGTGGGCGTGCTCATGGCGGCGCGGGTTTGAGGTATAGGCCTTGGCGATGCGCCCCACCTCGCCCTCCAGGGTCGCCGAGAAGAGCAGCGTCTGGCGCTCGGGGCGGGTCATCTTCACGATCCGGTCGACCACCGGCTTGAAGCCCATGTCGAGCATCCTGTCGGCCTCGTCGAGGATCAGGATGCGGACCTTCCCAAGCGTTATGTCGCGGCGCTCGATCAGGTCGAGAAGCCGTCCCGGTGTCGCAACCAGGATGTGCGCGCGACCGGCGAGACGGGCCTGCTTGACGATGCCGGCGCCGCCGTACACCGCCGCTATCGACAACGCCCTGGCGTGCGCGATCGGACGCAGCTCGTCGACGATCTGGATAGCAAGCTCCCTGGTGGGAGCAAGGATCAGCGCCGAGGGACGTGCGTCGGAGTCTTTGAGGCTCTCCACGAGAGGCACCCCGAAAGCGAGCGTCTTGCCCGACCCTGTGGGCGACTGGGCGAGCACGTCATGGCCGGCCATCACATCGGGGATGACCATGTTCTGAACTGCAAACGGCTTGTCGATCCCGCCCTTGGCGAGCTCGTTTACGACAACCTCAGACACGCCGAGGTCGGCGAAAGATTCACGCTGCATGTTGTTGGTGCTCCTTCTGGCGACCCTGCGGCCGCCGCTGCGGATGGAGATTCGACTGACCCCATCCGCGCTTCGAGCGCCAACAAAGACAAAGAACCTCACGGACGACTTCGCCGCCCGTGGCATGACCGTAGCAGTCTTTCCGCTGCAAAGCGGCTGTTGTTGTGCAGCGCTGAACGGCGTTCTGCGGGGTATCAGGTCGCATGCGACCTGATAGGACTCGCACATGTGCGAGTCCTACCGAGCGGTGCATGCACCGCTCGGCCGGTCGGTACATGTACCGACCGGAACAGCGTCTCGGCGGTTCTCCTTGCAGGAGGCCGAGGATCAAGTCTGGCAAGGACGCAGGGAGCGTGGCGTGCCGGCCGAAACGGGGATGCGAGCCGAGCGAGTGTCTACCGGTTTCGGTACGCGAGCGACCGAGGACACAGCCAGACGCCGACCCTCGGTCTACTGGAGGTTGGCCATCACGTGCTTCACGACTGTGTAGTCCTCGACCCCGTACATGCTCAGGTCCTTGCCGTAGCCGGACTCCTTGAACCCGCCGTGGGGCATCTCGGAGACGAGCGGGATGTGATCGTTGATCCACACGCAACCGAAGCGCAGCGTCTTCGAGACCCGCAGCGCACGGCCCACGTCGCGCGTCCACACCGAGGAGGCGAGGCCGTAGCGTGTGGCGTTGGCCCAGGCGATCGCCTGCTCCTCGTCGCTGAAACGCTGCACGGTGATGACGGGCCCGAAGATCTCGCGCTGGATCATCTCGTCGTCCTGCTCGAGACCCGCCACGACGGTCGGCTCCAGATAGAAGCCCGGGCGATCTGGCTGCGTGCCCCCGGTCACGATCTCGGCACGATCGGGACGGCGCTCGAGGAAGCCCTCGACGCGCTCGCGCTGGCGAGCCGAGTTGACGGGCCCAAGGGTCGTCTCCGCGGCCAGCGTGTCGCCGATCACGAGCCCCCTGGCCTGCTCTGCCAGCCCGGAGACAACGTCGTCGTAGACCTTGCCCGAGGCCAGCACGCGTGTGGCCGCAGTGCAGTCCTGGCCGGCGTTGTAGTAGCCGGTGCCGGCGATCGTTTCCATCGCGCTCTCCAGGCTCACATCGTCGAAGATGACCACCGGGGCCTTGCCGCCGAGCTCGAGGTGGACCCGCTTGAGCGTGTCGGCGGCGGTGCGCGCGAAGTGCTTGCCCGTGTCCACCGATCCGGTGAGCGCGATCATGTCGACGTCCGGGTGGCCGATCAGCGCCTCCCCCGTTGGACGGCCGGGGCCGGTGACGATGTTCAGGACGCCCTTCGGCAGGACGTCAGCCGCCAGCTCAGCGAGCCTCACGGTCGTCATCGGGGTGGTCTCGGCCGGCTTCAGCACGACCGTATTGCCGGCGGCGATCGCAGGGCCGAATTTCCAGATGGCCATCATCAGCGGGTAGTTCCAAGGCGTCACCTGCCCGATCACACCGACGGCCTCCCTGCGGGTGAAGGAGGTGTAGCCCTCCATGTACTCCCCGGCCGCCCTGCCCTCCAAGCAGCGTGCCGCACCGGCGAAGAAGCGCAGGTTGTCGGCCATCACGGGGATCTCGTCGTTGGTGACAGCTTCGATCGGCTTACCCGCGTTGAGCGCCTCCAGGCGAGCGATCTCCGCGCCGTGCTCCTCGATCAGGTCGGCAAGCGCCAGCAGCGCCTGAGCGCGCTGGGCCGGTGTGGTGTTCGACCAGCCCTCAAAGGCGCCGCGGGCCGCGCGCACGGCACGGTCGACGTCCTCTGAGCTCGACTTGGGCGCGTGCGCTAGCACCTCGCCGGTGGCGGGGTTGAGGACCGGTTCGGTCTCGCCGTCGAACGTCGCCTGCTCGCCGTCGATGAAGTTGCTGAGAGTCTCAACTGTGCTCGCCATCTGCTCTGCGCTCCTCTGGTCTCTATTCGAAGTATCCGGTGGTGTATCGCAATGGTTATACAGCGCTCAAAGAGAGCAACAGCCGATCAACCGCCTCATAGCGCGGCGCTCGTCGAGAGCCCGAGGGCCTCGGCGACGGCCGGGTGCATGATCTGGCCCTGCTGCACGTTCAGTCCGGCACGCAGTCCCTCATTACCCTCGAGCGCCGCCTCCACGCCCCGCTCAGCCAGCTCGATCACGTAGGGCAGCGTGGCGTTGGTGAGCGCATACGTTGAGGTGATGGGCACGGCGCCCGGCATGTTCGTGACGCAGTAGTGGGTGATGCCGTCCACCTCATAGGTGGGGTCTGAGTGGGTGGTCGGGCGCGAGGTCTCAAAGCAGCCGCCCTGATCGATCGACACGTCGACCAGCACCGCGTGGGGCTTCATCAGCTTGAGCTGCTCGCGTGTGACCACCCGCGGCGCGCGCCCGCCTGGCAGCAGGACCGCGCCGATCACAAGATCCGCCTGCGGCAGCATCTCCTCGATTGCAAGCGTCGAGGAGTAGACGGTCGAGGCTCGCCCCGCGAATGCCACTTCGAGATCGCGAAGCCGGTCGATGGAGCGATCGAAGGTGAACACGTCGGCCTGCATGCCGATGGCGATGAAGGCAGCGTTCATCCCCACCACGCCGCCGCCGATCACGAGTACCGTGGCAGCAGCCACTCCCGGAACCCCGCCCAGCAGGATCCCGCGCCCTCCGAGCGGCTTCTCGAGCATGAACGCACCCGCCTGCGTGGCGATCTTGCCCGCCACCTCGCTCATCGGGGCCAGCAGCGGCAGGCGTCCCTCGGAATCGACCACGGTCTCATATGCGATGCAGCGCGCGCCGGAGGCCATCAGGCGGTGGGCGAGGTCGGGCTCGGCCGCCAGGTGCAGGTAGGTGAAGAGCGTCTGGTCCTCGCGCAGCAGCCCCACCTCCTCGGCCTGAGGCTCCTTGACCTTCAGGACCAGCTCGGCCTCCGAGAACACTGACTCGGCATCAGCGACGATGGTTGCGCCCTGCGCGCGAAACTGCTCATCGCTCATCGCGCTGCCCTCCCCACCACCCGCCTGAATCAGCACATCGTGACCGCGTGAGGTCAGCTCGCGCACCCCCGCCGGTGTGATGGCGATGCGGTACTCATCCGTCTTGATCTCGCTGGGAATCCCAATCTTCATCAGCTGTGTGCTCCTTCCGGTGACGCTTCACCAGGACGACGCTCCACAGGGGAGCCTTGACAAGAGACGGTGCTCAACGGGCCAGCTCGCGTCCCCGCAGCGCCAACCAGAACTCGATGCGATCGCGGGCGCTGGAGAAGTCGCGTCCGGTCAGCTGCTCGATGCGACGGATTCGATAGCGCAGCGTGTGGCGGTGGCAGAAGAGAGCGGCGGCGGCCTTCTCCCAATGACCGTTGTGCTCGATGAACACATCGAGCGAGCGCACCAGCTCATCCCCATACTCGCCCTCGCCCTGTTCTATCGGCCCGAGCACGCTGCGGCAATATGAGAGTAGCGCCTCGTCGTCCTGCAGCGAGAGCAGCAGCTGGAAGGCGCCGAGATCCTCGTAGGAGGCGACGTCGGGGGCATCGCCGTTGCGCAGCCTCACCGCCTCCAGGGCGCAGCGCGCCTCGTGGAAGCTCATGCGCAGCGAGCGCGTGGCGGCGGCGCGGCTGGCGGACGCCTGCACGTCGCCGAAGCGAGCGCTCAGCACACCGCGAATCTTGCGTGCGAGCGCCGTCGGCTCGACGCCGGCGGGGTCCACGACCGCGCACAGAAGACCTGCGCGGATTGCCACCAGACCCGACACCTGCTCGGCCTCCAGGACTCTCTCAACGGCCGCTGCCGCGGCGCTTGGGTCCTGCGTCCTGAACGCCAGCACAGCCACCTGCTCGCCGATTCCGAACGGGCGCAGGCGCGCCTGCAGGTCCTCCGGGTAGAGGTGGCCGGTGAGCGCCTCGGCGAGCACGTCGCCGACCATGTTGCGCTGGAGCATCTCGTAGCGTTCGTCCAGCAGCTGCGCAAATGCTCGCTCTGTGATCGCAATGAACGGGAGCTCGTAGGGAACCTCGAACAGGGGGAAGCCGCGCTTGCGGGCGGCGGCAAGCAATGCCGCCGGTATGCGCCGGTGAGCAAAGCCTGTGCCGAACCCGAGACCTGCGATGTCGTGGTCGTCGAGGCGGGCGATGAACTCTCGCTGCACCTTCGGTCCGTCCAGCTGCAGGCCTGTGGTCAGCAGCAGCTCGCCGCCTTTCAGCCAGGGGGTCGGATCCGCGAGCTCGGTGGAGTGCACGAAGCGCACGTGCCGCTGCGCAGCCTCCTCTCCGGAGACGAGGGTCAAACCGAGCTCGCCAATCAGGCTCTCGACAGTGAGCTCCATCTCTCCACCCGCTCCGACGCCTCGCTGAGCACCGGGCGCAGGATCGCCTCGATTTCCTCGAACTGCTCCTCACCGGCGATCAGCGGTGGCGAGAGCTGGACGATCGGATCGCCCCGGTCGTCGGTCCGGCAGATCAACCCGCGCTTGAACAGCTCACCGGAGAGGAATCCTCTCAGCAGCTCCTCGGACTCGTGCGAGTTGAACGTCTCCTTGGTGTCCTTGTCCTTGACGAGCTCGATCGCCTGGAAGTAGCCGGCGCCGCGCACGTCGCCGACGATCGGCAGATCGCGCAGGCTCTCGAGCATCTCGCGGAAGCGAGGCTCGTTCTCGCGCACGTGCCCACACAGGTCCTCGCGCTCCATCACGTCGATGTTGGCCATGCCCACCGCACACGCCACCGGATGCCCGCCGAAGGTGAAGCCGTGGTTGAAGATCGCCTTGCCGTGGAGGAACGGCTCCGCGATGTGGTCGGCCGTGATGACCGCCCCGAGCGGCGCATAGGCCGAGCTGATGCCCTTCGCGGTGGTGACCATGTCGGGGGCGTAGTCGTAGCGTTCGCATCCGAACCAGTGGCCCAGGCGTCCCCACGAGCAGATCACCTCGTCGGAGATCAAGAGCACGCCGTGGCGGTCGCAGATCTCGCGCACCCGCTGGAAGTAGCCGTCCTGGGGAACGAAACACCCCCCTCCGTTCTGGACCGGCTCGAGGATCACCGCGGCAACCGTCTCCGGCCCAGCGAACTCGATCGCCTCCTCGATTGCGTCGGCCGCCCACAGGTTGTCGCGATCTTCAGCCCAGCGGTAGGAGTTCGTGTTGGCCACGTGAATCCCGCCGGGGGTGAGCGGCTCGAAGGGCTGGCGCAGCGGGGTCAGTCCGGTCGCGGTCAGCGCCCCCATGGTGACGCCGTGGTAGGCGAGCTTGCGCGAGATCAGCTTGTGGCGGGTCGGCTCGCCCATCGCCCCGTGATAGGCCTTGGCGAGCTTCCAGGCGGACTCGACCGACTCCGAGCCGCCGGAGGTGAAAAAGACACGGTTGAGGTTGCCCGGGGCAAGACCCGCGATCCGCGTGGCCAGCTCGATGGAGGGCGGATGCGCGTAGCTCCAGTTCGTGTAGAAGGCGAGCTCCTTGGCCTGCGCGGCGGCGGCATCGCCGAGCTCGGCGCGCCCGTGGCCGATGTTGACGCAATAGAGCGCCGAGAGCCCGTCGAGGTAACGGTTGCCGTGCTCGTCGTAGACGTAGCAGCCCTCTCCCCTCACGATCACAGGAACCTCAGTGTCGGCGTAGGCCCCCATCCGTGTGAAGTGCATCCACAGGTGCCGCTTGGCTTGGTCTTGGAGATCACCGGTCATGAAAAACACGCTTTCTCGGGTAGCCAACTAGACAGTACGGATAACCGTAGCTGCTTGCCGTGCCCTGAGCAAGGCCCTCCGTGTTCAACAACCCGAATGTTCGTTGTACCAAGTGTATAGACGCTTGGCGGTGTTTTGGGACACTTGAACCTTGCGCATCAGGCCACTCCCCGCATACCTTTCGGAGGACTAGGATGCCGTAACTTCTGTCACGAACTATTGGGGAGGAACCGAGAGAATGGCCAGCGACCCCGCCACAGTCTCAGTAGGTCAGGGTTCCTCGGGAGTGATGGACA
>JASLDD010000155.1 GCA_030151725.1 Solirubrobacteraceae bacterium
CGGCCGCGGCGCCAACGATGAGAAGGTCGACCAGTGGCTCACAGCGGCAGCTCCCGTGGAGGGCTTCATCGGCTTTGCCATCGGCCGCTCCATCTGGTGGGACCCGCTCAAGGCCTACGTGGACGGCAAGATCGAGCGCTCCGCCGGCGCACGCAAGATCGCCGAGAACTACCTCCGCTTCGTGGCCGTCTACGAGCGCGCCAAGACACCAGTCAAGTCGTAGGTCTCGTGTCAATCGTGACGTCGTTGGATCGTCGTTCCTGGCAAGGACGTACCCCTTCGGGGCACAGGCAGGATCGTGGTGTGCTCGGCACGCGAGCGAGCGAGGACGCCGCCAGGGGCGAGGAGGCAACGACGTGAAGATGCGTCAGAGCCTTGCCGATTGGGAGCAGGCGTTCGTCAAGGAGATCAAGCTCGATCGTCACCGCCGCGATTCGCTGCGGCGCACCACCGAGCAGCGGGCGCTCAAGCGCGACATCGACAAGCGCCACAAGCG
The DNA here is from genome assembly GCA_030151725.1 of Solirubrobacteraceae bacterium. Classification (GTDB taxonomy): domain Bacteria; phylum Actinomycetota; class Thermoleophilia; order Solirubrobacterales; family Solirubrobacteraceae; genus Palsa-744. The sequence continues at coordinate 497 of JASLDD010000155.1, forward strand.
CGGCTCGGTCCGCTACGCGTTGCTCGTGCTCACGCTCATCATGACCGCAGTCATAGTTACGGTCGTCATGTTTCGGACCCTGTACCTACTGCTGAGCTAACTGCCCCCGTCGACGGACCTGCGCACGGCCGGTCCCGCTGTTCCACTTCCCGGATGCTGTATAGCCATGGTGATACAGCAGTCGCCGGGGCTAACCAATACGCAGAACCTGCCCGCCCGCTGCATGGTGGGCCACGAACGGCACGCACCCGAAATCGCGCTAGCTACCGTCGCCCAACTCGCGCAGTGACTCGTCTACCACCTCTGCTGCGTGCTCCGGCGCGCGGCCGTCGCTGCTCTCGCTGACTGTCACAGCGCCGGTTTCGCGATGGATCTCCAGATAGATCTCCTTGCGGAACACGGGGACCTTCTGGGGAGCCTGGATGCCGATTCGAACCTTCTCACCCATAACCGAGAGCACAGAGACCTCTATTTCGTCCCCGATCATGATGCTCTGGTTGGACTTGCGTGTCAGAACCAGCATTTTGGGTGCACTCTCCTGTTTGCCGATTGGCGACCGGCGGCGAGCCCCAACTGCCGGTATCGCAAGCATAGTCCCAGGGCCGGGGGAAAGCCATCCCGAGCGCTCACCGCTGCAGCGGCGGCTGCTTTTTTAAGACATCTCTCATACCGACCCAGCCGCCCCGCCAAGTGGGCCTGCGGCGTAGCGATGCCCTTTACGCTAGTCTCCCGGACCGTTCATGCCCCGGAAATCTCTGCGCCCGCACCTCAACCAGATCCGCGCTTGGGTGCGCCAGGGTCGCACCGACGCCTGGGTGGCCCACCAGCTCGAGGTCACAGTGCGCGACATCGAGCAGTTCAAGCGCCAGAACGAGCTTGTGAGCGACGAGGAGCCCGCCGAGGGCAACGCCGCAGCGGATTACCCCGAGGAGATCGATCTCCGCGCTGAGGACGATGCGCTGATCGCGGCAGAGCTCGAAGCCGCAGAAGCTGAGGCCGAGCGCGCACGCGCAGAGGCCGCCGAGCGTGGTGAGGACACGGACGCGTCCGAGGACTCGGAGGCTCCCAGCGGAACCCGCACCCGCTCACGCAGTCGCCGCGGCGGACGCGGGCGACGCTCCTCGGCGCGCAATACACCGCTTGAGGGCACCTTCGATCACGGCGAGGAGGGATATGGCCTGTGGCTGGACCCAGCCATTCAGGACAACCCCATCTACGCTGAGCACTGGGCTGGACATCGCCCCGTGGAGGTCGTGGTCGAGGAGGACCGGATCGTCATTCGCCGCGTTGGCGAAGACGACTAGCCCAACTGCAGCACGCGCTCAGGTGGCAAGCTCGCGCCGCCCGCCCGCATAGTCGCTGGCCTCGCGCAGATATCTCCCGAAGGCGGCATCCACCACTATCCCTGCCTCCCAAGCCCAGGGATCCACCGGCGCGACCTTCATGGCGACCTGCAGGCACCAGCCGGTGCCCGCGTCGTAGAGCTCGACCAGCTCCTGCGCAGAGAAGCGCCCCCCCAACCGCCGGCGCAGCTCGGCCACCAACGCATCGATCACACGCTCCAACAGAGGGCCGCGCTCGTGCGGTGAGCGCTGCAGGCGTCGCTCGCCCTGCTGCCACTGATAGATAGCGGTCTCAAACGACACCCGGCCGAGGCTAGCAGCGGCCTGCATTGCAGTTCCACCCGGCGCATGCGCCGGGTGGCCGGGTCGCACATGTGCGACCCGGGTCAGGGCCGCATGCGGCCCTGACGACCAGACTCGAGACCCCGCAGGACCCCGCGCCGTCAGTTCTTGGGCAGCCCGCTGACCACGTAGGGCTGCTCGTTCTTCTTCATCATTCCCAGCTGGCGAGCAGCCGATTCGAGCGTGCCGGGCTTGGTCAGCTGTTCGTGCTGGCGTTGCAGTTGGGCGTGTTCGCGCTCCAGCGCCACCACTGCCGCGCCATCGCGATGGGATTGGCGCCACGTGGAGAACATGTGCATGCCGGCGCTCAGGTAAAGGTAGATCAGCGCTGCCATCACGCACAGCATCGCTGCGCGCCCCAAGCGATCCCAGCGCACGCGCGCTGCCGCACCGGACCCTGCCAGCAGCCCACTGCGCTCACGGGCTTTGCGCGCCTGTGAGCCTCTGCGCGAGGGGGCATGGGTGGCGGAGGAGGCGGGCACCACTCCCCGCATTCGCTTTCTGTGGCCAAGCTCCTGCCGGTGATAGCCAGGTGGCGAAGTCGCGCCGGGTTCTGGCGGTGCCGATCAGCGGCCTTGAAAGGCACTGCGGCCAGGGAACTCGGCCCTGTCTCCCAGCTGCTCCTCAATGCGCAGCAGCTGGTTGTACTTGGCCACCCTGTCAGAGCGCGACGGCGCTCCCGTCTTGATCTGCCCACAGCCCGTCGCCACGGCCAGATCCGCGATCGTCACATCCTCTGTCTCGCCCGAGCGGTGGCTCATCACGGCCGTGTATCCCGCCGCACGCGCCATCGCAATCGCCTGCAACGTCTCGGTGAGCGTGCCGATCTGGTTGACCTTGATCAGGATCGAGTTGCCCACCCCGGCCTCTATGCCCCTGCGCAGGCGCTCGGTGTTCGTCACGAACAGATCGTCCCCCACGAGCTGCGTGGAGGCTCCCAGGCGCTCCGTGAGGGTCTTCCAGCCGTCCCAGTCCTCCTCGTCCATGCCGTCCTCTATCGACACGATCGGGTAGCGCGACGCCAGATACGCCCAGTAGTCGCTCAGCTCGGCCGCGCTCAGCGTGCGGCCCTCATGCTCCAGCACATACGCCCCGCCGCTATAGATCTCGCTGGCAGCGGGGTCGAGCGCTATGGCCACATCCTCGCCTGGCGTGTACCCCGCCGCCTCGATGCCCTCGACGAGCATCTTCAGAGCCTCCTCGTTGGAGCTCAGATCCGGCGCAAAGCCACCCTCATCGCCCACTGTCGTGCCCAGACCCTGCTTGTGCAGCGTGCCTTTGAGGGCATGGAAGACCTCTGTGCCCATACGCAGGCACTCCGAGAAGCTGCCGGCCCCGCACGGCACCACCATGAACTCCTGGAAGTCAACTTTGTTGTCCGCATGCGCTCCACCATTGAGCACGTTCATCATCGGCACCGGCAGCACCCGCGCCGCCTCTCCCCCCAAGTAGCGCCACAGCGGCAGACCCTGCTCGGCCGCCTGGGCGTGGGCTGCCGCCAGCGACACGCCCAGGATCGCATTGGCTCCCAGGCGCGACTTGTTGGGCGTGCCGTCCAGCGCGATCAGCGTCCTGTCAACGCCCTCCTGATTGGCCGCGTCTGCGCCCTTGAGCTCCTGGGCGATCTCACCGTTGACGTTGGCGACCGCCCTGGTCACGCCCTTGCCTTGCCATGGCGTCCCACCGTCGCGTAGCTCCGTCGCCTCGAACTCTCCTGTGGAGGCGCCTGAGGGAACCGCTGCACGGCCCTTGGCGCCCGAGCCAAGCGAGACCTCGACCTCGACCGTGGGGTTGCCACGACTGTCAAGGACCTGGCGGCCGTGGATTCGCTCGATCTGACTCATCTGGCGGCCCTCTCCATCATCCGCACGCCGGCAGGCCGGGGTGCGCTAACCGGCGGTTGTGGTGCCGGCGGTGGAGCTCGTCTTGGGCGCTTTGTACTGCTTGCAGTCTTCCACCACATAGCCCGCGCGGCAGTCCGTCTTGGCCTTCCACCGCTTCTTGAATTCCTTCACGAACTTAGTAAACGCTTCCTGCTGCCCGGTGGAGGTGAGCTGCTGTTTGATAGCGCTCTTGGACTGCGCCAGAGTCTGCTGGGTACCAGGCGTGGTGCTCAGCACCTCAAAGATGTAGTAGCCGAAGGGCGTCTTCACGGGTCCGCTCAGCACGTTTGCCTTGGCGCCAAAAATCGCCGTGTCGAGCGACTTCTCCTCCTGGCCTTTGATCACCGTGAGCAGACCACCTTTGGTCTTGCTGGTGGGGTCAATCGAGACCTTCTTGGCAACACTGGCAAAGCTCTTGCCCGATTCCACTTCCTTCTTGGCGCTCGCAGCAGCCGCTTCAGTTTTGGTCAGGACAATCTCGACCTTGCGGCGTTCAGGCGTGCCGTAGCTGGATTTGTGCTGGTTGTAATACTTTTCGATCTCGCTGTTGGTGACTTTCGCATGGCCTTTAAGGATCTTCTGCTGAAGTTTCTGCGAGACCAGGTTCTGCTTGACCCGCAGCAGCAGATCCGAGACCGTCTGCCCCGACGTCGACAGGAATTTTTCGAATTCGGCCGTTGTGGGGAACTGCTGTGTGCGGATTTTGACGAACTGCTTCTTGACTTCTGCATCGCTGAGCTTGATGCCCTGCGAGGTCGCTTCCCCCAGTACCCAGTCGAGTGACACGAGGAAGCCGAGCACCTCTGTCTTCAAAGTCTTGTATTGGGTTTCACACTGGGTCTTCAGCTGCGCCGTCGTAGGGGCCTTCTGCCCTTTGGCCGGTTTTGCAGTCGTAGCCGCGAGGTTTGAGATGCAAGCCGTGTAGTTCGGCGGTTCCGGCACCACGGTCTTGGCGGTGGCGCTCGTCTTGCTCGACGCTGACGCCACCGACATCCAGTGGTTGAACGTCGTTTTGGTAATCGGCGAGCTACCGACCTGGACCACGGCGTCGCCAGGAATCCCCCCGCCGCAGGCGGAAATACCCAAGAGGGCAAACAAAACGGCGCCTAGCGCCGATGTGAGACGGAGAGCCTTGGACACGACGGCGCGCACTCTAGCGGAAAGCTCCAACGCTGTGCTTAACGAGTTTCTAAGTGCCCTCGCGCTGTATGGCCAGCAATGCATCCGCCGCCTTTACCACGCTGGGAAAACGCCCGATCCCGTCCTTTGGAACGCGCATCGATACTTGAGAGCGACTCGCTTCATACAGAGCTTCCGGCAGCTCCTCGCGCAAGCGCTTGGCACGCGTGGAGTCGAGCTCGATCGGCACCACCGCCAGGCGATCGCCCTTGAAGCTCACCGTCCTCGCCCCCGCCTGCCCGAACTTGATTCGCGCCCGCTGCAGCGCCAGCATGTTCTCAACCGGCTCCGGGATCGGGCCGAAGCGGTCCTCCAGCTCCTCCCGCAAGCGCTCCACCTCCGCCACCTCGAGCGCCCCCGCCACTCTTCTGTGGATCTCGATCTTGGCCTGCTCGTAGGGCACGTAGTCGGCCGGCACATATGCGTCCACGCTCACATCCAGGCGCACCGGCTCCGGTAGCTCCTCCCCCTCTTGCTCCGGCTCCGCCGCCCTGACCGCCTCGTCGAGCATCTGCATGTACAGCTCAAAGCCCAGCGCCGCCACATGCCCCGACTGCTCGTCGCCCAGCAGGTTGCCAGCCCCGCGGATCTCCAGATCGCGCATCGCGATCTTGAAGCCCGCGCCCAGCTCCGTGTAGTCCGACAACGCCGCCAGCCTCTGCGCCGCCTCCGCCGTTAGCGCCGCCGCCGAGTCATAGAGCAAATAGGCATATGCACGCTCGCGACTGCGGCCCACGCGTCCCCGTATCTGGTAGAGCTGCGCCAAGCCAAACGCATCTGCGTGCTCCACGATCAGCGTGTTGGCCTGCGGGATATCGATGCCCGACTCGATAATCGACGTGCACACCAGCACGTCCGCCCCGCCTCGCAGGTAGTCCATCATCACCGCCTCGAGCTCCCCCTCGCCCATCTGCCCATGGGCCACCGCAAAGCGCACCCCTGGGCACAGCGCCCGCAACCGCTCTGCCGTCTCCTCAATCGACTCCACGCGGTTGTGCAGGAAGAACGCCTGCCCATCCCGCGCATGCTCGCGCTCGATCGCCCGCTTGACCAGCTCCTCCTCGTACTCCCCCACATACGTCTTCACCGGCCTGCGGCCCTCCGGCGGAGTCTCGATCACAGAGATGTCCCTGAGCCCCGCCAGCGACATCTGAAGCGTGCGCGGGATCGGCGTGGCCGACATCGAGATCACGTCCACCTTCAACTTGAGCTGGCGCAGAAGCTCCTTCTGCTTGACCCCAAAGCGCTGCTCCTCATCCACGATCAACAAGCCCAGGTCCTTGGCGCGCACATCGCGCGAGAGCACCCTGTGGGTACCGATCAGGATGTCCACGCGACCGTCTGCAAAGCCTTGGATCGCCTCTTTCTGCTCAGCAGCTGTGCGGAAGCGCGAGACGTGCTCGAGCGTGAACGGATAGTCGGCCAGGCGCTCTGCAAACGTTCCGTAGTGCTGCTGAGCGAGGATCGTCGTGGGTACCAGCATCAGCACCTGCTTGCCCGCCCCAGCCGCCTTGAAGGCCGCCCTCAGCGCAACCTCCGTCTTGCCGTAGCCAACATCGCCGCAGATCAGCCTGTCCATTGGACGCGGCGCTTCCATGTCGGCCTTCACAAGCTCAATCGCCTCGCGCTGGTCGGGCGTCTCGGTGAACGGGAAGCGCTCCTCGAACTCGCGCAGCCAATCCGAGTCCGCTTCAAAGGCATGCCCGCTGCGCCTGCGACGCTCCGCATAAAGGCTCAACAGCTCCCCCGCCAGCTCCTGTGCGGCGCGCCGCGCGCGCGCCTTCATTGTCTCCCAGCGCGTGCCTCCCAGCTTGGACAGCGGCGGATGCTCGCCGCCGGCGCCCACATATCGGGAGATCTTGGCCAGCTGATCCGTGGGCACGAACACGCGGTCATCGCCCTGGTATTCCAGGTACAGGTAGTCGCGTGTGACATCCGCAACAGTGCGTGTCTCAAAGCCCGCAAAGCGCGCCACTCCATGGTCCTCGTGGACCACGATGTCGCCTGTGCGCAGCTCCGTGAACGAGCGCAGCGCGCCACGTCTGACGCCACCGGGGCCACCATGGCGGGCGCCCCCCTCGCCGGCCCGCTCAGCACGACGGCGGCGCAGCAATCTGTGCTCGGGGAACACCGCCAGCTTCAGCTGCGGGGCCACAAAGCCCTCACGCAGCGACGCCGTCGCAAAGCGCAGCGAAGGCTCAAGTGCCTGGTGGGTTACGTCCAGACCCTCCGCCTCGGCAAGCCATGTGGCTTTCAGGCGCCCAAGGTTGTAGGCCGCGCGCTCACCCTCACCGCGGCGGGGAAACGCCACCACCGTCCTATAGCCCGAGCGCACCAGCTTCTCCAGTTCGGGCTCCGCCTCGCCCAGCGAACGCGCCGCCGTGTCCGCCGACTGGGCGCGCAGCTCGATCTCCTGGCCGCTCGAAAGCGCCGACAGCCAGATCCGCGCCCGCTCCTTCAGGGTCGCGTGGATGCTCTCCGGGTTGACATATAGGTGGTGAGCGTCCTCGTCGCCAAAAGCGGCGCACACGTCGCTCCAGTGGTCGGTGAGCACCGGGCCGATCTCCTCCTCGGCAGCCACCATCAGCTCTGCATCCCCCACCAGATCCAGCAGCGCCCCAAAGCGCTCAACCGGCAACAGCTCCGCAATGTCCGGGCGCTCGCCCTCCTTGCCGTCGGCTCCCACCGCAGCTGAGAAGGCGCCCGTCGCAGCCGCGATCTCGGCCAGCTCACGATGCTCCACCGCGAGCTCCGCCGCGGGCGCTATCTCGACCTCCTCGACCTCGCCCAGCGAGCGCTGGGTGAACGTGGAGAACCAGCGCAGCGATTCGATCTCCACGTCGAACATGTCCACGCGCACCGCCCGCTCCTCAGTCGCCGGGAACACATCCAGCAGGCCACCCCTCAGCGCAAACTGCCCCCGCTCCTCCACCTGGTCGGTGCGCTCATAGCCCGCCCCCACCAGCTCCGCCGCACACTCATCCAGATCGAGTAGCTCTCCCACTCGCAGCGTGAACGAGTGCGGCCTCAGCTCCGGGTCGGGGACCTTCTCCGACAGCGCCACCGCGCTAACCACCACAACCGGCGCGCCCATTGCGTGCGTGTCGGCGCGTGAGCTGCTGTCGCCCGGGCCCTGTGCTCCACCCAGCAAGGCATCGAGGGCGGCTACTCGTAGACCGACCAGATGCGCCGGTGGCGCCAGGTGGGACTCATAGGCGACCCCCCGCGATGGGTAGTAGCGCACCCGTCGTGGCGCCAGCCATGCGCGCAGATCACCCGCAAGGTCCCGCGCAGCACGATCGTCGCCCACCACCACAAGCGTGGGACGCCGGCGCGCCTGCTCATCGATCTCGGCCAGCGCCGCAATCGCATACGGCCTCAGCGAGCTCGACACAAAAGCATGGCCGCCGTCGCGGGCCAGCTTCAGCGACTGCCCGTCATCCTCAATCAGCCCCAGCAGGGAGCGAAGCGCACCGGCTCTATCCGCCATCTAGCGACCCCTTGACGAGCGTTTCGGGGGCTGGTCCTGCGGGGCAAGCAGTGCCACCTCGACGTGCTCGCAGGCCTTCTGCACGAGCTCTTCTACCTGGGCGTCGCTCTCTCGAAAGCGGCCAAGCACGTGCGCAGAGACGATCTCCGGGTCGGTGGAGTTGGGACGCCCCACGCCGACACGCACACGCATAAAGTCCGCACTGCCCAACTCGCGCTTGATTGACTTCAGGCCATTGTGGCCCGCCAGGCCGCCTCCCAGGCGGGTGCGCACCTCGCCGAACGGCAGGTCGATCTCATCATGCACCACCAACACCCTGTCCAGTGGCAGCTTGAACGAGCCGCGCGCCGGCCCCACCGAACGGCCGGCCTCATTCATGAACGTCTGCGGGCACAGCACCGCCACGCGGGTCGGCGTCGCGGCCGGGGCAGCTTTGCGGGCGGGGGGCGATGCAGAGGACGAGGACGAGGACGAGGATGAGGCGGAGGCGGAGGTCTCTATAACACTCTCCGCGACTGCTGTATAACCATCGCTATACAGCACTGCCGACGAGTGATACTGCTGCCGCTGCTCTAGGTCCACACGCCCCTCGGCAAGCCGTCCGCGAAAGCGATCCTTGGCCCGTCCCAAGCCCCACCGCTCAACCAAGGCTTCCGCCACCATGAACCCCACGTTATGAGGCGTCCGTGCGTACTCTCGTCCGGGGTTGCCCAAGCCGACTATCAACCAGTCGACGCTCGCTCCTCGTCTCAGCATGAACACGAGCGAGGACGCCGCATCACGTAGCTCAGCGGCCGGCCCACTCGCAGCGGTCGCTACTCCTCGCCTGAGGAGCCCTCGGCTGAGTCGCCATCGTCGCCGGCGTCGCCCTTCTCGCCAACAAGCTCTGTCTCGGCTTCGATTTCCTCGGCCGTCTCGCTCTGCAGACGGGGGGCCGAGAGCGTCGCTATGACGGTCTCCTCGAGGTCATCCAATAGCGTCACGTCGTCTGGAGTCTCAAGTGCAGACAGCAGGATCGTGTCGCCAATGTCCATCTCGCCGATCGCGTGAACGATCGACTCGGGGATGGCCGTGGGCAGCGCTTCCACATTGACCTCACGGGTGATCTGCTCGAGAATGCCGCCCGCTTTGGTGCCTGGAGCGTCATCAATGCCGGTCAGCTCAACAGGCACCACCGCATGAATCTTCTCGTCGAGGCGGACTCGGAGCAGGTCGACGTGCGTGGTCTCGCCTCTCACAGGGTCGCGCTGGGACTCCTTGAGGACCACTGGGGTGGCTTTGGCGCCATCCACGCTCAGATCCAAGACAGCTCCACTGCCGGCCAGCGCCAAGCGCAGCTCGCGCGCATCGGCGTCGAAGCCCACTGGCTCAGAGCCGCCCCCGTAGAGCACACCGGGTACGCGCCCGCTGCGCCGTAGCCGGCGCGCCGCGCGCGAGCCCTCGCCTGCGCGGCTGTTGACGTTGAGCTTTGTGGTGGTGTTGGCCATAAGCGAGTGCAGACTCTAGCAATCGCCGTTCATCTAGTGAATTGCTCCCTGTTCTGCTGCAGTCGCTTCTTCTTCTTCCTTTTCGATCTGCGTGGCCTTGTGACATTTGCCTTCGTTGTCGATGGGAGCGCTGATTTCGATCAGCTTCACGTGGATGCCCGACAGGAAGTTGCCGGTGCGCTTGACCTCAACGCACTGCACTACTGGCAGCTTGCCGAGGGTCGTCCACGCCAGCCGAGTCTTGCCGGAAGCGCCAAAGGGGGAGTAGGCCGTGGGCGCTTCGAGCTGCAGGATCTTCACTGCCCCTGATCTGCGCAGCCGAGGGTTGCTCGCGTTCGTCTTCACCGTGGCCACACATGAGGGGCTCGTCCGACAACCGCTGAGCTGATCAAGCATGCCCCCCACATCGCCCTTTACCTCCGCCTGCACCAGCAGCGCCTCATCGTTGCGTTCGGCGTTCTCCACGCTGAGGAAGCGCGCAAGCAGCGCGCTGACCACGAGCACCAGGATCAGACCCCCAGCGAGCAGCACCCGCAGAATCCGCCGCTGCGAGGGCGCGAGTCCGACCCACCACGCGCGCGGCCCGCGAGCAGCCGCGACAGGGGAGGCGGGCGGAGAGGACATCGTCGAGATGATGACGGGTGGACTGTACGCCCCACCTAGCCAGCTGTTTGCCGCCTGCCTACGTTCGCTGGCATTGGCTTCTCCGCACTACACAGTCGCCGTGCGAATCTTCCGAGGATCGTCGGCACGGGGGTGTATTTCCGAGTGGGTCGGTCTAGGCGTGGTACCACTCGACGGTGGCGCCGCCCTTTGCGCAGTCGCCGCCCGCTCCATGACCGGGAAAGCCGCTGCCGTCGCCGAAGCACGTCCAGCCCGGCGATCCGTACAACTTCCAGCGGAATTGCGAGGCCGGGCCTTCAGGGTTGCCTACAAAGGTCACGCCGACGCCCGAAACCATCGCCTGCACGATGGTCAACGCCTGGCCGCAGGCCACTTTGCGTGTCTGAATCAGGATCGGGTAGCCACGTTTGAAGCCGTTGAGCGAAGGGACCGCCGGACACCTGTGATTCGGCGGAGAGAACGCCGTCGCTCGCCCACGCCCGGCAAGCAACGCCGTGCCACCGAGCGCCGCTACCGCCACCATCAGAATCATCAGCCTCTTCATGCCGCCAGCAGACTACCCCACCGCTCGCAGCCGTCGAGGCACGCAACCGTCTAGAACAGCTGGTTCTCGCCGCCGAACACCTCGCTGACGGAGTCGTCGACGAAGATCCGCCGAATGGAGTCTGTCAGCAGCTCAGCGCAGGGCAGCACGCGCACGTTGGCGGGGCGATCGGCGCGGACGGGGATCGTGTCCGTGACCACGATCTCCTCAAAGCCCGCCCTCTGCAGGTTCTCGAAGGCGTCCCCCGAGAACACAGCGTGGGTGGCAGCCGCATAGACGCGAGTGGCGCCCTCTTCCTTGACCGTCTTGGCGGCCGCCGCAAGCGTGCCCGCCGTGTCGATTATGTCGTCCACGATCACCGCCGTCTTGCCCTTCACGTCACCGATCACATAGCCGATCTCAGCGACCTGCTGGGCGGGACGCTCCTTGTCGAGGATCGCCAGCTCGGCGCCGATCTTGGAGGCGAACTTCTTGTTCAGCTTGACCCTGCCCGCATCCGGCGCCACAACCACCAGGTCGGGTAGACCGAGGTCGCTGAAGTACTGCGTGAGCATGAACAGCGCCGTCATGTGATCCACGGGCTTCTGGAAAAAGCCCTGGATCTGACCTGCGTGCAGGTCCATCGTCAGTACCCGGTCGGCACCCGCCGCCTCGAGCATCCGCGCCACCAGACGCGCCGATATCGGCTCCCGCGGCGCGGACTTCTTGTCCTGGCGCGAGTAGCCAAACCATGGGGTCACCGCAATCACTCGGTGCGCCGAGGCACCCACGGCCGCATCGATCATGAATAGCAGCTCCATCAGCGAGTCATTGGCAGTTACCCCCGTCTGGGCGTTGCCGCATGTGGACTGCACGATGAACACGTCAGCGCCACGGATCGACTCCTCGTAGCGGCAGTACACCTCTCCATTGGAGAACGTCTTCAGCGTCACCGGCCCAAGATCGACTCCCAGCTTGTCAGCGATGTCGATCGCCAACTGCGGGTTCGCGCGCCCGCTGACGAGCATCAGGCGCTTGTTGTAGTCAATCGGGAGGCTGGCTGCCCGCTCCGACTCGGTGCGCGTGTCGATCGCGCTCATCTCCTGTGAAGTGTAAAGGTCGCCGCAACTCGGGACATCTGTGAATCAGTCCTTGCGCTCTGCATAGCCCTCGATGTTGCGCTGGCGCTCCCTTGCCATGCCCAGCGCTCCCGCCGGCACATCCTCGGTGATGACCGATCCGGCGCCCGTGTACGAGCCGTCTCCGAGCGTCACCGGGGCCACCAGTGTCGTGTCCACCCCCGTGCGCACATCGGAGCCAATCATGGTCCGGTGCTTGGCGCGACCGTCGTAGTTGGCGGTGATCGTGGCAGCACCCAGATTCGAGCGCTCGCCCACATCCGCATCACCTATGTAAGAGAGATGCGGCACCTTCGAACCGGGACCGATGTCGGAGTTCTTCACCTCCACAAACGTCCCCACCTTGGCGCCTGCGCGCAGCACGCTGCCCGGCCGCAGGTAGGCGAAGGGCCCGACGCTTGCGCCGTCCTCCAGCACGCAGTCCACCAGGTAGGACTGACGCACGGTGCAGTCGCGTCCGATCCTTGTGGAGCCGCGGATGGTCGTGAAGGGCTCAATCACAGTGTCGGGTCCGATCTCGACATCGACGTCTATTACCGTTGCAGAAGGGTCGACGATCCCCACGCCCGCTGCCATGTGGCGCTCGTGGATGGCCTGTTGCGCCAGGGCGCGCACCCGCGCGAGGTCGGCGCGATCGTTGACACCAAGCACGAGCCGCTGGTCGGCAAGAACATGCGCCGCTATGCGCTCACCGTCGGCGCGCAGCAGCTCGAGCGCTTGAGGCAAGTACAGCTCTTCTTGCGCATTCTCGGCCGTGAGTCGCGGCAGCGCGCGCGCGAGAGACCTCGCGGCGAAGACATAGATGCCTGTGTTGACCTCGCAGATCTCGCGCTCCGCTTGGGTGGAGTCGCCATTGAGCTTGGTCTCGACCACCCGCCGCACCGACCCGTCCTCGTTGCGCACCACGCGACCGTAGCCAGTGGGGTCATCCAACACGGCTGTTGCCATAGTGACGGCGACAGCCTCCTTCGCGTGCGCCTCGACGAGTTTGCGGATGACAGAGGCGTCGACGAGCGGCACATCGCCGTAGAGAATCACTATCGGGGAGGCCGGATCGAGCTTCGAGCCTAGAGCCGCCATCGCAGCGGCGGCCGCGCCGCCCGTGCCGTCGGAGCGCTCTTGCACAGCCAACTGCACGCCCTCGGGCAGCACCCGCTCAAGCGCCCGCGCCGGTGAATCCACCACCACCACGCGCTCGGCGCCGGCCTCGAACGCCGCATGCACAGGCCAAAGCACTATCGCCCGCCCACACAGTGCATGCAGCACCTTGGGTGTAGCGGAACGCATGCGCACTCCCTGCCCAGCGGCGAGGATCACAACGGTGGGGCCGATCACAGCTATCAACACTAATGCTAAGGGCAACTAGCCCGACGTCAGAGGCTGCTATGGGCCGAAGCGCCCGCTTGGAATGAAGCTTCCGATCAGTCTCGAAGGAAATCCATATCTTGGATGAATTCATCTAACGAGTATTGCGCTGAAGGCATATTCGTGATATCAAAATCGCATGAATCCTTCGGCGATAGACGTGGAGACCGCCTCTTCTCTGGCACGAAGCCTCGAGCGCGAGGGTCATGTTTGGCTTGACATGGCCGCGCCCGAGGTGGAGGCGCTAGCTCGCAGACTCGGCCCGATCCGAAGCCATCGCGACTCGGCCTCGGGCGGCGCCACGCACATTCGCCCCCGCCAGGGCAAGATCTCAGCGGGCGCTGCTTTCACGCGCGACGCGCTTCCGCCGCATACCGACGGAAGCAGCGTGATGCACCCGGCAGACCTCGTGGTTAATCATTGCGTCCGCGCCGGCTCCGGAGGCGAGGTGCTACTCGTGGACGGCCAGCTAGTGTTTCGCGCGCTCGCTGCCACTAGACACGATGTGGTCCGCCATCTCGAAATGCCGTATTACGCGTTTGGCGAGGCTCGACTCCGAGCCGCCGTATTCAGCTGCCATCCTGCCCGTGCAACCTGCATGGTCCGCTACCGCAATGATGGTCTGTTGGCCCCGATGAATCGACGCGCCCAGCAAGCACTGCAGGTTCTGGATACGTACATACAGATGCATACACAGTCGCGACCGCTGAGCACTGGTGAGGTTTACATAGTCGACAACACGCGGTTCTTGCACGGTCGAACGACTTTCTCCGGCGATCGTGAGGTCGTGCGATATCTCGTTGACTCACCCAGCCTGCGTCTCGGCATACGACCCGCTGATCGAAGGTAGCCTTGACAGATCCCTTGTCAACTGAGTGGGCGCCCTATCTCTTTCCGGTCTCTATAAAGGGCGTCGTACTGACCTCTGAACAGGTCGTCCTGCTCAAGAACGAGCGTGATGAGTGGGAGCTACCCGGTGGCAAGCTTGAGCTCGGCGAGACCCCAGAGGGCTGCGTCGTGCGCGAGATCGCAGAGGAGCTCAATCTGACAGCGATGGTCGAGAGCCTGCTCGATACGTGGATCTACACCATCGGCCCGGGTAGAACAGTATTGATCATCACTTTTGGGTTGAAAGTCCCTAGCTTGGAGGGCCTTCTTTGCTCCGACGAGCACAAGGAGTGCCGCGCCTTCTCGCTGGGAGAGATCGATGCGCTGAACATGCCCAGCGGCTACAAGCTCAGCATCGCCAGATTCGCCGCTAGGGGCCCCTCCTCAGCTCGATAGACCGTCTGGGGCGAACACGGATGGCTGCCCCCAAGGGGACAGCCCGCGCAAACGGCGATCCTCCGAGCTCGCCGTGCGCGCCCCCGCGGCCGCCACAGGCCACGTGCGGGCCACAGGTGCATGCCCGTGGAATCGATCCTCGAGTTGGGGGGCAGGGACTCGAACCCCGATTCTCAGGACCAAAACCTGATGTCCTGCCATTGGACGACCCCCCAGGGGCGCCTAAGAGGATAGATCTTGCGCGCCGGGCCGTGGCGTTGCGCGCTTCAAGCGCATGGGTTGGCATGTGGATACGGCTCTGGAGTCGGGATAACTACTTGGTTACGCGTTCGTCTCCTTTCCCTGCAACCATTCCTGCACTCTGTCAGCGGGAACACCGAGAACGGGGCGCAGCATCTGGATGGCGCTGGCGGCGGGTCTGGTGGTCTGCTGCTGTTGTTTGATGCTCGCTCACACCAACACCGCCGCCGCCCAGACGGGCGGCTGCCCCAACGCGAACCTCCGCCCCAATGCGACCAACGCGGCGGCCGTCGACACGGCCACGCTCTGCCTGATCGATCAGCTCCGTGCCGCCAACCGACTGCGGGCGCTGCGCGCCAACGCAGCCCTCGGACGCGTGGCCATCAGCCAGGTTTCGAGCATGGTGCACACCGACTACTTCGCCGACAACCGCCCAACCGGGCAGACCCCCATGTCGCTTGTCGTCAAGACCCTCTACAGGGCGCACGCTGCCACCGTGTCAGTGGGACAGAACATCGCCTGGGGAACCAGCCGCGACTCCACCCCCAAGCGTATTGTCGCTCAGTGGATGGCCTCCAGATCCCATCGTGAAGTGATGCTCGATAGCGAATACCACGACATCGGAATAGCCGTGCTGCCGGCCTTGCCGCGTGTCCTGCGCGCGGGGCGCCGCGGTGCTGTCTACGCGGTCGAGTTCGGCGTTCGCCGCTAGGCGACGCCCGGCCTCGGCCTTCGCCGCTAGTTGCGTCGCCCTGAGCGGCGCGGCACACGCCCGCCTTCAGCGCCCGCCTCCAGCGCCGGCCCCCCAGCGGAGGGGATGCCCAGCACGCGCATGGACTTCAAGCCAAGGCTCAGCTTCTCGCGCCCATCGCTTGAGCTGACGTCTAGGCCTGAGAGCTCGCGCACCCGCTCCAAGCGGTAATAGATGGTATGCCGATGCGTGAACAGGCGCTGAGCGGTACCCGCCACGTTGCCGTCGGCCTCAAGGAATGTCTCCAAGGTCCTC
>JASLDD010000206.1 GCA_030151725.1 Solirubrobacteraceae bacterium
TGCGTCGAGTAGCAGCGAGAAGCAGCGAGGCGCAACTGCTCGTTCATTCAGTCTCGCTCACCGGGGTAGGTCAACTCGAGCGCTGGAGCACCCACAATGCCACTGGGACATCGCTCGAATGGCGCGAGTTTCTCGCCGGGGCAGCGTCTTCCGTCCTCGCCGTGCACGCCCTGATCGCCGCTGCCGCCGACCATCGCACAACTTATGCCCAGGCTGTGGAGATCGATCGCGCCTACCTCTCGATCTCTGTGCTGCCAACTGTGCTCGACAGCCTCGTCGACTATGAGCAAGACCTCGCCAGTGGGCTGCCCGGGTATGTCGGGCTGTATGAGGATCGAGAGGTGCTCCAGCGCCGTATCTCACGCGTGATCGCAGACGCCGTGCAGAGGGCGCGCAGGATCCCCAACGGTCCTCATCACGTGATGACGATCGTCGGGATCGTCGCCTACTACACCTCGGCCCCAACCAGCGGGGTCTCGGAGAAGGTGATCGAGCAGACAGCAGGGAGCCTGCGACCGCTGATCGCTCCAACTTTGGCGGTGATGCACACGTGGCGAGCAGCCAAGCGAGTTCGCCGAGCATTGCTCTTCACTGCTCCCCCAACGGCCAGCTTGAGCGCATGAGCACCTCGCTGGTGTCAGATGACTCGCTCGTGGGCATCGCGCGATACGTAGCCATCATCACCGACGGCAACGGGCGCTGGGCACGCGCGCGTAGCCTATCGGCCAACGCCGGGCACGACGCCGGGGCCGACACGCTCAAGGCGCGACTGCGGGACGCCGTGGAGCTGGGTATCGAGCAGTTGACCGTGTACTCGTTCTCGACCGAGAACTGGTCGCGCCCTGAGGCCGAGGTTCAGGGGTTGATCTCAATGCTGGCGCGGCGCATCGCACGAGAGGCCCCTGAGCTCCACCGCCACGATGTACGGATGCGGTTTATTGGCCGTCGCACAGGCGCATCGCATGAGCTGGTGACAGAGATGGAACGGGCAGAAGCGCTCACCGCCGAGAATCGACTGATCACACTCTACGTGGCGTTCAACTACGGCGGCCGCGCCGAGATCGTCGATGCCGCCAAGCGCCTGCGCGGCGACACCGAGGAGGACTTCCGCCGCGGACTCTATGCACCAGATATGCACGACCCTGATCTGATCATCCGCACGGCGGGCGAGCGCCGCCTGTCGAACTTCCTGCTGTGGCAGTCGGCCTACTCGGAGCTAGTCTTCAGCGACGAGCTCTGGCCGGACTTCACCCGTGCCGACCTCGAACGTGCGCTCGTCGAATATCGGACGCGCAGGCGACGCTTCGGCGGCAGGTAAGCGGTGCGCTCCCCAATCCGTCCCTACCTGCCAAAGCATCCGCAGCCGGCGGGTATCATCCGGCCAAACGCTTCTGTGGGCTGGACGACAAGTGCCAATATCGAGGGGAATGGTCAAATCAACCTGGAGCCAACGCTCCACCGGGGCGCTCCTGAGCGTGCTGATGGTGTGCGCCTGGACACTTGTGCTGCCAACGCAGGGTGCCGCCGCATCAGAACTAGCACGAACAGCCCGCTTGGTGCGGATCACCGACACAGCACACCTGCGCTACAACGAAGACCGCAGCTCGGGATCCTGGCTCTACGAGGAAGGCACTGCGGCCGGAACCCTCCCTGGAAGCATGCGCGCCAACTGCAACATCACGGCTACGTTCAGGGCGGTCTTCACGATCTACGTCCATGGTGGAACGATCAACGGGCGCGCATTGGCCGCCGTGCACGGTCAAGGCCTCTACCAGAGCTTTGGCGGCTCGCTGACCGCGACTGGCGGCACCGGACGCTACGCCCACGCCCACGGGCACGGTGGGTTCTACGGAGTCCTAAATCGCAACACCTATGACATGACCATCCAGACCACCGGTAGCCTGTCCTATTGAAAGCCACAGAACGGAGCCCTGGCCCAAGATGAACCGTGCGCGCCTTGGCCTGACGGCGACCCTCGCCTGCCTCCTGCTCTGCGGACAGGCGCACGCACACCAGTCGCTAAAGCTACGAGCGAGCCTACGACCCAACCTGCTCAACCGCCAGACCACGATCGGCTTCGACTTCACCATCACCGCTTCTCATGGCCACGTGCCATCCCCTTTGACGAGCGTCGCTCTGCGCTATCCGGGCGATGTGGGGATCGTGGTCAGCGGCTTGGGGCTCGATGCCTGTACCCCCGAAACGCTGCGCTTGCTAGGACCCGCGGGATGTCCGTCGGACGCGCTCATGGGCAGAGGTAATGCAACCGTCGAGATTCCAGTCGGACATACCGTCGTGCGTGAGAGTGCATCCGTCGCAATCGAGCGAGCGCCGACCAAGGACGAACGTTTCGCGCTCACCTTCTACACGCAGGGCGCCAGCCCAATCGTGGCCCAACTGGCGCTGCCCGCGCTGCTGCTCAATGCACACGCGCCCTTTGGCGGCAGCGTGGCCATCGAACCACCTCTCATCGCGAGCCTGCCCGAAGCTCCTGACGTGTCTGTTGTACGGCTGCGCGCGGCAATCGGCCCCGAACACCTCCTCTACTACAGACGCGAACACGGCCAGAGCGTCGGCTACCGCCCGCGTGGCGTGCGCCTGCCGAAGAGCTGTCCGCACGGCGGCTGGCCCTTCACGGCCGTTGTGGGCTTCCTCGATGGCTCACGAGCAAGCGCTCAGGCGAAGGTTCCGTGCCCGGCCGGGGCGCGCTCCTAGCGAGCGACGCTCAGGTCAGCAGGCCACCGATCGCGTCGCGGCGGAAGTCGAAGATGCGGGTCAGATCACGGGCGACGAAGCTCGCTCGGGCGGCTTGGCCAAGCACACCCAACGGCAGCGCGTAGCGAACACGATCCCGCATCAGCGTGCCCTGCTCGCACTGCTCGAAGGTGTGGGTGTGGTGCCAGAGGCTGTAAGGACCCCGGAGCTGGCGGTCAACGAAGCGCTGCTGCGGTTCCCACGACTCGATCTCGGTCAACCACCGCACGGGTACGCCGTGCAGGCGCATCCGGTAGGCGATCCTGGCGCCCGCGTGCATCTCAATCGGCCGCGGCGTACGTACCTCAAAGTGCACCCACGGCGGAGTGATGGCTTCGAGGTTGTAGGCATCGGCAAAGAACGCGAACACCTCTGCGATCTCGGCCGCAATGACCTGCTCGCGCTCGAGCACCTGAACCCTCATCGTGTGACCATCTGCCCAGCGTAGGCGCGTAGAGCTGTGGCCCCTCAGCGCGTCAGTCGCTCAAGCAGCAGCACAAACGACGCATAGGGAGCGCCCGTCACCTGTTGCAGGCCGATCTCGCACGTGCGATTGCTGCATACGTGCTCCTCGATCGCGTGCTCGGCGAGCTCGGCCACGGTGTCACGCAGCGCGGAGCGGGGCAGCTCGGGATGTAGCAGCCCCCGGTCACCCGCCATTCCACAACAGGTCGAGCCCGCCGGGACGAGGACGTCCTCGCCAAGCGCACGGGCAATTACGAGGAGCTTCTCGGTTGTCCCCATCTGCGTAACCGAGCACGTGGGATGGACAGCAAGCGAGCCAACCTTCCTGGCAATCTGCAGGTTGGGCAGGAGTCGATCGTGAACCCAGGAGATCGAGTCGATGATCTCGATCTGGTCAAAGCGTTCGCGCTCGGTCTCTCCCAGGCGCGAGCCCACGTCCTGGATCAGCCCCTGGGCGCAGGAGGAGGCGTCG
Organism: Solirubrobacteraceae bacterium; assembly: GCA_030151725.1. Classification (GTDB taxonomy): domain Bacteria; phylum Actinomycetota; class Thermoleophilia; order Solirubrobacterales; family Solirubrobacteraceae; genus Palsa-744. The sequence continues at coordinate 3,692 of JASLDD010000206.1, forward strand.
ATCACGACCGGCAGCCTCCCCCCCTCACTCCAGCGCCAAAGCGCAGCGGCGGTCTTGGCGGCCATGTGGTCCTGCCCCTGCCTGTAGCCCTTGGAGCTCCAGGGCGTGGCGCAGCAGTGACCGGCCACGTCCTCGGGTATCCATACCGGCACACCTGCACGCTTCGAGACGGCGAGGAGTGCCGCCGGCAGCGACGACTCGTGCTCACTCCCACGCGGGTTGCCGAAGATGCGGTTGATGCAGGCCGGCAGGTAGACGGCTGCCGCGCCCTCGCGCTCGCTCGCAGGAAGTCGGGGTGAGGCAGGTGCCGGCATGCCGGCGGGCAGCGTCGGAACGAGCTCGCTGCTCACACGCCGCCTGATCAGCTCGGGCACCTTTGCCAGCTGCTCCTCGCCGATCACCCGTGCTGCGAGTTGGGCTGCCCCCAGACCGGCGCGGGCCGCACGCTCGAGGGTCCCGTAGCGCTCGGCGGCGCTCAGCGCCACCGCTTCCTCGCGCTCGCTGCGCTCGCGGCGGCGGAACTCCTTCATAAGCTCACCCGTGTCGATCGCCACGGGACACGCACCGAGGCAGCTGCCGTCGGCGGCACACGTCTGCAGGGCGTCGTGCTCGTAGTCGGCCATCAGCGCCTCATACACCGGCGAGCCCTCCTGCTGGCGGGCCATCTCGCGCCGGATCACGATCCGCTGGCGAGGCGTGGTGGTGGCGTTGCGACTGGGGCACACCGGCTCGCAGAACCCGCACTCGACGCAGTGCGAGGCGCTCTGCTCGATCTCGGGCTGGGTCTTGAGATGCTTGAGATGGATGCCGAGGTCGCGGCTGAGCACGACGTCCGGGTTCAGCACACCGTGCGGATCGGCGAGCTCCTTGACCCGCCACATCATCGACGTGGCCTTCTCGCCCCACTCGCGTTCCACGTACGGGGCCATGTTCACACCGGTGCCGTGCTCGGACTTCAGCGAGCCGTCGTACTTCTCCACGATTAGCTCGACCAACTCCTCCATGAACTCCTCATAGCGCGTGATGTCCTCGGGCTTTGAGAAGTCGGGCGTGAGCTGGAAGTGCAGGTTGCCGGCAGAGGCATGTCCGGCGACGCCCACCAGGAACTGATGCTTGCCCAGCAGCACCTGCAGGTCGCGGGCGCACTCGGCGATCCGCTCGGGGCGCACGCACACGTCCTCGATGATCAGCGCGCTGCCCTGGGCCCGCAGGCGCCCCACCAGCCCGAACAGGCCCTCGCGCACACGCCACGCCATCTCGATCTCATCGCGATCGCGCGTGAAGCGCGCGGGCAGGATCAACTCTTGCGCGCCAAGCACCGCTTCACCGGCCGCCGCGCTCGACGCGAGCGAGGCGGCCGGTGAAGCGGTGCTTGGCGCGCAAGAGTTGATCCTGCCCGCGCGCTTCACGCGCGATCGCGATGAGATCGAGATGGCGTGGCGTGTGCGCGAG
>JASLDD010000214.1 GCA_030151725.1 Solirubrobacteraceae bacterium
GCCCTGGACCACTTCGCCGTCACCTTCATCGGCACGCGCGAGGAGGTCGAGGAGCGCGCGCTGCCGTTCCGGCAGGGCGATGAGGTCCTGGTCGAGATCGTGGAGCCGCACATGTATGACGTGGACGACGCTGTCGCCAAAATCGACGGCTACATCATCTCGATCGCCGGCGCTGCCCCTTGCGTTGGCGAAAAGCGGATGGTGCGCATCGACGAGGTTGGTCGCACGGCCGCCACGGCCCTGCTGTTGGATGAGGCGGGCGAGGTGGTTAGCGCCCCGGCGCGCACTGCTCCCGCGCGCAACTCCGGCGGCGGCGGGCGTGGGAAGCGTCGCTCCTCCGGTACGGCCGAAGAGGGCGATGAGACGCCCGCGCCCCGGGCGCGCAGGCGCAGGGCTCCCGCCGACACCGAGGACGCGGAGGCGCGGCGCGAAGCAGGCCTGAGCGAGACGCCCACGAGCATCGACTCCGAGCCGGAGGAGGAGGCCGCGAGCGCCACCGGTACGGCAGAGCCCTCGGAGGAGGGCGAGAACACCGAGGATGGCCTACAATCGAAGCCTCGGCGTCGTGGCCGCAGGGGCGGACGGCGCCGTTCGGCTGCAAAGGCCAAGGCGACGCCGGAGTAGGCCTCGTCGCTCGGCACGAGCACGCAGGCCGGCCCAGAGTTTCCCAAGTCAGAGAATCGAGACCACCAAGACATGTACGCGATCGTGAAGACCGGCGGCAAGCAGTACCGCGTTGAGCGGGGCCAGAGGCTGCTCGTCGAGCGCCTGGCAGTGGCCGAGGGCGATGACGTGGCGCTCGAGCCGATCCTGTATCGCTCCGATGACACCGTGTTCGACAAGGCGGGTCTTGAAAACGTGAAGGTGACGGCCAAGGTGGTGGCCCACGTCCGCGGCGAGAAGCTGCGCGTGTTCAAGTTCAAGCCCAAGCGTGGCTACAAGCGCCGGACGGGACACCGTCAAGACCTGACGCAGATCGAAGTGACCGAGATCGCCAGCGGGCGCGCCAAAGCGGCTGCCAAAACCGCCAAAGCTGCTGCGCCTGCCAAGCAGTCGGCGCCGGCCGCAGCCGCGGGTGCGGACTCGGGCGAGAAGACGCCTACCAAGGAGACGGCAGCAGATGGCTCATAAGAAGGGGCTCGGATCGAGTCGTAACGGCCGTGACTCAAACGCCCAGCGTCTGGGCGTCAAGACCTTTGCGGGAGAGACTGTGACGGGCGGCGAGATCATCGTGCGCCAGCGCGGTACCCGCTTCAAGCCGGGTGCCGGCGTGGGTATCGGCAAGGACGACACGCTTTATGCGCGCGCGGCAGGCACGGTGCAGTTCACGACGGGTCGACGGGGACGTGTCGTGAATGTGCTCCCCGGCGAGCAGTCGAGCGAGGCCTGAGCCGCGGCGCTCGTGTGGCGCCCGTTGTTGTTCTCCAAGTGACTGCTGTATGACCATGGCTACACAGCAGTCACAGAGACAACAACAAGAACCTCCACCCTCAGCACCATCATGACCCCGCGAGGAGGCGCATGGCTGCTGGCGGCGGGACGAGCAGCGCTCGGCGTTGCGGTTCTGACGGCACCGGAGAGGGTGACGTCGCACTGGCTTGGAGAGGCCAACTCGCAGCTGCCGGTGGTGGGAGACCTTGCCCGCTCGCTGGGTGCGCGGGACCTCGCCCTGGGGCTGGCGACGCTGCAGACGATCGACGACCCGATCGTGGGCCCTCGCGTCCAGCTGTTGTGTGCGCTGGTGGACTCGGCGGACACGCTTGCCACGATCATCGCCCGCAAGGGGCTGCCCCGCAAAGGGGTGATCGGGACGGTGGCGATCGCGTCGGCATCGGCGGGCGCGGGCTTCTACTTCTCGCATCGCCTTGCCCACGCAGCCGGCTGATCGCCCCCGGCCGCTGAGGCTAGCCCTGCTGCGCGGTTGGCCGAACGAGGATCTCGTTGACGTTGACGTGGGGAGGCTGTGAGGTCGCGTAGATGATGGCTCGGGCGATGTCGTCGTCGTGCAGGGCGTCGGTGGGGCGGTCGTCGAAGAAGGGCGTGTCGACCATGCCGGGCTCGATCAGGGTGACGCGCACGCCGGTCCCGTGCAGGTCCTGACGCGCGGCCTCGCCCATTGCGGTGACGGCGTGCTTGGTGCAGGAGTACATGGAGCCGGGAAGCGGACGCCGCCCGGCGACGCTCGAGGTGAGCAGCAGATGGCCGCGGCTGTCGGTGAGGGCGGGGATGGTGGCGCGCAAAGTGAGGGCGGCGCCGTAGACGTTGGTGAGGACCATCTCGCGCCAGTGCTCGGGGGTGTCCTTCAAGAAGCCGCGCGGGCCGCCAAAGCCGGCGTTGGCGAAGGCGACGTCGATCTGCCCAAATGCCTCGAGAGCAGCCTCGACCATGCGCTGCTGATCGTCCCACTCGGCGACGTCGCAGCGGACAGCCAGGGCATGCTCGGGACCGCCGAGCTCCTCGGCCAACCCCTCCAAGCGCTCCAGGGACCGTGCGGCGAGCACGACGCGCCAGCCCTCGGCACGGGCATGGCGGGCGGTGGCGGCGCCGATGCCGGAGGAGGCGCCGGTGATGAGGAATACGCGGTCGGGGGACTCAGGTTGGCTGTTCATGGGGCTGGGCTCCTATGCCTCGGCTTGAAAGGGTGTGTGGGGCATCTACCCATATCGGATCTGAGGACTGCCGCAGGAGGCTGCTGCTGTCACGATGGGCGCATGCTGCACGATCGCGCGAGGATCTATGTGGAGGCGGGGGGCGGGGGCGACGGCTGCACGAGCTTCCGTCGCGAAGCGCATGTCCCGCGTGGCGGCCCGGACGGCGGGGACGGCGGCCGCGGGGGAGAGGTGGTGGTGGTGTGCGATGACTCGCTGCGCGATCTGCAGAGCTTTCGCCGCCAGGCGCACTACAGGGCGGGACGGGGCGGTCACGGCGAGGGCGCACAGCGCCACGGCGCAGACGGGGAGACGCTCACGATCAGGGTGCCGCCGGGAACGCAGATAGAGGGTCAGACGGATGAGGACGGGGAGCTGGGGGGGCGACGGTGGGAGCTGCTCGCGGCGGGACAGCGGGCAGTGATCGCGCGAGGAGGCAGCGGAGGCAAGGGCAACAAGCGCTTTGCGACGCCCACGCGCCAGGCGCCGCGGTTCTCAGAGCGAGGCCTGCCGGGTGAGAGCGGCTGGCTCGAGCTGCGGTTGAAGCTGCTGGCTGACGTGGGACTGGTGGGGCTGCCGAATGCGGGCAAGTCGTCGCTGATCTCGGTGCTGACGCGCGCTGCCCCAAAGATCGCGAGCTACCCGTTTACGACGCTTTCGCCGGTGCTGGGGGTGTTGGAGGGGGCTGAGCGTCAACTGATCGTGGCCGACATCCCGGGCTTGATTGAGGGCGCGAGCGAGGGGGCGGGGCTGGGCCATGACTTCTTGGCGCATGTGGAGCGCACGCGCCTGCTGGTTCACGTGCTGGACCTGGCCCCTGAGCTCTCCCAGCAGGAGGGGGCGGAGGCGACGTCCAACTACGAGACGATCGAGCGGGAGCTGAAGGCGCACGATGAGCGCCTGGCGCGGCTGCCGCGGATACTGGCGCTGTCGAAGTCGGACCTGGTGACGGAGGAGCGCGCTCAGCAGGCGGTGGTGGAGTGGCAGCAGCGGCTGGGAGAGGAGATCCCGGTGATCGCAACGTCGAGCGCCACGCGGGCGGGAATAGACGAGCTGAGCGAAGAGCTGCTCAGGCGGGTGGCCCCGCTGGACGCCGCAGACGAGCCTGGCGAAGAGCGCTCGACGGCGGGCGATGGGCAGCGGATAGAGGACAGGGAGATGGCGGAGTACATGGTGTTTCGCCCGGCGGCAGCGGGCGGGTTTCGGGTGGAGCGGCTGCCAACGGGCGCATTTGCGGTGACGGGCAAGGGCATCGAGCGACTGCTGCGGCGATATGACATCGAGAACGAGGATGCGATGGCATACCTGGAGGGGCGGTTGAAGCGGATTGGGGTGTTGAGAGCGCTTGAGGCGGAGGGGTTTGAGGCGGGGGATGAGATTGAGATCGCGGGTGTGACGTTTGAGCTGGACCCGAGCTCTGAGGACTGAGCCGTAGGGCCGACGAGCGTTTTGCGCCGAGCTGCGCGGCGCGTGCCAAATAAGCTCCAGGGATGAGACGTGTGGTGGTGAAGCTGGGCTCGAGCGTTGTCGCGGACAGCGATGGGGCGCTGCGCATGGATGCGCTAGAGGGCGTGTGCGACCTGCTGGCGGGCGTGCATGGTGAAGGATGGGAGGTGATCGTTGTGACGAGCGGAGCGATCGCGAGAGGGATGCGCGTGATGGACTTGCCGCAGCGCCCGACGACGGTTGGTGCGCTGCAGGCGGCGAGCGCGGTGGGCCAGGGCAAGCTGTACAGGGTGTATGACGAGCTGCTGCGAGAGCGGGAAGTGACGAGCGCACAGGTGCTGTTGACGTTCTTTGACATGAGCGCGAGGACGCACTACCTGAACGCGCGCCAGACGCTGACGACGCTGCTGGAGTGGCGGGTGCTACCGGTGATCAACGAGAACGACACGACGGCCACGGATGAGATCTCGTTCGGCGACAACGACTTCCTGGCGGCGCAGGTGGCGGTGCTGGTGGCGGCGGATGAGCTGATCTTGATGACGGACATCGACGGGCTGTTCACGGCCGACCCGCGCCTGTTCCCGGATGCGCACATCGTGTCTGAGGTGCATGACTTCTCAGAGCTCGAGGAGCTGGCGATCGGCCATACGACCTCGCCGCTGGGATCGGGGGGGATGCGCTCGAAGGTGGTGGCGGCTGAGATGGCGACGGCGGCGGGGATCGCAACTGTGATCTGCAACGGCCGCCGCAGGGAGGCGCTGGCGGCGGTGCTCAAGGGCGAGCGGGAGGGCACGCGGTTCGCGGCGAGGGAGGCGCGCTACAGCAGCTTCAAGCTGTGGCTGAAGTACGCGAAGCCCTCGCGGGGGACGCTGGTGATCGACGCTGGGGCTGTGCGGGCGGTGCGGGAGGGCAGCGCGAGCCTGTTGCCGGTGGGCGTTGTGGAGGTGAAGGGCGACTTCGATGCGGGCGATGCGGTGGAGATCGTCGCGCGTGAGGGGCGGACGCTGGCGAAGGGCATCTGCAGCTACTCGGCGGACGAGCTGAGGCGGGTGATGGGCCTGAAGTCGGATGCGGTGCGTAGCGTGCTGCCGCGGGCGACGGATGAGGCGGTGCACCGCGACTACCTGGTGGTGGACTGACAGCCGGGGCGACCCGGCGTGCATGTATGTGTCACTTTGCGAACGCTGTCTAACCATGGTTACACAGCGTTTCGGGAGACAATAACGCCCACTCCCCGCATCAGAGCCGGTGTCGCCGGCCACCCCGTAAAGCCGAGACGAGCCCACGCAGAACAGCAGCTGTCGTACCCTGTGTGGGATGGCAGTGGCAACGACAGCCCTATCGCCTGTATCTGAGACGTGCCGCACGGCCAAGCGCGCGGCGCGGGCGCTCGCGCAGAGCGACACGGCGGTCAAGGATGCGGCGCTGGAGGCGATCGCGACGGCCCTGGAGGTGCGCCTGGATGAGATCCTGGCGGCCAACGAGCGCGACATGGAGCTGGCGCACGAGGCGGGGATCGGCGCGGCGCTGCTAGACCGCCTGCGCCTGGACGAGCTGCGCGTGGCGGGTATCGCGCTGGCGGTCCGCCAGATCGCGGCGCTGGCTGACCCGGTTGGCGAGATCATCGACGGGCACCGTCTCCCCAACGGGCTTGACGTGCGCAAGGTCCGGGTCCCGCTGGGAGTGGTGGCGGTGGTGTATGAGGCGCGCCCCAACGTCACGATCGACGCGGCTGCGCTGTGCTTGAAGTCGGGCAACGCGATCGTCCTGCGCGGCTCCTCAACGGCGATGCACTCCAATGCGGCGCTCGCCGGCATCGCGTCCGAGGCGGCGGTGCAGGCGGGGCTGCCGGAGGGCTGTGTGAGCCTGGTTGCGGGGGGTGGGCGCGAGGAGCTGGCGGAGCTTGCCACGCAGCGGGAGAGCGTGGACCTGATCATCCCGCGTGGCGGTGAGAGCCTGAAGGAGGCGCTGCAGACGGTGGCGACGGTTCCGGTGATCTACGCGGCTTCTGGCAACTGCCACGTGTATGTGGACGCTACAGCTGACATGGAGGCCGCGGAGGCGATTTTGCTGAACGCAAAGACGCAGCGCCCGGGCGTTTGCAACGCGGCGGAGACGCTGCTCGTGCACGAGCGGATCGCGGGCGAGTTCATCCCGCGGATCCTCGGCGCGCTGAACGAGGCAGGGGTGCTGGTGCGCGCCGACGAGCGCACGTTGGCGCTGGCGGCTGCAGGAGCCTCAGTCGAGCCCGCCACCGAGGAGGACTGGGCGAGCGAGTACCTGGCGCCGATCATTGCGGTGGGGGTGGTGGACTCCACAGAGGAGGCGATCGAGCACGTGGGCCGCTACGGCAGCGGTCACTCGGAGGCGATCGTCACGCGCGACACCCAGGCCGCGCGTGCGTTCCAGCTGGGCGTGGACGCGGCGTGCGTGTACGTGAACGCTTCCACGCGCTTCACCGACGGGGGCGAGTTCGGGATGGGCGCCGAGATCGGCAACTCGACGCAGAAGCTGCACGCGCGCGGCCCGATCGGCCTGCGCGAGCTGTGCACGTTCAAGTACCTGATCGAAGGCGACGGACACGTCCGCGCTTGAGGAGCCGCGGGGCAGCGAGCCGCGCTCGCTGGGCATCCTCGGTGGAACATTCAACCCGCCCCACGTGGGGCACCTGGCGGTGGCGCTGCACGCACGCGACGAGCTTGCGTTGGAGCGCGTGCTGCTGATCCCTGTGCACACGCCGCCGCACAAGACCGTCGGCAGGGACCCCGGGCCGGAGCACCGTCTGCGCATGTGCGAGCTGGCCGTCGCAAACGCCGAGGGTCTTGCGGCATGCGGCCTCGAGGTGGAACGGGGGGGAGCGTCCTATACGGTGGATACCTTGAAGGCCATACGCACAGAGCACCCGGACGCCACGCTGACATTGATCGTGGGGGCCGACACGGCCCGCACGCTGCCCTCTTGGCGCGAGCCGATGGAGCTGCTCGAGCTGGCGGATCTGGCGGTGGCGATGCGCGCGGGCACATCGCGGACAGAGGTGCTCGACACGGTTGCCGGCCTGGGCGACGCGAGCAGTGAAGGGCCGCGAAGGCACCCTCCGATCGGGTTCCTGGAGATGCAGCCGATCGAGGTGTCCTCTTCGATGGTGCGCGAACGTGTGGCCGCGGGGGAGCCGGTCGATGACCTGGTGGGGCCGGCGGTGGCGGAGTACATCGCCGAGCACGGCCTCTACCGCACGCCGATCGAGGTGGCAGGCTGATGGCGCCAGAGGAGCTGATTGCGGAGATCGCGCGCTATGCGGCCGACAAGAAGGCGATCGACGTTGTCGAGCTGGACCTGCGGGGAGTGCTCGGCTACACGGACTACTTCTTGGTCTGCTCGGGCAACACGGGGCGCCAGGCCAAAGCGATCCACGACGGCATCCTGGAGGGCCTCAAGCACGACCACGAGATGCACCCGCGGCGGGTCGAGGGCTCGGCGCAGGGGGGTTGGATCCTGATGGACTACCTCGACGTGGTGGTCCACATCTTCACGCCGGAAACGCGCGAGTTCTACCGCTTGGAGCAGCTGTGGGGCGAGGTCCCCGCGCGCGCGGCCGGCGACGGAACGTAGAGCTGCAGTCGAGACGGGTCAGGCTGGGCGCCAGGCGCGTAGTCGGAGACGCATAGGGCTCACACGCCACGGCCCGATCGCGTGCGTGGATCACAAATCGCCCTTTGCTCATCTCGATAGTTGAAGTTCGGTTGACCACCGACAGCCACACCGGTTAGGGTCGCGAGGACAGCGCCGCGTAGGGCGCGGCGCGCGGGGAGAAGAGGGAATCCATGCACTATTCGATCACCGGGCGCCGGGTGCACCATCCTGCGCTGATTGCCGCTGCGCTGATTGCGGCGGCGCTTCTTTACAGCCTGGGCGTGCTGGCGCCTGCGGCGCGAGCCGATGGTCCAGGGTCGGGAACCCCGACCACGGTCAGCGTCGGCGACTCGTTCATCTCGGGAGAGGCGGGGCGCTGGGCGGGCAACACCGACGAAAGCTCATCCAAGACGGACGCGCTGGGATCGACGGCCTACTACGACAACTCGAGCAACACGGCAGAACTGATCAAAGGCTGCCACCGCTCGAAGTCGGCCGAGGTCTACATAGGCAGCGGCGTGACGGGCGAGAACCTGGCCTGCTCGGGAGCGAAGACGTCGAGCTTCACGGAAGGCGAAACGTTCAAGCCGGGCATCGACTTCTACAACTCGGGCGGCAAAGAAGGCCAGGCGCTGATGCTCCAGCACTACGCGGCCACCCACAACGTGAAGCTGGTGGCGTTGTCGATCGGGGGCAACAACTTCAACTTCGCGAGCATCGTGACGACGTGCGTGGAGGACTTCCTGGAGTCGACGATCTTCTACGACTTCTACTGCAGCAAAGAAAGCTCGGTGACGAACAACTTCACGACGAGCAACGTAAACAAAGTCAGGGGCGAAATCGAAACGGCGATCAAAAACGTAGCCACGGCGATGACGAACGCGGGCTACTCGAGCACGCAGTACACGATCCTCGTGCAGGACTACCCCTCGCCGATCCCCAACGGGTCTGAATTCCGCTACACGCAGAGCGGCTACTCGAGGCAGTTCACGGGCGGCTGCGGCTTCTGGAACACAGACGCCAACTACGCTAACGCGACGATGCTGCCGACGATCGACAACACCGTCCTGGGTGCAGCGTCCGGAGTTGGCCTGTCGAACGTGAAGACGATGGAATTGGCCTCGGCCTTCAACAGCCACAGGCTGTGCGACAAAGGTGTGGGCCTCCTGGAGGAAGAGGGCCTGTCCAACTGGAAAGCGACCGAAGCGGTCAACAAGAGCGAGTGGTTCAACCAGATCCGCACGGTCGAAACGCTGATCGGGCCGTATGAACTCCAGGAAGACATCCACCCCAACTACTGGGCGCAGCTGGGCCTCCGCAACTGCCTAACGCAGGCCTACAACGCGGGCACACCCAAGGGCGGGACGTGCACGACGTCAGGGTCGGGCCTGAACTCGGCGGGCGAGCCGAACATGTCGCTGCACTGATCGCAGGCGATCCGCAAAGTGTCGGGTGCGGCGAAGGTCGCACCCGACATCTGCGGTGACTACTGATGTGTTCGCGTAGTTGGAACTGACAAGGAGCACGCTGTGGACGCCGAGTAGAGGGTATGTATCGCCCTCTCGAGTTCGGGCTCGCTCCCAGGACGCCCCAGGCATCGACCCTCGCCAAGTGGCCCAGACCCCCCCGACGCTGGATCGTGCTTGCGGCCTTTGTCGGGCTGTACGTGCTCTGGCAGGTGACCGGCTGGGGCGTTGTACGCAGAGAGCTCGCGGGAGGGGTGTTCCTGCTGATCATCGCGCTGGCAGCTGCCGCAGTTGCTTATCGGGCCTCGCGACGGGCGGCCGGCGCGTCGCGGTGGGCATGGCGGCTGGTGATGCTTGCCCTCCTGGCACAATCGCTCGGGCAGGGCATGCAACTCATCCTGGAAGGCATGGGAGTCTCGCCCTACACATCGCTTGCCGACCCTCTCTACCTGAGCTTCTATCCGCTGTTGCTGGCGGGCGTGCTGCGCTTTCCTGCAGTGCGTCGCTCGCGCCGAGAGGCGCGGGAGCTCATCCTCGACTGCGCCATCGTCACGCTGGGCGGCGGCGCGGTGTTCCTGTATGTGGTGATCGGCCCCGACGTGATCGCGGCGAGCACGCCACTGGAAACGCTCGTGTCGGTGGCCTATCCGGTCGGCGACCTGATCCTGCTGGTGGCCCTCGGTACGGTGCTACTGCGCGGTGCGGCGGCAGAGACGGCTCGCTCGCTGCGCCCGATGGCGCTTGCCATCGGTCTGTTCGCGCTGGCGGATCTGGTCTATGGCTACACGGTGCTGCACGGCACCTACAGCGCGGGCGATCCCACTGACACGCTGTATGTGCTGGCGTTTGCGTGCTTCGTGGTCGCGGCCTGGAGGCAGACGGCGCAGAATGATGTCGAGGTGCCGAAGACCGATGCGCCGGTCACCGCCGGGGCATCGTGGCTTCCCTATCTCGGGATCACCGCAGCAGGCGCGATCACGGTCGCCAAGGAGCTCAACCAGCCGTTCTTCCCGGATCTCGGCGTGGCGCTTGCGGTAGCGCTGATCGGTTTCCTCGTGGTGGCGCGGCAGGCGCTGTCACACGACCGTGTGAAGAGGAGTCTCGAACGGCTCGCCCAGGCGCAGGAGATCGCGCGGGTGGGCTCGTGGGAATGGGATGTGGAGCGAGACGTAGTTGAACGCTCGGAGGTCGATTTGAAGCTCTACGGCTTGGACGTGCGTACACCGGCGATGTCGAAAGCCGAGGCCCTGAGTCCGCTCGAGCCGAGCGACCGCAAACGGCTTAACGACCTGGTGGACACGGTCTTGCGGGATGGGGGTCCGTTCAGCTGTGAGGTGCGCATATGTCGAAGCGACGGCGAGATCCGCACGATGCTCACCCGTGGGGAGACGGCGCGAACCGATGGGCGTTTGTGTATCCGGGGCACACACCAGGACATAACGGAGCGCAAGAACATGGAGATCGAGCTGCAGTTTCAGGCCGATCACGATCCGCTGACAGGTCTTTGCAACCGCCGCAGATTGGCCGAGGAGCTCGAAGTCGTGCTGCGCAGCCCAGCTCGAGATGAGGGGGGTGGGGCGCTGCTGATGTTGGACATCGACGACTTCAAGGTCCTCAACGACACGTGCGGTCATGCGGCGGGCGACAGCGCGCTGAAGGTGTTCGCGCAGGCGATCGAAGGACTGGTGCGCGTGGGGGACACCGTTGCACGGATCGGCGGAGACGAGTTCGCGGTGCTGCTGTGCGAAGCGGGCAAGTCAGAGGCGTTCGCTGCGGCCGAGAGGATCCGCGAAAGGGCGGAGCTTGAGATGGACTGCGCGATCCACGTCACGGGAGGTCTGGTTACGTTCGGTGGATGGAGCGAGCTGACGGCCTCCGATGCTCTGATTGCTGCGGACATCGCTCTGTATGAGGCCAAGGAAGCGGGCAAGGACCGCTTGCAGCTCTACCACGGAAGTGCTGGAGCGGCGGTGACGTGGGTGGAGAGAATCCGCTCGGCTCTCGCGGAGGATCGATTTGTGCTGTACGCGCAGCCGATGTTCGACCTGCACAGCAACTCGATGGCGCACAGCGAGCTGCTGATACGGATGCGCTCCGAAAGCGGCGAGGTGATAGCGCCTTCGGCGTTCGTGCCCACGGCGGAACGCTTCGGCCTGATCAACGAGATCGACCGTTGGGTCACCCGCGAGGGGCTGCGCCTGGCGGCGAAGGGCAAGCGGGTGAGCATCAACCTGTCAGCGCAGTCGATCGGAGACGAGCGCATTCTGGAGTTGCTCAGGGATGCGCTCAGGGCGGGCGTGGACCCCGACGATGTCATCTTCGAGATCACGGAGAGCGCTGCAATGGGCAACATGGACGAAGCACGCACGTTTGCCGATGCGCTGATCGATCTCGGCTGTGAGCTTGCGCTCGACGACTTCGGCACGGGCTTTGGATCGTTCACCTACCTCAAGCACCTCCCGGCGCGCTATCTGAAGATCGACATGGAGTTCGTGCGTGAGATGGTGTTCAACGAGACCGATCGCCAGGTGGTCAACTCGATCGTCAAAGTCGCGCACAGCCTCGGCAAGCTGACGATCGCGGAGGGCGTCGAGGACGCGGCCACCCTGCAGGCTCTGCGCGAATTCGGCGTGGACAGGGTGCAGGGCTACTTTGTGGGTCGCCCCCGCCCGCTCTCGGCGGCCAAGCCTCGCCAGGTCCCGATGCGGCGCAGACTTGCCAAGATTGGTGTGTGAGCACTTTACGCCGGCTGCGCGACGGCTGCGCCATCTGCGGACGCGAGCTAGCAGTCAGGCAGTGGGCTAGGCCGAGGCTCGCCGCGGATGAGCGCGAGCGATGCTGTCTGTATCAGCAGCGCGAGTCCTGTGGCAAGCGCGAAAGCGGCAGCGATGTCGAGGCTGTGCAGAGAGATGGCGAGCGTGAAGCAGAACAGGGCAAACGCGACGAAGCCGCTTATCAGCCCACGAAGCAGGCGCAGGAGCTCATCGGTGCCGCGCTGGGCGTGGGTGAAGGTGGCGAGCACGGTGGCGATGATTGGAAACGGCGCAAGCAGCCCACTGAGCTGCGGCCCCAGCCAGCCCGCGACTGCGGTGAGGGTGAGCACGAGCGCGAGCGCGCATCCCGCTCGCACCGGTAGGTCCCATGCCGGCGGGGTGTCATGTTCGCGTCGCTCGTGGCTCGGTTGGGGCAGCGCCGCCAGCCCGACGACGAGCCCGACGCCGGCGATCGCGAGAGCGACACCGGTGGGAACGGAGATGGCGCTGAAGAGCACCGTGCCAAGTGCGAAGGCCAGCCAGCCGGCGAGCATGCTCGTGCCCCAGAAGAGGTGGCCGGCGAGGCGTGCGTAGACGACCACGAAGGCGATCAGGGAGACCAAGCCGAGGAGCGTCCCCGCTGCCGCCCCGGCGGCGAAGGCGCGCCCGTGCGCGAGCGCGTAGACGAGCAGGATCGGGCCGGCCACGACAGGCAATCCGGCGATCAGCCCGCCTATGCGCGGGCCGAAACGGCGAGCGGCCAGAGAGGCGCAGACGACGAAGCAGGGGGCCAGAAGCAGCTTGATTGCCAGGAGCGTCACGGACAGATGATTGCGCACACCTCGACATGCGGCTCGTCGCACAAGCGCGGGAAGTAGATCGGGCTAAAGGCGCAGATTGCCTTTAGGAAGCAGTGGCTTGGGCGTGACCCGGCGGCTTCGACGAGCCGCTGGGGCGGGCAGGGCGCGTTGCCCGCCGCACGTAGCGACAGCTACCCACCCAGGGCCCGGCAGGATGCTCCCCGTTGCGAGCACGGCCACGTGAGGCGTTTGGACAGGCGTACCAAGGCGCTCTGGGCATCTTTGGCCGGTGGCCCATGGGTCTGGATCGACCGTGAGGGGACGATGCCTGGTATGGCTCTCAGGCCCATATCACCGGAGGAACTTGCTGAAACGCCGACGCTCTTCGCGAGCTTCATGGGCTACATGGGCACGAACCACAAGACGTTCGGCCAGCTGAGAGCGATCTACAGAGAGCGCAGGATGGCGCTCAAGGTGGCCGGGGACGACGCGGATGACCTGCGGGTGGAGCGCTTCATAGATGACATGGCAGGCAATCGGTGGAAGGACAACGTGGTCATGCGTGTAGGGGTGTTTAACGGCACCCAGCTCGCGATCGATGGCATCCATCGTGGCATCGCCTACCTGGCGTGCATAGAGAAGGGCATCAGCCCGGATCGACTGCCTGCGCTGCATGTCGACTGCTGAAGGGAAGCTGCGCTAGGCGTTTAGACGGTGGCGCCCGGACTGGAAACTCGGGACGTAGCGCTACCCCACGCGCATCGCCTGGCGGTAGCCGTCAAGACACGGAGTCTAGATGCGGAATCAGTTGCTCGGGCATGCATGCCCGAGTTCTGCGTTTGCGGCATCGGCACGCGATGGCGCTCTGAACAAGAAACATGTTGGCGTGTCCTACGACATACCGACGAACGCCTGACGCCCGTAATTGCCTGGTGTGAAGCCAGAGCGGCGATCCGGGCCGATCGGTCGAGCAAGCAGTGGTTGTCGGGCTGTGAGATGAGAGGGACACTGCTTCGCGCGCAAACCGGCAAGCGGAGGAGGACCTGGGCACATGAGTGTGGAGGCGACGGCCGAGCGACGGATGTCCCCCGAGGACGCCGAGCTGGTCCGCGACAAGCGGATCGTGGTCGTCATGCCGGCCTACAACGCGGCGCAGACACTCGAGATGACGTGGAGGGGGATTCCGAGTGAGTGGGTGACGAGCGTGATCCTCGTCGATGACGCGTCACGCGATGAGACGGTGAGTGTCGCCAAAACACTGTCCCTGGACCTCATCCATCACCATCGAAACGTCGGCTATGGCGGGAATCAGAAGACATGTTACACAGCGGCCCTGCAGGAGTACGCCGATGTCGTGGTCATGCTCCATCCTGACGGTCAGTACGACCCGTCCCTGTTGCCCTCGATTGTGAGACCTATTCTTCGAGGGAAGGCGGACATGGTGCTGGGGTCGCGGTTCCTGGATCCGGGCGGCGCACGCGCGGGCGGGATGCCGCTCTACAAGTACATAGCGAACCGGTTTCTGACATCCGTTGAGAGCTGGGTTCTCGGACAGAAGTTCAGCGAGTTGCACACCGGCTACCGCGCGTACAGCGGCCGGTTCCTGGAAACGATTCCCTACCTACGTAACGCGAATGACTTCGTATTCGATACGCAGGTCATCGCCCAGGCCATTCACTGGAACCAGCGGATTGTGGAGGTGCCCGTAGTGACGAAGTACTTTCCCGAGGCTTCCTCTGCGTCGTTCCGCCAAAGCCTCATATACGGAGTCAA
>JASLDD010000219.1 GCA_030151725.1 Solirubrobacteraceae bacterium
GCATCCAGGGTCGACCTGACGCTGTTGCTCCAGCAGCGCGAGGTGGGCCTCGACCTGGTCTGGGAGTACAGCAGCGACCTGTTCGATCGCGACACGGCGCAGCAGATGGCCGAGCACTTCCTGCGCCTGCTCGACTCGATCGTCGCCGATCCCGAGGAGGCAATCGACGAGCTCTCGCTGCTGGGCGAGGATGAGTCGCCGGCGGCCCCCGGCGAGCGGACATTTCCCGTGTTCTGCCTGCACGAGCGCTTCGAGGAGCAGGCCCGCCAGACCCCCGACGCGGTAGCGGTGCGCCACGAGGACGAATCGCTCGCATACGGCCAGCTCAACGAGCGGGCGAACCGCCTCGCGCACCACCTGCGCGCGCTGGGAGTGGAGCCAGACGCGTTGGTCGCCTTGTGCCTGGAGCGCTCGCTCGATCTCGTAGTGGCGGTGCTCGCGGTGCTGAAGGCGGGCGGCGCCTACGTGCCGCTCGATCCCGACTATCCCGCCGAGCGGCTCGCGTTCGTGCTGGGCGACTGTGACGCGCGCGTGCTGGTCACGCAGGAGCGCCTGCTCGACCGCTTCGCCGAGCCCCCGCCCGCGGTCGTGTGCGTCGACCGTGACCTGGCGCTTCTCGAGCGGGAAAGCTCCGCCGACCCGCCGCCTGCCGCCCGTCCCGAGAACCTCGCCTACGTGATCTACACCTCGGGGTCCACCGGCCAGCCCAAGGGGGTGCTCGTCGAGCACCGCAACGTCGCGCGCCTGTTCGCCGCCACCGACGCCTGGTTTGCACCTGGGCCGCAGGACACCTGGACGCTGCTTCACTCCTACGCGTTCGACTTCTCCGTGTGGGAGATCTGGGGGGCGCTGCTGCACGGCGGCAAGCTCGTGGTCGTTCCCGCCTGGACGGCGCGCTCGCCGGATGCGCTTGCGCAGCTGCTGGTGAGGGAGCGGGCCACCGTTCTGAACGTCACTCCGAGCCTGTTCATGACGGCCATGGACGAGCTCCTGGCGGTAGGGCACGAGCTCCGCCTGCGCCTGGTTATCTTCGGCGGCGAGGCGCTTCACACCCGCCTGCTGGCGCCGTGGTTCGAGCGCATGGACGAGCGCCGGCCGCAGCTGGTGAACATGTATGGGATCACCGAGACAACCGTCCACGTCACCTACCGGCCGCTCACTGCCGCCGATGCGGAGCGAGACGGAAGTCCGATCGGAGGGCCGATCTCCGACCTCGACTTGTACGTGCTGGACGCGAAGCTGAAGCTCGTACCGCGGGGCGTGGCTGGCGAGCTGTTCGTCGGGGGTGCGGGCGTGGCCCGGGGCTACCTGAACCGGCCGGAGCTGACCGAGCAGCGGTTCATCGCAAGCCCGTTTGGCGCGGGACGGCTCTATCGCACCGGCGATCGCGCCCGCCTCTCGACGCGCGGGGAGCTGCTGTTCGAGGGGCGCCTCGACGACCAGGTCAAGATCCGGGGCTTCAGAATCGAGCTCGGTGAGGTGCAGGCCGCGCTCGCCGGGGATGCGGCGGTCGCGGAGTGCGCGGTGATCGCCGACTCGGACGGCCAGGGCGACACGCGGCTTGCGGCTTACGTGGTGCCCGCCGCCGGCCCCACAGACCCGGCGTCGCTGCGCGCGAGCTTGCGCGAGCGGCTCAAGGACAGGCTTCCCGAGTACATGGTCCCGTCCTCGTTCACGCTACTGGAGGAGCTGCCGCTAACGGCGAACGGCAAGCTCGACCGCCGGGCGCTGCCTGCCGCGACCGAGGACCGCAACGCCCACGAGCCGACGCCGCCTCGAAATGAGCGCGAGCGCGAGCTGGCAGAGGTGTGGCAGGAGCTGCTCGGCATGGAGGTCGTGGGAGTCGAGGATGACTTCTTCGAGCTGGGCGGCCACTCGCTGCTCGCAGCACAGCTGGCCGCGCGCGTGCGGGCCAAGTTCGGGTCGGACGTGTCCGTGCGAGAGGTGTTCGAGGCGCCCACGATCGCCGGGCTGGCGCGGTGGCTCGAGGCACACGCAGGGAACGCCACGGCGCCCGCGGTCGTTGCTCGGCCCACTGGGGAGGCTTGGCCGCTGTCCTCCTCCCAGCAGCAGTTGTGGCTGATCGACCAGTGGGATCCGGGGGCGCCGACATACAACGTGGCGCTCGCGTTCCGGACCCGGGGAGCGCTCGACCTCGATGCGCTGCGCTCGGCTGCGACGGCCGTGCTTGCTCGCCACGAGGCGCTGCGGACGGTCGTGCACGTGCAGGACGACGAGCCGGTGCCGGTGCTGCTGGAGACCCCCCGCGTGGAGCTGGAGTCGATCGACCTGAGCGAGCGCTCGCAGGAGGAGGCGCTCGAGGAGGTCAGCCGCCTGGCACGCCGCCCGTTTGATCTGGCGCGCGACCCGCTGCTGCGCTGCACGGTGATCCGCACCGGTGAGGAGGAGCAGATCCTGCTGCTAGAGACTCATCACATCGCGTTCGACGGTCTCTCCGAGCGAATCCTACTGGAGGAGCTGAGCGCGCTCTACCAGGGCCTGACGCTCCCCAAGCTGCCGCTTCAGTTCGGGGACTTCGCGCTGTGGGAGCACAACTGGCTGGGCCAGGGCGAGCTCGACTGGTGGCGCAGGCACCTAGCCGGCGCGCGCACTTCGATCGAGCTGCCGGTGGACCGGCCGCGGCCAGAGGGCCGTCGCTTCACGGGCGCGAGTCACGACTTCGCGCTGCCGGGTGATCTCGCCGCGGCCGCTGGCGGCCTCTGCCGAGAGGAGAGCGCGACGCCGTACATGCTGATCCTCTCAGCGCTCGCGACGCTCCTCTACAGGGTCACCGGGCAGGATGACGTGCTCGTCGGCAGCCCCGTCGCAAACCGGATGAGCCCGGAGCTAGAGGCGCTGATCGGGTTCTTCTCGAACACGCTCGTGTTCCGCGTACGGATGGACGCCAACCCGACGTTCCGCGAGCTGCTGCGCCGTGTCCGGGAGATGGCGCTTGACGTCTACGCCCACCAGGGCGTCCCGTTCGAGAAGATCGTCGAAGCGGTTGCGCCCGAACGCACGACCGGGGTGAACCCGCTGTTCCAGGTCAACCTGCGCGTGAGCACGGCCAGCCGCCCGGCGCTGGAGTTGGCAGACCTCGAGATCACGCCCCTGAAGGTCGACAGCGGCCTCTCGCGCTTCGACCTGGCACTCGACGTCGACGTCCTCGAGGACGGAATCTCGGGGTACTTCCGCTACAACCGCGACATCTTCGAGCCGGCGACTATCGGACGTCTGTCGGAGGAGCTCTCCGCCTTGCTGCGTGAGGCCCTCGCCGATCCCGACCGCCCACTGCTGTCGTTCGAGTTGCAAGGCGAGTGGAGCGAGCGGCGCCCCGCCGCAGGCGGCCTACGCGGCTTCCGCGCGCGGGCGCGGGGAGAGGGAGGATCGTCGGCATGAGCGACTTTCGCCTCTCTCCGCAGCAGGCGTTCCTGCTGGGGCGCGGCCCGGTGGCCGAGGTGTCCCAGATCGTGTTGGAGCTCGCTGCTTCGAGCCCCGCAAGCGAGGAGCTGCGGGACCGCCTCGAGGCGCTCGTCAGCCGCAACGAGACGCTGCGGAGCACGTTCGTGATCCCGCCGGGCGCGCGTGCTCCGGTGGCGCAGACGATCCATGATCGCCTCGAGCTTGGATGGGACACGATTAGCAGTGGTGACGAGGACCTGCTGGGCGATCCGACCGCGCGCGAGCAGGCCCTCGCCGGCGAGGCGGCCCGCCTCGATCCGAGGCAAGGTCCGAGCATCCGTGGGCTGCTCGTCGAACCAGATGATGGCAACAGGGTCCTGCTGTTGAGCGCGCTGACTGCGAGCGCCGATCGCCGTTCGCTGGCGCTGCTCGGCGGTGAGCTGCTCGCGGCGGCACCGCAGTCGGGAGCGGACCCGATCCAGCATGCCGACTACGCCGAGTGGCGCCATGAGCTCCTGACGGGCGATGACCCCGACGCGGCACGAGGTCGTTCGTTCTGGACCTCGGCGGTAGAGGGGATGCAGCGCGGGATGCTGCTGTTCGGCGCGCGCGAGGAGGGCCGTGGCACCCAGGGGAGCGTGCCGGTTCGGATCGACCTCGACCCCGAAGTCTCAGATCTCCTCGACCAGTCCGCGACGGGCGCGGAGCTGTTCCTCGACGCGGCATGGCACGCTTTGCTGGCACGGCTCACCGGCGCCACGGAGCTGCTGACAGCCGAGCTGGTGGACTGCCGCTCGCAGCCCGACCTTGAGGACGCGGTCGGTCCGTATGAGCAACTGGCGGCGATCAGGATCCCTGTCGGGTCGGATACCCGCTTTGTCGAGCTGATCGATCGGCTTGCGCGCGTGCGCTCCGACGCCCGGCTGTGGCTGGACTACGCCGTCGAGGCGGACCTCACTCGCCTGGCCGGCGAGGCCATCGCGGGCTTCGACGCACTGACGGCCGATGCAGACGCCTCGTTCCTCTCGACCGCGGCGACCGGTTGCCCGATCGAGCTTCGCTGGCTCGGCGGCCCAACGCTCGAGCTGCGCTATGACGCCGCGGTCTACGACGCGCAGGACGCGCAGGACATCTCGCGTCAATTCCTGGCGCTGCTGGCTGCGGCCCTCACAGACCCATCGCAGCCGCTTGGCAAGCTCCCGCTGCTCGATGACGCCGCCCGCGCACAGATCTATGAGATCGGCAGCGGCGAGGCGGCCGACGGGGGCTCCGATTGCGTGCATTACCGCTTCGAGCGACAGGCGACCGAGACGCCCGACGCGATTGCGCTTGCTGGCGACGGTGTGGCGGTCACGTTCGGCGAGCTCAACGAACGCGCGAACCGGCTCGCCCACCACCTGCTGGATCTGGGTGTCGAGCGAGACCAGCCGGTCGGGCTGTGCATGCGCCGCTCGCCGGAGACGGTTGGCGCTCTGCTGGCCATCATGAAGGCCGGCGGCGGCTACGTACCGATCAACTTCGCGCACCCGCCCGAGCGCATCGCGCACCAGCTCGCCGAGGCCGGCGTCGGTGTCCTCGTGGTCGAGGAGGCGCTGCTCGAGCATCTCCCCACGTCGACCGCGATGGATGTCGTGTGCGTCGATCGTGACGCCGAGGAGATCGCGGCAAGGTCCTCCGAGAATCCGCCGGCGCGCTCTCAGCCGCAGGATCTCGCATACGTGATCTACACATCCGGCTCGACAGGCCTCCCGAAGGGCGTCGCTGTCACGCACGGCAATCTCGACAACTACACCGCAGCGATCGCCCAACGGATCGGTGCATCGGAGGAGCCGATGCAGTTCGCGGTCGTCTCGGAGATCAGCACCGACCTCGGCAACACGGCGGTCTTCCCGCCGCTGGTCACGGGTGGCTGCCTGCACGTGATCGACAGCGAGACTGCGATGGACGCCGTCGCGCTCGCGGCATACGCCGCCGAGCACCCGCTCGACGCGATCAAGATCACCCCCACGCACCTGCGCTCGCTGCTCGCGATCGACGCGTCGTTCCTACCCCGGCGCTGGCTGATCGTCGGAGGCGAGGCACTGTCGTGGGAGCTGGCCGAGCAGATCGAGGGGGCCGGCGCGGGCTGCCGGCTGCTCAACCACTATGGCCCGACAGAGGCGACGGTCGGCTGCTGCACGTTCGAGGTCCGACGGGGCGAGCGGGGATTGCCGTCGGCGACGGTGCCGATCGGACGGCCCCTGCCCGGTGCCCGCGCTTACGTGCTCGATGCAGAGCTGGAGCCGGTGCCGATCGGGGTGGCGGGCGAGCTGTGCGTCGGCGGCGCCGGGGTGGCCCGCGGCTATGTCAACCGGCCGGAGGAGACCGCAGAGCGATTCGTCGAGGACCCGCAGGGTGGGCGCATGTACCGGACGGGTGACCGCGTGCGCTTCCTGCGCGACGGCTCGATCGAGTTCCTGGGGCGCCTCGACCACCAGCTCAAGATCCGTGGCTATCGCGTGGAGCCGGGCGAGATCGAGACGGCGCTGGCTCGCCACCCGGCGATTCGCGAGGCGGTCGTGGTGCCGGTCGGCGACGGCGATGGGGACCCTCGTCTAGTTGCGTACTTCGTCGCTGTCGAAGAGCCGCCGCTGGAGGAGTTGCGGGCGTTCCTGGCGCAATCGCTGCCGGAGTACATGCTGCCCGCGCGCTGGGTGCCGATCGGCGCGTTCCCGTTGACCCCCAGCGGCAAGGTAGATCGCCTTGCGCTTCCCGACCCGGACTCGGTCAAGGCCAAGCGCCAGGTGGAGCTGATTGCCCCGCGGGACGAGGTGGAGAGCGAGATCGTGGCGATCTGGTCGGCGCTGCTGGGCGTCGAGGAGGTGGGCGTGCTCGACGACTTCTTCGCGCTCGGCGGTCACTCCCTGCTGGCCACGCAGGCGATCATGCGGATTAGGCGCGTCTACGGCGACATCCCGCTGGGCGCGCTGTTCAACGCCCCGACGGTGGCCGCGCTGGCAGAGGTGATCCGAGCGCGGATCGCCGCCGACGCTCCCTAGCGCGGCGGAGTCAATCCTCCAGGTACTCCTCCAGGCGCTCGGCCACAAAGCCCACGGCCGGCTCGTGCATGAGCCCGCGGTTGTTGTCGTGCTCGCCGGGCGCCTCGTGGGTGTGGACCGTCCCGAGCGAGTCCCAGCCGAGGGTGGGGTCTTCGTATAGCCCCTCGCCGGAGAAGACAAGTATCTCGCCGGGGTAGGCGGTTGGGACGTAGCGCTTCTCGGCGACACGATGCAGGTCGAGGAAATATTCCTCCCTGTCGCGCTCGGCCACAGGACGGCCGAGGGCAAGCGCCAATCGCGTGCGCAGCCCGCGGGTACGCCACCAGAAGCTGTCGAGGATCCGGCTGGGGCTCAGGATCGCCCGCGGGATATGCGCGATTAGCTTGAAGGGCTCCAGCAGGCGCTGCTTGCGCTTGCGGGCGCGACGGACGTTGGCGGGCAGCGTCGGCGCAATCGAGTGCTTCTGGCGGTAGGCGGGCTGGTTGCCGTAGTAGGTCCATTGTTTGATCCAGAGCGGACTCGGACCGTTGAGCATCGCGAGCAGTTGGACCTCCTCGCCGGCCTCGACGAGTCGCTGGGCTATCTCGAAGGCGACGATTGAGCCAAAGCAGTAGCCGGCGAGCAGCCAGGGCCCGTCGGGGTTCACTTGGCGCATCTCTAAGAGGTAGTGCGAGGCCATCTTCTCCACCGTCCGCGGCGGCGAGCCGCCTCCGTAGAGACCCCGGGTCTGAAGTCCATAGAACGGCTGCTCGGGGCCGAGGGCACGAGCGAGCCGTTGCAGGTGAAGGATGGTGCCGGCGCCACCGTGCATGCAGAAGATCGGCGGCCGCGAGCCCAGGGGCTGGATCGGTATCAGTGAGGTCCACCGCGACGAGGAGTCCTCGCCCGCCTCGATCAGCTTGGCGAGCGTCTCGATCGTGGGGGCCCTGAAGATGGCCCCGAGCGGCAGGCTGTCGCCGAGGTCGCGCTCGATCGCCGCGAACAGCGTGGCTGCCACGATCGATGTGACGCCGAGATCGAAGAAGTTGTCGGTAACGCCGATCGGGTGGATGTCGAGCTCGCGTTCCCAGGTGGAGACCAGCCGGCGCTCCATGTCGGTGCGGGGCGCGATGAGCTCGTGCTCGCTGGAGCGCTCGCGGACGGGCTCCGGCAGCGCCTTGCGGTCGACCTTGCCGTTGGGAGTGAGCGGGAAGGCCTCGAGCGTGGTCACGGTCGAGGGGACCATGTAGGCGGGCAGCGACTCGCCGAGGTACTGGCGCAGCTCGTGCGCCGGGACCGCCTCGCCCTGCGCGGTTACGTACGCCGCGAGCTCCGCCTCGGCGCCGCTGCCACGGGCGACGACGACAGCTTCGACGATGCCGGGATGGCGTGCGAGCACCGTCTCGATCTCGCCCAGCTCGATGCGAAAGCCGCGCACCTTGACCTGGTGGTCGATCCTGCCGAGGAACTCGACGGCTCCGTCCTGCCGGTAGCGGGCGAGGTCCCCGGTTCTGTAGATGCGGGCTCCGGGCGTGTCCAGGAATGGATGCGCGACGAAGCGCTCGGCCGTTTCCTCAGGCCGCCCGCGGTAGCCGCGGGCAAGGCCGTCGCCGCCAATCCACAGCTCACCGGCGACCCCGACGGGCACTGGCTGCATCGCCGCGTCGAGGATGTAGAGGGTGGTGTTTGCGATGGGGCGCCCGATCGTCAGCGTCTGTCCCTGCGTGGTGATGTGCGCGCACGTCGACCAGATGGTCGTCTCGGTCGGTCCGTACATGTTCCAGAGCTCTAGGCCTGCGCTCACGAGACGGTCGGCGAGCGCGACGGGGAGCGCCTCGCCGCCGCACAGGGCCTTCAACCCGGGCCTGGCGATGAGGTCGCTGTCGACGAGCATCCGCCAGGTTGTGGGCGTCGCCTGCATGATGGTTGCCTGCGAGTGGTCGAGCAGCTCGGCAAGCGCCCGCGGGTCCTCGGCGGTCTCGCTCGGGGCGATCACGACCCTTGCGCCGGTTATCAGCGGCAGGTAGAGCTCGAGTCCGGCGATGTCGAATGAGAGCGTGGTCACGGCCACGAGCACGTCCTGCGCGGTCAGTCCTGGCCGCTCTTTCATAGTCGTCAGGAAGTTCACGAGCGCGCGGTGGGGGATCTGGACGCCCTTGGGGTTGCCGGTGGAGCCGGATGTGTAGATGACGTAGGCAAGCCGCTCGGGGTCGCCGGCAGGGTCGGGCGCGGTGCTCGGTCGCTGGGCGATGGCGGGCCAGTCGCTGTCCAGGCAGACGACGTGCGCGTCGCCCACGGGCAGCGAGCCGCGGAGCTCCTCCTGCGTGAGGATGACCGGCGCCAAGGAGTTCTCGAGCATGTAGGTCTGGCGCTCGACCGGGTAGGCGGGGTCGATCGGCACATAGGCGCCGCCCGCCTTGAGGATGCCCAGCAGGCCGACGACCATTGCGGTGGAGCGTCTGGTGCAGATGCCGACGAGCACGTAGGGGCCGACGCCGAGGTCGAGGAGGTGGTGGGCGAGCTGGTTGGCGCCCGCCTCGAGCTCCCCATAGGTGAGCTGCTCTTCTCCACACTGGACCGCCACTGCGTCAGGTGTTGCAGCCGCCTGCTGCGCGATCAGCTCCTCCAGGCAGGCATCCGGGTAGGGAGCCGTGGTGTCGTTGAGCTCGACGAGCAGCCGGCTCCGCTCCCGATCTACCAGTAGCGGCAGCGCGGCGACGGCGGTGGCGGGATCGGAGAGCGCGGCTGCGAGCAGGGTGCGCAGGTGACCGACGAAGCTTCCGTTGGCCCCGGTAGCGTCGCCGTGCAGATCGAGCTCGAGGCCCTCGTCGCGGGAGTGCGCATAGAGGCACGGCTCGGGCAGCGGCTCGGCGGCAGGGTCTCTGTTGATGGCCACGACGGCGTCAGCCGGCCCGTGGCCGTTCGCGCCCTCGCTCAGGAGCCCATCGCGTACCTGGCGGATGAGCTCGGAGAACGCGACTTCACCGTCGAGATGGACGGTAACCGTGCGTGGCTCGGCCGCCCCGCCGGGGGCATAGCCGACAAGGATCTCGGAGCGGTCGCTGTAGCGGTTGAGCAGCGCCGCGACGCCGGCGATAAGCCGGCACCCCAGCTCGTCCTCCTGCTCCGCGGGTTGTGCGATCTGTTCCGTGGAAATTTGCCCTTGCCTCCGTGCCTGAGATGACCTGATGCGGCGTCGCGCCCTGGTTTGGCGGTCCGATCGCCGCTTCCCCCTCGGCCGCGCATCCTGCGCGATCCGTTGCAAATCCTGGTCAATGGTACTGGATGTCTTTACTATTCGTGTGTGGTATTGACCACCGATATTGGGGCAACCGTCGCGGGGGCTCCGGACGTGCGGGGCACGCTGACGGCGCTGCCCGCAGACGAGGTGCACGTGTGGCGCGACTCGCTGATCCGAGCACCGGGCGAGGTGGCACGGCTGCGCGGCCTGCTGGCGCTCGAGGAGCGTCGCCGCGCCGACCGTTTCAGGTTCGAGCGCCACCGCTCGCGCTACATCGTCGGCCGCGCCACGTTGCGCCTCCTGCTCGCTGGCTACCTCGACGCCGACCCGGGCGACCTGGAGATCGCTTATGGCGAGTTCGACAAGCCATACCTGGCGGATGGACCCAGTTTCAATCTCTCCCATTCTGGGACTGTCGTCCTCTATGCCTTCGCGGCCAGAGGCGAGCTCGGCATCGATGTCGAGCTCTACGACGCCGGCGTCGTGAATGAGCGCATAGCTGAGAGGTTCTTCTCCCCGGCCGAGGTGCGGGCTCTGCGTGCCCTGCCGCAAGAGGCGCAACCGTGGGCATTCCTGACGTGCTGGACTCGCAAGGAGGCGTTCATCAAGGCGCGCGGAGATGGGCTGAGCTTGCCCTTGGACAGTTTTGATGTCACGCTTTCACCGCACACACCCGCCGAGCTGCTTCGAACCGCATGGAGCGAGGAGGAGCCGAGGCAGTGGTGCATGGAGGACTTGAGCGACCGTTGGGCCGGCTACATCGCGGCAGTGACGCTGCGCGGCTCCGGATGGAGAGTCCTTCAGCGAGAGGTAGTGCAAAACGAGGGCCACATGCCCGGAGAGGAATCAAGATGAGCGCACAACAAGGACCGTCTGTCGCCGCGGGAGGCCTCAGAGGCATGCGTCGCAAGGCAGTGCAGACGACGGAGCTGGTGCAGACCGGGTTTTTGCCGGGTAACGAGGGACGCCTGCCGCTGGTGATCACGCCGACGGTCGACAACGTCGATTTGGCGGCCTGGTGTGCCAGCCACGCGGAGGACGTGGAGAGCTACCTCGATCGCCATGGGGCGATCATGTTCCGCGGCTTTCCGTTGACGGGGGCCCCGGAGTTCGAGGCGGTCGCATCGACGATCGCGGGCGATCTGTTTGGCGATTACGGAGACCTGCCTCCCGAGGAGAGCGGCGAGAAGATCTACCACTCGACGCCATACCCGCACGACAAGATGATCCTCTTCCACAACGAGAGCTCCCACTTCTCCAGCTGGCCGATGCGTCAGTTCTTCTTCTGTGTGCTTCCGTCTGAGACGCAGGGTGAGAGCCCAATGCTGGACTGTCGCGAGGTCTATGAGAAGCTTGATAAGGAGATCGTCGAGGAGTTCGAGCGCAAGGACCTCATGTACGTGCGCAACTTCTCAGAGGGCGTTGACGTGCCGTGGCAGGACTTCTTCCACACCGACGACAAGGCTGCTGTCGAACAGACGTGTGCAAGAGCGGGGATGACATGCGAGTGGACAGAGCTCGGGCTGCGCGTCCGCCAGCTCGCGAAGGGCGTGCGCACCCACCCCCGCACGGGTGAGCCGATCTTCTTCAACCAGGTGCAGCTGCACCACGTGGCGTGCCTGGACGAGGAGACGCGGACGGCTCTGCGTCAGCTGTTTGACGACGAGGACCTGCCTCGCAACGTCTACTACGGCGACGGCACGCCGATCCCGGATGAGGTGATGGATCGGATTGGTGAGGTCTATGAGCAGCTGTGCGTGGAAACGCCATGGCAGAAGGGCGATTTGATCGCGCTCGACAACATGCTCGTTGCCCACGCCCGTCGTCCGTTCACGGGTGAGCGCAAGATCGTGGTCGGGATGGGCAAGATGCAGCACGCGGACGACACCGCGCCGGCGGCCGCGTAGCGGAGCCGAGGCTGACAGCCCCGCCGGTCGCTTGGCGGCCGGCGGGTGCTGAAGTCGCGCGCCGTCGGAGTTCGCGCGCGCTTGCCCGGCGATTCCCCTGCAAGAACGGGCAAATTGTGCGCGTTACTCAAATGATGATCGGGGCGCAGCCAAACGGAGGAGCGTCTCTGCACGAGCTGGACGAGGTGCAGTTGATGCTCCAACAAGTGCCGGCGGTTCGCACTCCGGTTCCAGGGCCTCTGTCGAGGCAACTGCTCGAACGCCAGGAGCAGCGCGAGTCGAGCGTGCGCACCTACCCGCGTGGTCTGCCGATTGCGATCAAGCGAGGCTATGGGTCGTACGTCGAGGATCTCGACGGGAACGTCTTCATCGACTTCCTCACGGGCGCGGGCGCGATGCCGCTCGGTCACAGTCACCCAGAGCTGGTGGAGGCGATCGCCCGCCAACTGCCGCTGCTCACACACGGGCTGGACTTCCCGACGGAGATCCGCGATGAGTTCATGTCGATGCAGATGTCGATGCTGCCGGAGAGCATGCGCTCGCGCATGCGGATCGAGTTCTGCGGGCCCAGCGGCGCCGATGCGGTCGATGCGGCGCTGAAGCTGTGCAAGACGGCGACGGGTCGCTCGGAGATCATCACCTTCCAGGGCGCGTTCCATGGCTGCTCGCATGCGGCCATGACGGTTACGGGCCTCGTTGCGCAGAAGGAGCGCGTGGCGGGACGTGTGCCGGGAGTCCACTTCTTCCCATACCCCTACCCGCTCAGATGCGCCCTGGGCGCGGGTGCGGAGAGCGGACAGCGATGCCTTGAGTACCTCGAGCGCTCGTTGCGCGATCCGCTCGGCGGCATCCCTCTACCGGCGGCGGTGATCGTCGAGATGGTGCAGGGCGAGGGCGGCGTGATCCCAGCCCCAAGCGACTTTGTCCAAGGGCTGCGACGGGTTACGCGCGAGCTGGGGATACCGCTGATCGTCGACGAGGTGCAGACGGGCGGCGGGCGCACGGGAACATGGTTCGCGTTCGAGCAGCACGGCATCGAACCGGATGCGATCGTCGCGTCGAAGGCGATCGGCGGGATGGGCATGCCGATCGCGATAGTGCTCCACGACGAGAGCCTCGACGCGTTTGCGCCCGGCGCGCACACGGGCACGTTCCGCGGCAACCAGCTTGCTTTCGCTGCGGGGGTTGCCGCGGCGCGCATCATCGAGCGCGATGGGATCCTCGACCACGTTCGGGAGCTGGGTGCGTATGCGCTGGGCGTCCTCGAAGGATTCGCGCGCGACTACGAGATCGTGGGCGAAGCTCGTGGGCGGGGGCTGATGCTCGGATTGGAGCTCGTCGACGGTCAGACGGGCGAGCCGAACACCGAGGCGGCGGTTGCGGTCCAGCGCGGCGCGATCGAGCGTGGGCTGATCGTGGAGCTGGGCGGGCGCGGGGATTGCGTGGTCAGACTGCTCCCGCCGCTGAACGTCTCGCAGGAGACCGTCGATCAGGCGTTTGAGATCCTCGGCTCGGTGCTCGCCGAGGTCACGCTCGGCAGGCAGAGCAACTCAGCTCCCCTGAGCGCTCTGAACTCCTAAGGCAGAGTCGCACCACCGAGGTGGTCAGTCGGACAATGCGTCGCGAGCGCATCGCGAGCGGCGCGGTGAACGTCTAAGGCAGGGTCCCGCCGCCGAAGTTGGTCAGCCTGACGGCGCCATCGCGCGCGGTGAGGTTGAGGTAGCCGGCGCCTTGGAAGGTGCTGTCGGTTGCGGTGAGGATCCGCGTCCAGGTGCCGGCGTCCAGGCGCCAGAGCTCGAGCGTGGTTCCGATGGCCCGGAACAGGAGCTCGTCGCCAGGGTTCAGCGTGGGTCCGTTGGTGCTCGAGAGAGTGGTGCTGGTGGTCCCGTTGGTGCGGGAGATGATCCTGTATTGATCGGCCTGGCCGGAGCGGAAGATGTAGTACGCCTGATATCCGCTGGCGTTGGCGGCGCCGGGATTCTGGAACCGCAGGCCGAGCACGACGGGGTCCTGGTCGAGGGTCGGCTTGGCGGCGACGGTCACCCACACCTCGCTGTTGGGCCCATACGTCTGGGGGTTCCAGTAATCGGCGTTGCTCCCCGAACGCCCTGTCACCTGATGGTTGGTGATGAAGAGGTCGTTGGTGGGGGCGGTGCTCGAGACCACCATGTGCGTCCAGTTGGGTCCGGGGGGTCCGCTGTTGTTCGGGCGGGCGAAGTCGTCGAGGAGACCCGTCACGGGCCCGGCTGCGGAGACGACGACCGGGCTTGGCCCTGAGTTGATCTGAGCCGAGCCGACGCTGTTGGTCGCAGTCACCGTCACGAGCAGCGTGGAGCCCACGTCGGCGGACAGCGCGGTGTAGGTCGAGGCCGTCGCGCCGGAGATGATCGCGCAGCTCTGGCCTGAGCTGTTGCAGCGCTGCCACTGGTACGTGAAGGACGGCGCAGGATAGCCGGACCAGGAGCCGGTCGAGCTCGACAGCACTTTGGCCTCGGTGGCCGAGCCTGAGATCGCCGGCAGGGAGGTGTTCGCAGGTGGGCCAGAGATCACTTCGCTCGCGAGCGAGCTGGCCTGGGCCGAGCCGCTGCTGTTGGTGGCTGTGACGAGAACAGCCACGGTCAAGCCCACGTCGGCCGCTTCGGGGGTGTATGTTTGGCCGGTCGCTTCGTTGATTGGTTTGCAGTTGGAGCCGCTCTGGTCGCAGCGCTGCCACTGGTAGGTGAACGATGGCGGGGGAAAGCCGGACCACGAGCCGGTTGAGGCGGACAGCACCTGACCCTGGGTGGCCGTGCCGGTCATCGTGGGCGCGGAGGTGCTTGCCGGCGGGCCGCTCGCAATTTCGCTTGCTGCCGAGCCGGCTTCGGCCGACCCGACGCTGTTGGTGGCCGTTACGACCGCGACGAGCGTGGAGCCGACGTCGGCTGCTTGGAGGGTGTAGGTCGAAGCGGTGGCTTCGTTGATTGGTTTGCAGTTGGAGCCGTTCTGGTCGCAGCGCTGCCACTGGTAGGCGAACGAGGGGGCGGGATAGCCGGACCACGAGCCCGTGGAGGCGGACAGAGTTTGGCCTTGCGCCGCCGTGCCGGAGATGGTCGGCGCAGCGGTGTTGGCCGGTGCGCTTGTAACGGCTGTCGTGGGACTCGATTCGGCGGGCGTGGCGCCCGCGCTGGTGGTGGCCGTCACGAGCGCTCTGAGCGTCGAGGCGGCGTCGGCGCTTTCGACGGTGTAGCTGGAGGATGTCGCGCCGGGGATCGGCCAGCAGTTCATGCCGTCGGCTTCGCAGCGCAGCCACTGATAGGTGAAGCTGGGGGAACCGCTCCAGGACCCAGTGGAGGTGCTCAGCACCTGTCCCACGCTCGGCAATCCGGAGATTTCCGGGAGGGATGTGTTGGCCGGAGCTGTGACGGTCCAGGTGTAGGTGGCGGTGCTCGTTTTGCCGGCCGCGTCGGTCGCCTGCACAGCGAACGTGTGCGAGCCGGCGCTGAGTGAAGTGTAGGTCTGGCTGGTGTAAGTGGTGCAGGGCAGCCACGAGCCGCTGTCGAGCTTGCACTGCACGCTGGCAACCGCGTCATTGACAGAGAAGCTGAAGTTTGCGGAGGTTTGAGCGGTCGGATTGCTCGGCTCCGACGCCGCGGTGATGCTTGCTGTCACGGCGAGCGGGTCGAGCGTGATGACGGTCGCCGACCCCGTCATCGTGGGACCACCGGGCTGCAGCGCATACGGCGGATAGAGCGGCTGAGTCTCAGTGGATAGGAAGGGAGAACTCGCGACCACGTAGCGCCCGGTTGGATCGACGTCCAGGCCGGTGGTCTTGTCCAGATGAGCGATGCTGCCCACGGTGGCGGCAATCCGCGGAGTCGCCGGATTGGAGATGTCCACGACCGCCACCGATGACAGGGCGGATGCGGACACGTAGGCAAAGCTTCCGTGCACGCGCACGCGATAGGCCCCGTTGAAGCTGCTGTTCGCCAGCGAGGTGACCACCTGCGGGTTGTTTGGATCGCTTATGTCCACCACCGCCAATCGACCCGTGGTGATCTGGTCGGTGACGTAGGCGTAGTTGCCACTCACGGCCACATCCACTGGGAAGTTGAGGTTGGTGGTGTCTTTGATCGAAGCGACGATCGTCGGGTTGAGAGGGTTGGCGATGTTGATGACCGTGAGGCGATCCTGGTAGGCCGCGGTGACGTACGCGTAGTTCCCCGAGATCGCCACCGCGGTCGCGTGCAGGAGCGCTCCCGTGCCCGTCCAGGGGGCGGGCAGTTTGTTGTTGTGGATCGATGCCACGATCGTCGGCGACGCGGGATTGCTTATGTCGAGGACCGCAAAAGCGTTGCCCACGGATGGAATCGGGCACGGTTGGCCGCTGAGACAGCCCTGGGAGGCGACAAATGCGTAGTGGCCGGACACGGCCACCCCGTATGCCCCGAACAGCTGGCTGGCGTCTCGCACCGTGCCGACGATCGAGGGCTCCGCGGGATTGGTGGCTATGTCGAGAATCGTGAGGCTGTTGCCGGTCCCATCGTCATTGACGCCAGATTCCTTTGGGCCGTTGCGATTCTTCGACACCAC
>JASLDD010000236.1 GCA_030151725.1 Solirubrobacteraceae bacterium
CTGCTCTCGGCGCATACGACCTGCCGCCTACAAGAACGCTCGCTATTCGTCTATCTCACCGAGGCGCTCTCCGCCAGCGCCCGTGGCGATCCCGCGCCGCTACTCACCTGAGCGAGCCAGAGGACTGAACGGTTACAAAAACCCCTCGATTTGCAGGCGATTTGGGGTTTCCGCCCAGGTTTCGTATCTTTAACGGGTCGGCAGCGTTCCCCCACACCGGTCGCGCTGGCCGTGTAGCCAGGAAGTTCCCTCGTCGTTCCGTTTGTTCTTCTTTCATGCCAATTGCTTTCAAAGAATGGGCTGTCACCGTCCGCGCGCTAGCGGAAGGCGAGCAGCTCCTAACACTCCGCAAGGGCGTTCTGCCTCCGGGCGACAAGCCTTTCCGGCTCGCTCACGAGCGATTCTTCCTGTACCCCACCTTCGATCACCAGCCCGGCGATCTGGTGCGCGAGTCCCACCAGCCCGAGCTGCGCCGCGCGCTCGAGGAGGGTGTGTGGAGCGATGGCGAGCCGCCGCTGCACTCGTTCGTCTCCGGCGCGCCCCTGCAGCAGCCCGACCGTGTCCGCATTCGCGCCTGGGCAGAAGTGACCGACCACTTCACCGTCGTCGACCCGCGCTGCGTGGACGCGCTATCCCCCTTCTACGTGTGGACGCCCGACTACGCCGAAAAGCGCCTCGGCTGGCGCGGACGCCAGCCTCTGCACGTGCTCCTGCTGCGCACCTACCGCATCCCTCGCCCGGTGACCGTCAAGGTCAAGGACGACTACACCGGCCCGAACGCCTGGGTCGAGCTGCAGCGCGAACTGCCGTTCGAGGGGACGCCCGTGCTCTCCGACGCGGAGTTCGAGCGGGCATCGGAAGAGATCCGCTCGATCGCTTCTGAAGCCGCCGGTCAGCCCGTCCTCGTTTAGACGGTCGCAGACCGGCGCGATGCGGCGTCCTCGGTCGCTCGTGTGCAAAGCACACCACGCGAACTGCCTGTGCCCCGAATGGGGTACGTCCTTGCCTCGCTTGATCTGCGACGTCTAAAGGGCGGGTCGGCTTTAGGGGCGTTCCCAGGCGAGCGCTTCCCGGGCTGCCTCTGCTCCCGACTCCGGCACCAGCACGTCGCGCCCTCCCATCATCGGCGAGTAGCCGGCGATCGAGCCGCGCAGCATGCTCGGAATCCCCTCCTCGAGCAGCAGGCCGGCGATGAATTCAGCCTGCATCAGGTTCTTGGCGCGAGCGACCGTCACGAGCGCACCATCTGCGTACTCCGGCTTGATCTTGCGGGCCTTCTCTCGCAGCTCGCCTCCTGGCAGCTCCTCGCTCGCCTGCTGAACGAGCGGCATCCCGCACGAGCCGCAGAAGCGCTCGCTGGCCGGATGTGTGCGAGCGCACTTTGGACAGACGAGCTCCTGGCCGCCCATCAGTCCACCACCAGGGGAACCTCCCGCACGTCGCCCCCGTCGATCAAGTAGCAGCGGACCTCCGGCTCCTCCTCCGCCAGGCCCACGATCACCCACTCGAGGCCGGGCCAGTTGGCCGCGAAGTTGATGTCCGTCTGGGAGGGATAGGGAGCGGTGTGGGTGTGGGAGTGGTAGATAGCGCCCACCTCCCAGCCCTCGCCTTCGAACTCGTCGGTGACCCTCAGCACCTCTTTGCCGTCGATCTCAAAGCGCTTGCGGCTGGCGTAGACGTTCGTCGCCCGGTGCACCCGCCGGGCGCGCGGCGACTCTCCGTCTGAGCCCTCCTCGTAGGCGATCATGCCGCAGCACTCCGCGTCGTACTCCGCGCGAGCGTGAGCGATCACATCCTCCAACAGCGCCGCGGCGATGATCATGACCGGCGGGCGCGCGTGTGGAGCGCCGTCACCACCAGACTGTGGACTCGAGGTTCTCGATCTCCTCGACGGGCAGCGTGTAGATGCCGCTGGACAGGTACTTCCAGCCGTCATCGGCGACCACGAACACGACATTGCCCTCGTCGAGCTCGCCCGCTATGCGCACGGCGATGCTCGCGATCGCACCCGTCGAGACGCCCGCGAAGACGCCCTCCTCGTCGAGCAGCTTGCGCGTCCACACGATCGCGTCGTGGTTGGTGACGAAGATCTTGCGGTCGAGCAGCGAGATGTCGATGATCGGCGGGATGAAGCCGTCGTCGAGCGAGCGCAGTCCCTGCACGGGCTCGCCCTGCATCGGCTCGGCGGCCACGATCTTGACGGCGTCACCGAAGGTCTCCTTCAGCCGGCGCCCGTTGCCCATCAGCGTCCCCCCCGTCCCCAACCCGGCGACGAACGCCGTGACCTCGTCGAGCTCTTCGAGGATCTCGAGCGCCGTGCCGTTGTAGTGGGCGTTGGGGTTGGCCTGGTTGCCGTACTGGTAGGGCATGTACACAGACGGGTCTTCTGCGGCCATCTCCAGCGACATCGCAACGGCGCCGTTGGAGCCCTGGTCGCCCGGCGAGTAGACGATCTCGGCGCCATACATGCGCAGCAGCTGCGTGCGCTCGGGCGTCACGTTCTCCGGCATCACAACCTTCAGGCGGTAGCCCTTGCGTTTGCAGATGAGGGCCAGCGAGATGCCCGTGTTGCCGGAGGTCGGTTCGAGGATCGTCTGCCCGGGCGCAATCGCGCCCTTCTCCTCGGCGTCTTCGATCAGCGCGCGCGCCACCCGATCCTTGACCGATCCGGTGGGATTGTGGGACTCGAGCTTGGCCCAGATGCGCACGCCGGGCTTGGGCGAGAGATTGGGCAGCTCCACGAGCGGCGTGTTGCCGATCGACTGCACGATGTCGCCATAACGACCACCGCAGGGCCGGTTTCTGAGCCGCTCCGCCGCCATTACTTCACGGAATATAGCGAGGTCGACCAAAGGCTCCGAGGTGACCGCCGTTCAACATCCATAAAGCTACGATTCCCGTGGGGATGCGGATGGTTGACAAGTTCCAGCACTGGGATCGACGCGGAGCCGGGGTCGTGGGGATCCTGCTCGGCTGCTGTCTCTCTCTCAGCGCCCTCGCAAGCACCACGGCGGCGGCCCCCCTGTCGCCCTCGAGCCCGCTCTACAGCTCCGGCGCGTCGATCGTCGATGAAAATCCCTATGTGCGGGCCGAGTACAAGGGCACGATCACAACGACGCTCGTTGCGCCGCCGCTTCCAGAATCGGTGGAACAGCGCACCAGGACCGCGACCATGAGCTGGCAGGAGAGCGTCGCGGGGCCCGTCGATGAAATCGAGTACACCGGGGTGTACGGCAGCCGCTCGATCCACTGGAGGTTGGAAAAGCTCGAAGGCAAAGTCGTGGACAACGGGATCGGCCCGAGCGGGGAAGCGCTCTCGTGCACCGGGACGTTCTCGCCAGTCCGCTCAGACGTCGGCGAAGCTGGCGTCTACATCCCCGGGGAAACGCCCGGGCACCCGGCCTCCGGCGGCAACGCCCAGACAAACGCCGAGTACACCGTGCGCCCGCCGGGTGGACTTCCGGCGGGATTGCTCCTGAGCGCCGCCAGCGGCAACATCTCGACCTGCGAAGGCGACTTCTACGACGG
This sequence comes from Solirubrobacteraceae bacterium, assembly GCA_030151725.1. Taxonomy (GTDB): domain Bacteria; phylum Actinomycetota; class Thermoleophilia; order Solirubrobacterales; family Solirubrobacteraceae; genus Palsa-744. Next base: position 3,529 of record JASLDD010000236.1, read on the forward strand.
AACCGGGCCGAGCACATGGGGATACGTGCAGGCCCTCGGCCCTAATGAACCGGCATGGTCGGACACCGTCGAGCCGACCGTGTCCTTCCCCGTCGGGGGCTCGCACACCCAGCCGCTCAACTTCGAATACACTTGCGCGCCGCCGGCGTGCGGCTCGGAGAGCGAGTACCGCGGCGGCGTGACCACGAAGTACGGCACCGTCTCGGTGAAGCTCGAATCGAGCATCACGTTCTCATCCCCCGGCCTCTCCTCCGGCTCGCCAACGACCCACAAACGCCAGCCGAGCAAAGGGCGTGAAGGCAAACCGCCCGGGCCCGTGACGTGTCCGTCGGGCTCAAAGCCGACCTGCGGCGACAAGAGACTGGCACAGGAACACCTCAAGGGCCTGCTGCCGAACCTCGCCAACCAATGCGCCATCGCGGGACTTGGAAGCGGTCTGATAGTCGCGGGCCTGGCGGCGCCCGAGAGCGGCGTCGCCGCCGTGCTGGCCGCCGCCGGGCCGACCGGCGCCGAGATCTTCGCCCTCTCTGGTCCCGCGTGCGCGATCCTCATCAAGCAGGCCTACGACGACGCCAAGATCATCGAAGACCCTCCGATCGGCCACCTGCACGAGCTCGCGTGGCCGGCCGCCGCAGCCGCGGCCGCCCCGCAGCTCGTGCCCTGCACCACTTACACCGGGACAATCGCCGCCTTCTGCCAAAGCCTGCGAAGCGACGCCACGCGCTACCTCGCGGCACTCAGCAGCGGGAAAGCCGTCGATGGGGCGTTGGTCCTCACTGTCGACCGCATCACCGGCGCCGCGCACGTCCACAACCGCTCCGCCCTGCGCCTGCAGTCGAGGCACGCTGTTGTGCTGCGCTCGCGCTTGAAATCGGCCGCCGCCCGCCAGCAGACCGCCGGGCACGCGATCGCGGCGCTGATCGGCTCCCAGGGTCTCGGCATGAGCCTGACCGCCGCACAGCAGCAGGGCGGCGTCAACCGCGCGCTGTCGGGCCTGCGACGGCTCGGCATCGCGCCGGGCAAGTTGACGCACCTGACGGGCATCCGGCTTGCAGGATCGTCCAGCGACGTGCTCGCCGGGCTCTAGCAGCAGCGACTGGCCGCACAGCCAGGGACGCACTAAGATCTGCTCTTCAGAGCACCGCGACAGAGGGATTGCGAGCATGGCCAACGGGCACGACGGCTTCGACTACGACTGGTTGGTCATCGGATCGGGCTTTGGGGGCAGCGTCTCCGCGCTGCGCCTCGCCGAGAAGGGCTACTCGGTCGGAGTGCTGGAGTGCGGCAGGCGCTTCGCAGATGATGAGTTCGCCAGCTCCACGGGCGACCTGAAGCGCTACTTCTGGAATCCCCGGGTGGGGATGAAGGGGATCTTCCGGCTGACCACCTTCAAGGACGTCTCGGTCGTCTCCGGCTGCGGGGTCGGCGGCGGCAGCCTCGGATACGCCTGCACGCTGTATGTCCCTCCGAAGAAATTCTTCGAGGATCGCCAGTGGGCGGGCATGGGCGACTGGGAGTCCGCGCTCGCGCCCCACTACGCCGAGGCACAGCGGATGCTCGGCGTGGTTCAGAACCCGCACGAGGACCCCGCCGATCAGCTCCTGCGTGAGCTCGGCGAGGAGCTCGGCGTGGGCGACTCCTACAAACGCACACCCGTGGGCATCTACTTCGGCGAGCAGGGCAAGACGGTGCCCGATCCCTACTTCGGCGGCGAGGGACCCGATCGGACCGGCTGTCGTCTGTGCGGTCGCTGCATGGTCGGCTGCGTGCACGGCGCCAAGAACACGCTCGTCAAGAACTACCTCTACTTCGCCGAGAAGCGCGGCGCCCAGGTGATGCCCGAACGCACCGTCGTCGACATCCGCGCGATCGGCTCACCCGACGGAAGCGAGGGCTATGAAGTCGAAAGCGTCCGCTCGGGCGCCTGGCTGAGAAAGGAACGCCGCGTGCAGCGCGCCCGCGGCGTTGTGGTGGCGGCCGGGCCGCTCGGCACCAACAGGCTGCTCCAGAGCTCCCGGCTGAATGGTTCGCTGCCTCGCATCTCGACGCGCCTGGGCGAGCTGGTGCGAACGAACTCGGAGTCGATCCTGACGGTGACCGTGCCCGAGAACTACCACGACGACCTGATCAAAAGGGTCGCGATCACCTCCTCCATCTACCCCGACCCGAACACTCACATCGAGACCGTCACCTACGGCGACGACGGCGACTCGATGCGGATGCTCTACACGCTGATGACCGGCGACGGCACCCGCGTGACGCGGCCGCTGAAGCTGCTCGCGCAGATGCTCCGCCACCCCGACCGCTTGCGCAAGGTGCTCTTCGCCAAGCGCTGGTCACGGCGCACGATCATCATCCTCGTGATGCAGACGCTCGACAACGCGATCGCGCTGCGTCCGCGCAAAGGACCGCTCGGCTCGTTCTGGCTGAGCACCGAGCAGGACCCCGAGCGCCCGAACCCGACGTTCATCCCGATCGCCAACCAGGCCGCCTAATGGTTCGCCAAGCGAACGGGAGGGATCGCCCAGAGCTCGTTCACGGAGGCGATGTTCAACATCCCCTCCACCGCTCACATCCTCGGCGGCGCC
>JASLDD010000262.1 GCA_030151725.1 Solirubrobacteraceae bacterium
ACGCGCTGGCGAGGATCCGCGCGACGAGCTCTTCGAAACGGATCCCGGCGGCGTCTGAGGCCAGCGGCAGGAGGCTGGTTTCGGTCAAGCCGGGCCCGACGTTGGTCTCGAGCACGGACAGCTCGCCGGTGTCGGCGTCGAGCATCAGATCGACGCGCGCAACGCCGTGGCAGCCGAGCAGCTTGTACGTCTCGAGCGCCAGCTCCTGAGCCAGCGTGGTCGTCTGCTCTGGAAGCTCGGCGGGGCACACGAATGTGGTCATGCCGATCTCGTAGCGCGACTCGTAGTTGTAGAACTCCTCTTCCCGCGGGATCGCCTCGACCACGGGCAACGCGAGCGGCTCGCCGCCATCGCCCTCCCCGTCGAGCACCGACACGGCCAGGTCACGACCCTTGACGTAGCGCTCGATGACGACCTTGCGGGCATAGGAGAGGGCGCCGACGATCGCACCTGGCAGCTCCTCGCTCGAGCGCGCGAACTTGACGCCAAGCGCTGAGCCCTGGCTGGCGGGCTTTACGACGAGTGGGAACCCGAGCTTGCGCTCAATGTCGCCGAGGGCGGCCGCGACACCCAGCTCCTTGATGGCGCTCTCCTTGATGGCGGTGAAGTCGGGCGTGGGGATGCCGGCCTCGCACATGAGGTACTTGGCGAGGGCCTTGTCGGTGCAGCGCATGCATGCCGCGGGGCCCGAGCCCGTGTAAGGCAGGTCGATGAGCTCTAGCAGCCCCTGCACGGTGCCATCCTCACCGTCTCCGCCGTGCAGCGCCACGAATGCTGCGTCGGGCTTGCACTCGTGCAGCTGCGCCGTCAGATCCTCGCCGGCGTCGATCGCGATCACCTCGTGCCCGAGACGGCTCAGCGCCTGCTGAACGCGTGCGCCGGAGCGCAGCGAGACGGTCCGCTCCAGCGAAACCCCGCCCTTGAGCACAGCGACCTTGCGCGAGTCGCTCATCGATCCCGTCGCCGGCGTGCCGGACGGGCTGAGTCCTGCGATTGGCGACGAGGCAGGGCGACGATGTCGGCAAGGGGGCTTCGATCCTCGTCGGCCTTCGGCGGTTCGATCTTGGGGGCGCGCGAAGAGCCGGTCAATGTCCCGAGCAGGCCGGTGTCGCCGCCCATGATCTTGCCGATTCGGCGGATGCCCTCGCGGATGTCATCGTCGGGAACTCCGGCGAAGTTCAGGCGCATCGAGGAGCTCCCGCGCCGGCCGTCCACGTAGGCGGCGCGCCCGGGCACGAACGCAACGCCTTCGGCGCGTGCCAGCAGGTCGGTCGTGTCGACATTGCCGTCGAGCGTCGCCCAGATGAAGAGGCCGCCTTCTGGTCGTGTCCAGCCGGCGCGCCCGCCGAAGTGCTCCTCGAGCGATTCCAGCATCACGTCGCGGCGTCGGCGGTAGAGGTCTCTCAGGGTCTGCACGTACTCGAGCCATCCGGCTGTGCCGTCGCCGGCGCGCTCGTTGAAGTACGCAGCCACGAACATTTGAGTCATCGGCGAGGAGCACAGGTCGGCCCCCTGTTTGCCGAGGTTGAGCTTCTCGAGCACCGGTCGCGGCGCGACGGCCCAGCCGAGGCGCAGGCCGGGCGAGAGGATCTTGGAGAATGTGCCCAGGTAGATGACCAGGTCGGAGGCCCCGCCCCGCCCCACTGCGGCAGCGTCGAGCGAATAGAGGGTCGGGAGCGCCTCGCCCTCGTAGCGCAACAGCCCGTAGGGGTTGTCCTCGAGGATCAACAGCTCGCGCTCGCGAGCGACCTCGACGAGGCGTCGCCTGCGCGCGAGCGACATGGTGACGCCGCCTGGGTTTTGGAAGTTGGGGATCGTGTAGATGAACTTCGGCCGCCGCCCTTGTGCCTGGAGACGGTCGAGGGTGCTCTCGAGCTCATCGATGGGCATGCCGTTCCCGTCGACCTCGATCTGCTCGACGTCGGCCTCGTAGGCGCTGAAGGTAGGCACGGCGCCCGGATATGTGGGCGCCTCGGCCACGACCACGTCGCCGGGGTCGAGCAGCGTCTTGCACACGAGGTCGATTACCTGCTGACCGCCGGTCGTGACGATCACATCAGCGGGATCCACGAAGGTCTGCTCGGCCGCCATCACCTCTACGATGCAGCCGACCGTCGCCGCCATCCCCTCGGTCGGCCCGTACTGGAGGGCTCGCGCGGTCGATTGCTCGGCAACTTCGGACATCAGTCGTGCGTACAACTCGGGCGCGAAGGTCGAGGTGTCGGGCAGCCCACCAGCGAGTGAGATCACGTCGGGACGCTCGGTGAGAGCCATCATCTCGCGCATCGCCGAGCTTTTCATTCCCCGCGTGCGTGCGGCGAACAGCGCCTCGTAGCGCGCCAGCTCATGCGCTGTGGGCCGGGCTCCGCGCCCGTCGCCGCCTCCGCTCTTCGATCGCTCCATTATCTCTCGCCTCTATTCGCCGTCGCGCCCGCCGAACCTCGTCACAGTGGCCTGCGTGACTGGCGCAAAGGTCCACTATCGTGCTCACCGATCGGAGATCGGCCAGCACCGCACGGTACCGCACCTCCGGACCCACTCTGCATGCACGGTCTCTTCTTCTACATAGGTCTGGGCGCCGGTTTGGCGGCTGCCTGCGGGCTGCGTCCCTTCCTGCCGCTGCTGCTCGCCGGCGCGCTCGGCTCGGCCAAGGTGCTCGGCGTCGGCTTCCCGAGCGACCCTTACCACTTCCTGCAGGCAGGCTGGTGGCTGCTGGTCGTGGTGATCGTGCTCGTGCTGGCCTATGTCGCCCAACTGCTGCTCGGCCTGGCCCCCTTCATGGATTCGCGCCTGCGCGGTGGGCAGAACGGCTCGCCACTCGCGGCTACGATCGCCGGCCTCTCGGTGGGCGCCGGCGGCGTCCTGTTCGCAGGCACGTTGTGCGCGCATGGGGACAAATGGTGGCCGGGGCTGCTCGGCGGCATCCTGATTGCTGCGCTCGCCCAGCGCGCCACGGGACCGGTCGTGCTGCGCGCGCGCAACCGGCTCCCCGATCGCTCTGCCCGGGAGGCGCTGAGCCTTTACGTGGACGCCGTCGCGCTGCTGGCGGCGGCGCTTGTCGCACTGCTGCATCCGCTCGGCTACGTGCTCGTGGCGGCGCTCGCCTGGTTTGCTTGGCGTGGTCGTGGCCGGGGCGATGAGAAGTACGCGGGCCTGCGCATCCTGGGCCGCTGATGGACCACCCTCGGTGAGCCCCAAGCCGCCCAAGTTGGTCCTATGCGTGATCGACGCGATGGCCCCCGCGATGCTCGAGCAGGCGGTGGCCGCGGGCACGGCGCCTGTGCTGGAGACGCTCATCGAGAAAGGTCGATATGTGCCCGACTGCGTCGCCGCGTTTCCATCCGTGACACCCGTCTGCGCCGCCTCGATCGTGACGGGTCTGGCCCAGGACGAGCATCACATCCCGGCGATGAACTGGTTTCACCGCGAGGAGGATCGCTACATCGAATATGGGTCGAGCTTTCGCTCGGCGCAGCGCTTTGGCTTCACGCGCCAGCTGACGGACACCGTCTACAACATGAACCGCGCGCATCTGTCGAGCGAGACGCCCACGGTGTTCGAGAGCCTGGACGACGAGGGCGTCCGCACCGCCGGCACCACCTACTTGATGTACCGCGGGCGCTACCGCCACGAGCCCCAGCGCGACACCGCGCTCACGCGCGTGGCGGCCACGCTGATGCGCCATCCGGTGATGGGTCCACGCGAGCTCTTCTACGCCGACATCTTCGCCTCCCAGCGCACCGGTTGTCGCTCTGGCCTGGGCATGCCGGGGGTCCGCGACCGGCACTCGGGCTGCGTCTCCTCCTACCTGGTCGAGCACGACTTGTTCGACTTCCTGTTGCTATCGCTGCCGGACAACGACTGGTTCTCGCACAAGCGCGGCCCCGACGCACAGGTCCAGTCGATCGCCCAGGCGGATCTGCAGCTGGCACGCGTCATGAATGCGACGGGCGGGGTGGATGAGTTCCTGGAAGAGCACGCGGTGATCGTGATGGCCGATCACTCCCAGGCTCCTGTTCTTGGCGCCATCGCGCTGCAGGACGAGTTGGTGGAGTTGGGCGTGCTGGGACCGGCGCGCACCGCGGATGGGCCACGCGATGAAGAGTCGAGGATCGCGGTCTGTCCCTCCCAGCGTGCGGCGATGATCTACGCGCTGAACGAGTCCGAACGCGATGCGATGCGTGCCTCGGTGGTGGCGCGGACGCTGGCTATCGAGGGGATCGACCTGACGATGTGGCTGGAGCACGACGCCCATGACGCTCCCAGGCAGGGCGTCATCGCAAGCCCGATTAGAGGAGAGCTGCGTTTCGCTCCCGACGGCCCCGTGACGGACTCGCGCGGGGGCAAATGGAGTGTGGAGGGCGATCTCGAGGCGATCGAGGCGACGCTCGAGGACGGGCGGCTTTCGAGCCCTGCTTACCCCGATGCGCTGGCCCGCGTGTGGTCGGCGCTGACATGTCCGACTTCGGGAGAGGTGCTGCTGTCGGCGGCGCCGGGGCAGGAGTTCATGGACTGGGGACGCCAGGCGCACGTCGGTGGAGGGAGTCACGGCTCGCTGCACGCCTCGGATTCGCTTGGCGCGCTTGTGCTCCATGGAGTCGAGCTCCCCGAGCCTCAGCCCACCCAGTGGGCGATTCGCGACCTGGCGTCGCTGATCCGCGGCCACTTCGGGATCTCGGGCCAGCCGCCGACCGGCTGAGACCTGCGGCTGGCGAGGACGTTACTCTCGCCTGATGCGCACCCTGCCGGCAGTTATCGCCTGCGTGGCGGTGTGTCTAGCACCGGCTGTGGCGAGCGCCGAGCCAGGCCTGTCCTCGGCGCTCACTCGCGCCTCGATTGCGGGAGCCACGGATACGGCAGATGCGTCGGCTGTATCAAGCTCCAAAGCCACCAACCCAGAAGCGCCGATCCCGATTGTGCTCTCCAACGTGGCACCTGTGGGAAGGCGGCTGTCCCCCAACCAGGTCCTGACGATCGCGGGGAAGTTGTCGAAGATGCGGGCCGTACGCCGTAAATACCCAGGCTCGTATGGCGGGGTATATCTCAAGCCGGCGTTTCGCTGGCAGGTCAGCTTCTTCTCCCGCGGGGGCAAGAAGGAGATCGGCCAGGTCATCATCAGCGATCTGTCCGGGGGCGTGCTGGAACAGTGGACCGGATTTCAGGTCGCGTGGACGATGGCTCGTGGCTACCCGGGCGCGTTTGGCAAGCACGTAAACGCCCTCTACATCTGGCTACCGCTGTGCGCGTTGTTCCTGCTCCCCTTCATCGACTTCCGCAGGCCATTCTCGCTGTTGCACTTGGACCTGCTGGTGCTGGTCTCGTTCTCGGTGTCGCTGGCGTTCTTCAACCACGCCCACATCTATGCATCGGTG
>JASLDD010000021.1 GCA_030151725.1 Solirubrobacteraceae bacterium
GACCGCGAGCGCGTCATCCATGGCTGCCATGACGTCCTCGACCTCCGTTTTCGCGGCGTCGGCCTCAGAGCGCGAACGGGCTCGCCGATGCAACCAGCTGCTGATCGCTCGCCAGGACCGCTACCCCCTGGAGGGCGATGAGACAACGTTCGTATCCGAGACACCACCAGACGGCTCGACGGTGCCCTGCGGCGCTACCTTCACCAAGACCTGGACTATCCGCAATAGCGGCACGGTGCCGTGGCAGGGACGGCGGTTGCGGCGCATCGGACCGACCACCGGACCATGGACGTTGACCTCGGCTCGCTTTACGCCGATCCCAGACACCGCGCCAGGCCAGACGGTCTCGATCTCGGTCCAGATCCACACGCCACAAATGGAGACGCGGCGGTGGCGCAATGGAAGATGGTAGATAAGGACGACCTGCTGTACTTCCCTACGAAGTACTCAGTCGGACTGGCGCTGTATGTACTGGTGGGGCATGAAGTAGTGATGGGGACATGACGTGTAAGCCCAAGCAACGCGAGGCGCGCGTCTGCTCAGGTATGACACCGGCCACCGTGGAGCCGGTAGATCCGCAGTTCTGGGCCGGGGTGCTGGTAGCTGAGCGGGTAGTAGTCGAAGCTCCAGTCGAAGTTGAGTTTGCCTGGGGCTTGTCTGTGGCGGTAGGGCGAGAAGCGGTAGACGAGCTGTGCTTGCTCTGCGAGCGCGTTGTAGTAGGCGATGGCGTGGGGTGCTGCTTGGGGGTCGGTGTAGGCTCGTCCGGATTGGGTTGAGCCGGTGAGTACCCAGCAGGCGCCCTGGCGCTCGTAGTAGGGGATCAGGGCGGGGCTCAGGGTGCGCTCATAGTCTTCGATGTTGACGACCCGGCTTGCTGCCGGATCGAGCCTCCCAGCGGGGGTGATGATCGAGCGCAGGGAGGAGTACTTCGCCCAGCGAGCTCCTGGTAGTCGTGCGGTAAGGCTTCCTGGTATGTCGGTGGTCCAATCGGCGGGCATGACCGGCTCGACCACGATGCGGCTACCGGGCGGGATGTGCGCCACCATCCACTGGCGGGCAACGGCAGAGGTGTACGGGCGAGCCAGAATGAGGCTGGAGTGGACGCTGTAGATGAGTCCCTGCCCGCAGAGAGCAATGGCAGCAACGGTAAATGCTGGGCGGCGCCAGCGAGGGTGGCGCTTGGCGGTTGCTGCCAGGACCTGGTTGGCGGCGTATGCGGCGAGCAGGCAGATCAGTGGCAGGATGGGCAGCAGGTAGCGGCCGAAGAAGCGGGCGTAGGAGCCCATGAAGATGAGGAACACCACACAGGTGGGCACCAGGACCCACCAGTGCCGCCTGTTTTTCCGCCACAGCACGACCGTGCCGCCCAGCGCGGCGATGGAGGGAATCCAACCGAGACCCCAGGTGAGGCTCCAAAGGTAGTAAAGGACGCCGTTGCCGCCGGGTGCTCCCAGCTTTGGAACCGAGGAGGCGGTGGCTTGGTGGGCAATGCCGTAGCGCAGTTCGCCAAACGCAAGCAGCGCGTAGGGGTCGGCCACGACGAAGGCGCCAGCCGCATATACGCCAGCGGTGAGGATACCGAGAGCTATCGACCGCGCGGTGTCCTGACCGCGGCGAGCGAGGATCGCTGCCGCAAGAGGAAGCAGCATGATCGCGCCGTTGTACTTGGTGGCGCATGCCAGCCCCAGCCCGATCCCGGCGAGCAAATAGTCACGCTTTCGTCCCTTGTTCAGTACGCCAGCAGTGCCGAGTAGCGAAAGCGTGACCGGCACGAGCAGCGGCGCATCATTGAGCGCGAAATGGGCATAGAACACCGGCAGAAACGCCACCGACTCCAGTGCCGCCGCCAGCAACCCCGTCTCGTGACCAAACAGGCGGCTCCCGGTGAGATAGAGCAGCCATACCGCCCCTGTTCCGAGCACAGCCACCGAGACGCGGGCGACGACAAACACGCTCGAGGGATCGGTAGCGAAGGCGTGGGGTGTGCCACTCCCAAACCAGACGGCGAAGACGGCGTGGAGCCAGTAGGTGAACGCGGGCGGGTTGGTGAAGTAGTGCGGGTTGAGGCTGCCGCCGAACATGTGCACCGCGCGGCCCAGGAAGTCGGCGTTCTCATCGTTGTTGTAGATGTAGGGCAGCCCCTGGGCCACGCCCCACAGCCGCAACCCCAGGCCGCCACCGAGCACAACGAACATCAAACCCGCCGTCGCTCGTCGCTGCCTGTGACCTCCGCCGAGCATCGACGGTGGCGGTGGCGGCAACTCCGAGAGAGGAGCCATCTCTACTGCAATGTCATGAGATTGAGCCTGCGGCGTTTCGCCTCGACCGGAGCTTGCGAGTCTCAACGGGCGAGTTAGAGCGCGACGAGCTGGTAGACGCGGACTGTGCCGGACGGCGTCGTCTCGGCAAACGAGGTCACGCCGTAGGTCACTCCCCCAAAGCGCAGCTCTCCCGACGCGGGTATAGATGTTGGGCTCGGCTGCGTGCTCCCGGCGATTTCGCTCGCGCCGGCCCGCACATATGTTGGCGCTCCGGTGATGCGCTGCGCGTAGCTGACGAAGCCGCTGATCGGGGCTTTGTCCTGAGTGAAGCGGTACCAGATCGATCGCCCGATGCGGCCGATCTCAGCGATCCTGACGGCGTCGCAGGTGCGTGTTGAAGGGGGCACCAGCGGATGCAGCAGCGAAATCCGCACGGTGCCGGTTGGGTAGGCTTTCGCATCGAATGAGTACGCCTGAAAAAGGTGGCCGCCAAGCGTGACCTGACCTTCGTCCGGAAGCGGCACTGAGCCGGTGTGGAGCGTGTACCCAAGCGGAACGCGCGAGCGTCCGACGTGCAAGACGAGCGGGACGGACTCAAGGCGCCTCTCCAGGCCGACGACCCCCCGATCGTCTTGTACGGAGAGGAGGTAACTGCCGACGAGGCGCCCGTGGTAGTAGAGGTTGCCGCCGGTCGGCGCGATGATGTATGGACCGCCGACATCGGCGAGTAGCGCGCCGCCTTGACTGATGCGTAGGCGCACGATGTGGGTATGCGAGTAGACCAGCGCGACGACGGCTTCGTGAATCGCAATCCGGTTGCCTTCGGCCAGCGCCGCGAGCAACGGCTCGTAAGCTTCGACCTGCTCGCGATCATGGATCGCTCCCGGGCCTTCAAGCTCATCGCGATAGATACGTTCGGCGACCTTGCCATCGGTGGCGGTGAGCGCCTGTGTCGTGGCCCCCGCACAGGCGGTGCCCGCCGGCAAGGCGTGGCTTGCCCCCGCGGTCGCCGAACCACAGCCAGCAG
>JASLDD010000050.1 GCA_030151725.1 Solirubrobacteraceae bacterium
ATCCGCACCCGCGTGTGCGGCGGCTCGGGATCTGCGTCCGCCAGCACTGCCCCCGTCATCCGCAGGTGCTGCGCCAGGAACACCTCGTCCTCCAGCATCCACAGCAGGTACTTGCCACGGCGGCCCAACCTCTCGATCCGCCTGCCCTCCAGCGCTTCCGCCAGCTCTGAAGGCGCCATCGGACGCGACCAGCGCGGGTCCAGGATCTCGATCCGCCGCAGCCTGCGGCCCTCCACCAGCGGTGCCAGCTGGCGCCTGATCGTCTCGACCTCTGGAAGCTCCGGCATCGTCCCTAGCTTATGAACGAGCTGCCCGCCAGCCCCGGGCCAATGCCTGACGTGAGCCACCCGAGCACGCTCGCGCCCACATCCGCCAGTGGCCCATCGTGGCGGAAGCCGCCCTTAGACCCACCCTCGGCTCTGTTTGCGAGCATCCGCCCCGTGACCGCCAGCAGCGGCGCATACTCGCGCGTGTGATCCGTGCCCCTGTGCAGCGGGTCAACGCCGTGGTCCGCCGTCACGATCGCCAGATCATCCTCCCTCAACCGCTCAAGCATCGCCGCCAGCCGGCTGTCGATCTCCTGCAGCGCTCTGTGAAAGCCCTCCACATCCTTGCGGTGGCCATACACCTGGTCCGTCTCGATCAGGTTCGCGAACAGGAAGCCCTCATCCAGCTCATCCAGCAGCCCCTCCACGCTCGCCAGCGCCTGCGCGTTGCTCGTGCCCGGGTGCGCCTGCGAGATGCCCACGCCCGCGAACAGGTCCGCGATCTTGCCCACTGCATGCACCTCCACGCCCGCGCTTTGAAGCTCCTCCAGATAGCTGCGCCCCGGCGGCTTCAGCGCGTAGTCGCGCCTGCCCTCCGTGCGCTCGAACCTGCCCTGCGAGCCCCTGAACGGCCGCGCGATCACCCTCCCCACCGCATGCTCGCCGCTCATGCACGCCCGCGCCGCTTCGCACGCCTCATACAGCTCCGCAACCGCCACCCGATCTACGTGCGCCGCCAACTGCAGCACCGAGTCCTGCGACGTGTACAAGATCAGCGCGCCGCTGCGCAGGTGCTCCGCCCCGAACTCCTCAATCGCCGCCAGGCCGTTGTCCGGGCGGTTGCAGATCACCTCATGGCCCATCCCTGCCACCAGCCGCCCGATCACATCCTCCGGAAAGCCATCCGGGTATGTCGGCAGGGGCCGCTCCGCCACCACCCCCATCAGCTCCCAGTGTCCGCCGATCGAGTCCTTGCCCGGCCCCAGCGGGTGCAGGCGCCCGTGGATCGCCGGATCCTCCGACGGGGGCGCCCCCTCCAGCGGCACTATCGAGCCCAAGCCCAGCGCCTGCATCGCCGGCAGCCTCAGCCCCCCCACCGCCTCAGCCAGATGAGCCAGCGTGTTGGTGCCCTCATCCCCATACAGCCGCGCGTCCGGCAGCGCCCCCACCCCACATGCATCCATCACCATCACCACCGCCCGCCGTCCCCGCCGCTGCCCTTCCGTCATCGCGACGCGCGCGGATGGGCGTTGAAGTAGGCGTCCTTCAGGCGGTCAGCCGACAGATGCGTGTAGACCTGCGTCGTCGTCAGGTCCGCATGCCCCAGCATCTCCTGCAGCGAGCGCAAGTCGCAGCCTCCCGCCAGCAGGTGCGTGGCGAACGAGTGGCGCAGCGTGTGCGGGCTCATTCGCTCCTCAAGGCCCGCCCGCCGCGCGTGGCCCTGGACGATCTTGTAGAGGCCCTGGCGCGTCAGCGTCCCCCCGCGACGGTTCACGAACAGCCGCTGCTGCACGCCGTCCCCGACCAGCTCCGTGCGGCCCGAGCGATAGTAGGCGAGCAGCGCCACCACCGCCTGGCGGCCCACCGGCACGATCCGCTCCTTCGAGCCCTTGCCCCGCGCGCACAGCAGCCCCTCCTCCAGGTCCACGTCGCGCAGCTCGAGCCCCACAGCCTCAGACGCGCGCAGCCCGCACGCGTACATCACCTCCAGCAGCGCCCTGTCGCGCAGCGCCAGCGGGCTCGCCCCCTGCGGCTGCTCCAGCAGCCGTGCCACCTCGTCGCGCGAGAGCACTTTTGGCAGGCGCTGGGGCTTTCGCGGCCCGTGCAAGTCCGCCGTCGGGTCGTGCTCCATGATGCCCTCCCGGCGCAAATGCCGGTAGAAGGAGCGCAGGCAAGCCACCTTGCGCCCCAGCGTCGTCGGCGCCACCGGCGCAGCTCCGTCCTCGCCCCGCGCGAGCTCCGAGAGGAACTCCGCCAGCTCGCCATGGCCGGCATCTGTCGCATGCAGGCCGCGGCGGTCCAGGAACTCGCCGAACTGCAGCAGGTCCGACCGATAGGCCTCGAGCGTGTTGCGCGATAGGCCCCGCTCGAGCTCGAGGTAGGCCAGGAAGTCCAGGATCAGACGCTCGATGCCAACCGACGGGCTCCGCTTGGCGATCTCAGCGGCCGTCATCCCTTGGGCTTCGCCTCCGCGCCTGAGCCTCCTTGGCCATGCAACCCCCCATTCAGCCGCCGCGCCAGCCACAGTAGTGCGATCAGCGTCTTTGCGTCCTCGCACTCCTCGATCGCACGATCGAGCTGCTCCAGCGGCCAGCGCACGATCTCAATGCGCTCATTCTCTTCGCTCTCCGCGCTCGACTCGAACAAGTCTGTGGCCGCAAACAGGTGCACACGCTCATCCGTGAAGCCCGCGCTCGTGTAGTAGGAGAGGATCGGCTCCCAGCTCTCGGCGCCCAGTCCGATCTCCTCTTCGAGCTCCCGCTTGGCGGCCTGTAGCGGCGCCTCCCCCTCCACGTCAAGACGTCCCGCCGGGATCTCCAGCAGGTCGAACTCGCCCACAGCCTCACGCGGCTGGCGCACCAGCCACACCCACTCCTCGTCATACGCCAGCATCCCCACCGCGCCCTGGTGGCGGACGATCTCGCGCTCCTCCTCCGCGCCGTCCAGGTGGCGGAAGCGCTCGATCCTCACGTCTACCAGGCGTCCCTCATACACCGTCTCACCGCCGCTCGCCGTGAACGCCCGTGGCGAGTCCGCGCTCACGAGCTCTCCCCCAGCCCCTCCTCGGGCTCGCTCTGCGCCGCCAGCTCCGCCAAAGCCGTGCCACCCGCCAGCGCCGCGCCAAAGAACAACGGGTCTTCGATCAGCCCCCTGCCCATCGTCTCCGTCGGCAGGCCGCTGACCGCATACGCCGCCACATCCACCGCCGCTCGCCGCCAGTCGTGGCGAGTGATGCGCACCGGGCGCTCCACCTCCAGCGCCAGCGACGGGCGCGGCTTGCTCGCCTCGTTGGGCATCGCCCCGCCGAACACCGCCCCCAGGCCCGCCCGCAGATCCGCGCCCACCGGTGAGCGCATGCCCGCCGGCAGCGCCACAGTCACCGGCTCAAGCAGCAGGTCAAGGACCGTCAGCGTGTGGTGGGAGATGCCGCGGTGGCGCACCCTGTCATCGCTCGTCGACATCCGCGCCACCAGCAGCGTCGGGCAGCCCAGCGCGAGCGCCACATGAGCTGAGTCCAGCGCCACCATGCCGCCGTGACCCAGTGCCGAGCTCGACCCCACGATCCCCGGCCCCGGTCCACACAGCGCCGCATCCCAGCCCAGCGAGCGAAGCCCGTGGTGAAGCGCGCCTGCTGTCGTGATCGCCTCGCCCTCTCCGCCAAACGCCGCGCCCGCCGTCAGATGGCCTGCCAGTAAGCCGCGCTCGCGAAGCGTTCGCACCGTCCTCGAGTGCCCGCCCGGCAGCGCCCCTCCCTCCGTCTGAACGTAGCCCAGGCGGGCGTCCGGTGCGCTCTGCGCGAACGCCCACGCCACTGCCGCCAGCTGACCGTGCAGCGCCAGCACCGCCACCGGCCGGCCCACCGGGATCTCCAGGCGGGCGTCCTCCACCGGTGCGACCGCATGCTGAAGGCTCGTGTAGTTGAGCTTCATCACCGCCGCGCCCTCCGTGCCCGAGCCCTCGAGGCCCCGTGTGAGGTTCACGTGCACCACGTCAAAGCCGCCCGAACCCAGCTTCAGGTCGAGGCCCTCCACGTTGACGATCACATCATCGCCCACCTGCGCGCACCCCACCAGGCCCACATCTGCGACCGCCGCCCGTCGCTCTCCCTTGAAGCCGGCACCCATCAGCTCAACCACCAACTGCTGCTCACGCGCGACAGCGTCGTCGTTGTGGGCCGGATCCTCGCCCTCAGGGCTGATGACCTCGATCACGGTGGCTGGACGGAGCTTCAGCATCGGCGCTGCAAGCTACAGTGCCGCATCCGGCGAGAGCGCCGCCGCTTGATCCAGCAGCGCCAGCGACACGTCGAGCATCTCATCCAGCGCTTGCACCGTCACCCGCTCGCCGGGCTCGTGGGCGCGCTCGGTCCCATTTGCCAGGTTGACCGTCTGAAAGCCCGCCGCAATCAGCGCGTTCGCATCCGAGCCACCGCCGCTCGAGATCCGCACCGGCTCGCGCCCACACGCGCGCAGCGCCGCCTCCGCCACCGCCACCGCCGGGCTCGACGGGCGCAGCCTATAGCCCACGAACGAGCGCTCCACGCCCACCTCCACGTCACAGTCGCAATCGGGGAGGTTGGCCGCCTCGTGCATGCGATCCACGATCTCCGCCACCAGCGTCTCCGCACGCTCGCCGTCGAGGCTTCTCACCTCGCCCACCACCGTGCACGCTTCCGGGACCACGTTCAGTGCCGTGCCACCCACGATCGTGCCCATGTTGACCGTCGTGCCCTCATCCAGGCGCCCACTCGGGATCGACGCGATCGCGCGCGCCGCCGCCAGGATCGCCGAGCGACCGTCCTCCGGGTGCATACCCGCGTGTGCCGCAGCCCCGCGAAACGACGCCTCAAGTCGATAGTGCGTGGGCGAGTCCACGATCACCTCTCCGATCGGTGAGGCATGGTCGAACACATAGCCGAACTCGCTGCGCAGGCTCGCCGCGTCGAACACCCTCGAGCCCGCAAGCGAGATCTCCTCGCCGACCGTGAACAACAGCTCCACGTCCACCGGCGATCCCTGCTTGCGCACGTGACGCGCCAGCGCCAGCATCACCGCCACCGCCGCCTTGTTGTCCGCGCCCAGGATGCCGTCGTTGGCGTTCTCCCACGCGCCGTCTCGCAGCACCGGCTCCACCGGCGCCTGCAGCGGCACCGTGTCCAGATGTGCGCACAGCAGCACCGAGCGACCCGCCGTGCCGCGCTCACCAGCCGGCTCGGCGGGAATGCGAGCGAGCAGGTTGCCGCTGTCTGAGCCGATCAGATCGCCCGCTCCGTCCTCCTCGACACCCACTCCCAGCGCGCGCAGCTCCGCGATCACCCGCTGCGCGCACTCGCGCTCGCTGCGCGAGGGACTCTCGATGCGACACAGCTCCGCGAACGTGCCGCTCAGATAGCGACGCTCGAGCTCTCCGACTCGTGACACCGACTCGCAGACGGTCACGTCACGGCCGGCCGGCGCCCTCGGGCGTCGGCTCACGACTGGCCGCCCGCTCGAGCGCCGCGGCGATGAAGTCGCGGCGCTCGAGCGGGCGGCCAGTCGTGAGCCGACGCCCGAGGGCGCCGGCCGGCCGTGACGTGACCGTCTGCGAGTCGGTGTCACGAGTCGGAGAGCACGAGCGTGGCTA
>JASLDD010000088.1 GCA_030151725.1 Solirubrobacteraceae bacterium
GGTCGCACGCGTGGCGAGCGGTTGGCCTGAGAACCTCCGCGTCAGGGGTGCCGCTCTCGGCGGCACGGGAGCGTTCTCGCTGTTTCTGGTGCTGTGGCTCCCGCACGGGCCGCTCGGCTCAGAATGGGCCAGGCGCTCAGGTACTCCCACCTCGCTGCTACCCCATGCACATGTGGTGAGACGATGAGCTCCCCGACAGCGATGACCGAGATCAGCCCCCAGCGTGCGCGCGTGACAGCGACGCTGCCTCGCCTGCTCGCAGGGATCCATCCCCACGGCGTGATGACGCTCGAAGAGCATCTCGCGCTGCACGGGCCCATCCCGCTGGGCGCGGGCGGACGGCGCCGAACGGTGCGCGAGCAGGCAGCCATGCTGATCGAGGAGATCGAGCGTTCGGGCCTGTTGGGACGCGGTGGCGGCGCCTTCCCCACCGCCACCAAGATGCGTGCGGTGGCCGGGGCCCGCGGCCGAGCGATCGTCGTCGCCAACGGGGCTGAGGGGGAGCCCGCGAGCCTGAAGGACCGCACGCTCCTGGAGACCCTCCCCCATCTCGTGATTGACGGCGCCGTGATCGCGGCACAGGCGGTAGGCGCCGACGAGGTGATCCTCTGCATCTGTGAGTTGGCTGGCGCGGGGGTCGAATGCGTGGAGCAGGCAATCGCCGAACGGGCGGAGGGCAGACAGGCCGGCGGCGCAGCACCCAAGCTCCAGCTGGCGATCGTGCCCAACCACTATGTGGCCGGGCAGGAGTCCGCGCTGGTCAACTACCTAAGCGGCGGTCCCGCCAAGCCCCTCTTCACACCCCCACTTCCCTTCGAGCAGGGCGTCAGGCGCCGGCCGACGCTCGTCGACAACGTCGAGACGCTTGCCCATGTCGCGCTCATCGCTCGCCATGGAGCAGAGTGGTTTCGTGAGCTCGGCACCCCAACGCAGCCAGGCTCGACGCTCGTCACGCTCCGAGGCCCAGTGGCCCACCCCGGCGTGTATGAGATCGAGCACGGCTCTTCGCTGGCCTCGCTGATCGAGGCCAGCGGCGGGACCACAGCGCGCGTGCGCGCCGCGCTGCTGGGCGGCTACGCCGGTTCATGGATTGGCGGCGAGCGACTGCATGGCGTGGCGCTGTCCAAAGAACACCTCGCCCCGCATGGCGCAACACTCGGCGCAGGCATCGTGCTGCTGCTCTCCGAGCAGGCGTGTCCGGCAGCTGAAACAGCTCGCCTCGCCCGCTGGATGGCCGGCCAGAGCACACGGCAATGTGGGCCGTGTCTGCATGGGTTGGACTCGCTGGCGAGCACGGTCGAGGAAATGGTCAGTGGGATCGCCCATCCAAAGGCCACAAAGCGCGTGCAACAGCTCGCCTCGCTGACCGCCCGGCGCGGCGCCTGCGCCCATCCCGACGGTGCGGTCAACTCGATCCTCAGCGCCGTGGAGGTCTTCGAGCCCGAGCTCGCAGATCACGCGCGACACGGACCGTGCGAGGCCTGCACACGCGACCCGGAGCTGCCTTTGCCGCACAGGTCGGTCAACGATGAAGCTCAGCGCAAGGCAGCACGGGGATGAGCCACAGCGTGCGTGTGAACCCGATCGCCTGCGAGGCTCACGGCATGTGTGCCGAGCTACTGCCCGAGCGGATCACGCTCGACGAGTGGGGGTATCCGCTGCTGGATGAGACGCCGCTGCACGGCTCGCAGGTGGAGCATGCCAGGCGCGCCGCGCGAGCCTGCCCCACATTCGCGCTGCTGGTTCAGCGCGAACGCAGTACCCACGGGCAGCGCGAACGCTAGAACCATCTAGAGCGCGAGCATGTGCGCGGCCGCCAAGCCCGCCCACTCCCCATACGGGGCGAAGAACTCACGGACCTGCCATTCCTCGGCACGCGCATATGGGTCGCCATCGCCGAGCATCCGCCCCACGAGCTTGAGCAGACCGACGTCGCCTGCCGGCAGTTGGTCGTGGCGCCCCTGGCCGTGTAGGGCGAGCATCTCCACTGTCCACGGGCCGATACCGGGGATCGCACGCAGGCGCCGCCATGCCCGCTCGTGCTCGGCACAATGCAGATCTACGCTGCCACGCGCGACTTCCTTCGCGGCGCGAATCAGGGTCATCGCACGAGCACCCGCCAGATCGAAGGACTGCAGCAGCGCCGGCGCGGTGCCCGCGATGACCGACGCAGTGGGGAGATCGCGCAGCCCGAGTCCGGCGCCGTCGCCTGCCTGCCAGCGTCTTCCCAGTCTTGCCACCACGCGACGCTCGATGGCGGCCGCGCGCTCGTACTCGATCAGCTGCTCGCAGATCGCCCACGCCAATGCCTCAAATGGTTCGGGGCGGCGAGAGACCCTCAGCCACGGCCGCCGTCGCAATGAACGCCCAATTAGCGGATCCTCGGAGAACAGTCGCAGGAACGGGCGCATGTCCTCGTCGACGGCGAGCGCAAAACGCATACGCTCGATTCCATAGGCTGCCGCCGCGGGGGTCGCAGCGCGAGCACCAAACAAGACACGGTCATTTGAGGACTGGGCGACCCTGACGAGCACAGGGTCCTCACCGTGGTGGAGCAACCGCTCCAGAACGCCTCCGCGCCTGCGCAGCATGCCATCCATCCCAGTCCGGCGAGGAAGACGGAAGGTACTAGCGGGGATGACCTCCTGGCGTAGTTCGACCAGGTCGCTCAGCGCGACCTCAGCGATCCGCGCCGCCACCGAGCAGATGCACGTCGACGAGCAACGAGCGACTGCCTACGATCTGGAGCAGCTCACCCGCGCGTCCGTCCTTGGCCGCGCCCTTGCCTCTCCTCATTGCGCGTCCACGTTTGCCCTTGGTCAGAGCGCCAGAACGTCGGTGGCGACGGTGCACGAGACCAACGACTGCCGCGCCCGCCACGAAGCCGCCCGCTGCGACAGCTGCGGCTTGAACCGCCGGCATGACATTTCCGCCCCCCCGTCGCTCAAGTGGGAGCGGAGCCTCAGATGCGTGGACGGGGAGGATCCGTGGCGGCCCCGCGAGCACTACCCCGTCGAGAACCTCCTCCTCCTCGGCGCTCGGCCGGATCGACTCTCGATCTCGGTCCGGCTGAGAGGCAGCAGAGTCACTCACCAGCCGAAGTGTAGAGGGCTCCCCAGACTCCCCGCTACAGCTCGCGCTCATAGACGCGATAGCGCTTGACCACTACGCCGCCCATGGCTTCCATTCCGCGGTTCATGGCGGTGTTGGTCTCCAGGATCCAGCCCATCTCGCCACCCTTCTGGGGCCGCGCTTCGGCGGCGTCGAAGTGCTCTTGGTAGAGCTTGGCGGCGACGCCGGTGTGCTGATACTCGGGCTTGACACCGAGGAAGCCCACGCGTACGCGGTCCATTATCTTGCCCTTGCGCAGGAAGTACCACCAGCCGAGGGGAAAGAATTTGCCCTTCATCTTGACGAGCGCCTGGTTGATGTCGGGGACGGTGATCGCCATGCCGACCACCTCACCGGTGTCTTCGCGCTCGGCGATCATGAACCAGTGCTTGTCGAAGACGAGTTGGAGCTCCTGGGCGTAGGCATCGAGATCCTTCTTGGAGTAGGGCACGAAGTCCCAGTTCTCAGACCAGGCCGAGTTGTAGACCTCAGCGAAGGCGTCCATGTCTTTGCGCAGCTGCCAGCGACGCATGGGACGGACTCGAATGCCGTGCTCTGACTGGACCTTCTCTGCGAGCTCCCAGATGACGGGGAGCACCTTGTCGCGCTCGGTCACCTCCAGTTTCCACATCAGCAGGTCCATCGCCTTCGTCATGCCGGCCTGCTCGACGCGCTGCTGGTAGTAGGGCGGATGCCAGGGCTGCTTGATCATCGGTTTGAGGTCGAAGCCCTCGATCAAGATGCCGCTCTCTTCGTTCATGGAGAAGTCCGCGGGCCCGACCATGCGCTCCTTGCCGCGTGCGCGCAGCCACTGCTCGGCAGCCGCCAGCAGCGCCTCGATCACCTCCTGGTCATCCTCGAACTCCAAGAAGCCGAACCAGCCCCAGTTCTTCTTCTGGTAGTCGTTGAAAGCGTCGTTGACCTGCGCGGTGATGCGCCCGACGACCCGCCCGGCGCGCAGCGCCAAGAAGTACTCGGCCTCGCCGTGGCTGAAGAAGGCGTTCATGCGCTTGTTGAGGAACAACCAGCGCTCGAGCTTCGGCAGGGGCACCCACAGCGGGTGGTTAGCATGAAGGCGAAACGGGAGATCTATGAACGCTTTTAGATCTCGCCGGCCGGAAACCGATCTGATTTCGACTGCCACAGCGGGGGCCACACTACATGCAGACTTCGACCGACGTCTTCGCCAAGGTTCGCGATCATGATCGCTCGGCGGTGCTCGCCGCGGCGCGCGAGGCAGACGTTCTGCCCTATTTCCACGTGCTCAGCTCGCCGGCGATGCCGGTCGTCGAGATGGAGGGAGCCGAGCGGATTATGCTCGGCTCGAACAACTACCTCGGCCTGACCGGCGACGAGCGCGTGATGCAAGGCGCCGAGGATGCGCTGCACAGCTTTGGCACCGGCTTGACCGGCTCAAGGCTGCTCAACGGGACTATCCCCCTGCACCTCGAGCTCGAGCAAGAGATCGCCGAGTGGATGGACACCGAGGATGCGATCGTCTTCAGCACCGGGCACCAGGCCAACCTGGGAACGCTAGGGACCCTTCTGGGGGCCGGCGACACAGTGATCGTGGACTCGGGCGACCACGCGTCGATCCTCGACGGCTGCCTGCTCTCGCGCGCCAAGTTGCGTCCCTTTCGCCACAACCGCCTGGACAAGCTCGAGAAGATGCTCGGGCGGGCCCAGGACGACGGCGGCGGGGTGCTGGTGGTGGTGGATGGTGTTTTCTCGATGGAGGGCGACATCGCGCCACTGGAGCAGATTTGCGATCTGTGCGAGCGCTATGGCGCGCGCCTGATGGTCGACGAGGCACACGGGGCCGGTGTTCTGGGCGCTCGGGGTGCCGGCACAGCCGAACTGCTCGGCGTAGCCGATCGCGTGGACCTGCGCATGGGGACGTTCTCCAAGTCGCTGGCCTCCTGCGGTGGGTTCGTGGCCGGCTCCCACGAGGTGATCGAGTATCTGCGGATCTACTCGCGCGCTTTCCTGTTCACCGCCTCGGCGGTCCCGGCCGCCGTGGGAGCGGCGCTGGCCGCACTGAGAGTTGTCCGCTCGCAGGACGGCCCGCCGCTGCTGGAGCAAGTGCTCGAGAACGCCAAGCACCTGCGGGACGGTCTGCACGAGCGCGGCTTTGCGGTCGTGAAGCCCCAGATCCTGCCCGCGCAGGACACGGTCCAGGCGCACGCGCCGGGAGTCCGCGAGGACGCCTCCGGCGAGCGCACAATCGTCACGCCGATCGTGCCGCTGCTGGTGGGCGACGACTGGAAGGCGGCGCTCTTGTGGCGGGCCCTGTATGACGCTGGGGTGTTCGTCAACACAGCACTCCATCCGGCGGTTCCGCCGGGCGGGGCGCTGCTGCGCACGAGCGTGATGGCCACACACGACACCGCCACGCTGGATCGGGCACTCGACACGTTCGAGCGCGTGAAGGGCGAGTTCGAGACCGAGCACGGGCCGCTCCCGGGTCCTGAGGCGCGCTGAGGTGGGCTTGCACTTTGCCAGCCGACTTGTCCACTTCTTCACAAGGCCCAGCAACGACGAAAAAGGTCGCTTCTAGCGGGCGAAGCGCGGCAACGGTGTTGACCGGCGACCCCGTC
The DNA here is from genome assembly GCA_030151725.1 of Solirubrobacteraceae bacterium. GTDB lineage: Bacteria > Actinomycetota > Thermoleophilia > Solirubrobacterales > Solirubrobacteraceae > Palsa-744. The sequence continues at coordinate 5,709 of JASLDD010000088.1, forward strand.
CTGACGTAGCTTCCAACTGCGCTCTGCAAGACCGTTCGGGGTTCGCCCCACGTAAGCCGATCAGTAGAGATGTGATGTGCCGGGACCGCCGTGACCTCTCGCGGATGGACTCCGTGCGGCCTCGCTGAAGCGCGAACTTGTAAAAAATCGAGCAAGCATGTTGTCCGTCGCGCGAGCCCTGCGGCGACAACGGGGAGAATGCCCAAAATGAACGCGACGGCGACGATTGCCCCTGCCGGTCCTCAGTACATGCGCGCCCTCGAGCGCGCCAACAAGGTTCGCCTGGCCCGCGCGGATCTCAAGCGACGAGTAGCCACCGGCGAGATCCATGTCGCCGAGGTGATCCTGGAGTGCCCTTGGGAGGCCCAGAGCATGGCGGTAGCCGATCTGCTGATGAGTCAGCGCCGCTGGGGTCAGACCCGCTGCCGTAAGTTCCTGGCCCAGATTCCCATGTCGGAGAAGAAGACGGTGGGCTCGATGACCGAACGCCAGCGACGCACGCTTGCGGCAATGCTCGGCCAGGCTGAAGAGGACCGGGGCCGCGCTTGGAGCGCAGCCCCCTGGCTAACGGACAGCCTGACGAGAGCTTGACGTGCCACCACCCCGCGAGCATGCCGATCAGGCCCAGACGGGGGCGCACTTCCCAAACTCCACATCCGCCCTGGCCGAGATCATTGACGGGCAACCGTGTGAACCTGTAGCGGCCAGGCTCGAGCTTCATCAAGCGCAGCTGTTCGTGCGCGCGGCGCTCATGCTCCGCGCGTCGAGCTGCCGCGGCCTGTAGCTCCTGCAACCGACCGGCGAGCTGATCGCGAACGCGCTCCAGCCCGCCAAGGTCAAGTAGGCATGGGCCGCCGGCGTCGTGCTCGGCGCTTGGCGCCGGTATGTAGGGGAACGTTTCGGCAACGATGCTCGAGAGCTCCCGCTCGAGCCTCGCGATCTGAGCCTTCAACGACCTCCTGGCAGCACGCTCGCCCGCGTCGCCACCCACACGCTGGGCGTGAGCGAGTATCGGTACGTCCCGCGGAGCGCCTAGATCTACTAGCTGCTGCTCGTCTTGATACACATCCGCCTCCTCCTGGCAGACCCGAATGACGGATTCTACCAGCGCGAGCACGCGTGCGAGCCGTATTTGGCGCTCGCCTCAGGGCACTTCGAGCGCATTGCGGCAGGACCAAAGCGCCTCTTCGACGTACAGCGTGGGCACGCCGCCCACCTGCACCGCAAACAGCGTCAGCCGCCTCGTGCTCGAAGCCGCAGTGTGTCCTGCCGCGAGCTCCCCGAACAGCACCCCAAGTGCATATGTGGAGTCGGCCACAACCAACCTCCCGGCTGGGAGTCTCTCGGCCTCTGCGCCACGCCCAAGTGGCTCGTCTGGGAGGCTCGGCCGGATCCCGAGCTTGCCATCGACGGACGCCGCATCCAGCGCCCACACCGGCACTGCGGTGTCAGCCAGGGCGATCAACAGCACGTCCTCCAAGAGACCTCCTGTGAGGAATCCGCCACGCAGCATCCGCTCGAGCACGGCAGCCTCGATCGGCGTGCGCGCCACGTCTGGATCAAGCCCGATGTGGCGGAAGAAGACTCGATAGGCGGCTGGCACGGGCTCACGGCGGATGCCCACAGCCCGGGGGCCACGGAAGCGATTTGAGAGCTCACGCAGACGCTCCTGAATGTCGGGCGGAGAGCGGTCCGTCAGCGCCGTCAGACGCGCGACCTGCACTTCTGTGACGAGCAACTGCAACGTCGGCAGCTCCTCTTCGACCTCAGGCGCGCGCCATCCGAGCTCGGGTCCTGAGACGGCGCTCATCAGCCGCTCCAGCCGCGTGCGCGCGACGCCGCCACCAGCTCGCTGACCCGGGTGCGCAGAGTCGCAAGCGGAACGCGACGCAGCAGTGCCTTGCTCTGCACGACCCCACCCGGGTAGGCGAAACTGACCTGCGGACAGCTGGCGATCTTGTAGAGAGCGGCAAGCGCCCCGTCCCTGTCGATGCCCACTGGGAACGTGAGGCCCTTGGAACGGACGAGCTTGCGGACCGAGGCGGCACTGCCCTTGATGTCCACGCCCGCGAAGCGTACCCCGGGGAAGGATGTCGTGAGCGCCTGGAGATCGCTGAGCACTGCCGGGCAGGAGCCTCCTTCCACAAACAGCGCGAGTACGACCGGGCCCTGTTCGTAGAGCTGACAGATATTCAGGATCCGCGAGCCGCGCACCTGACATGCCGGCACCCCTCCTGCCGAGCCCTGGTTTGGCTGGGTTGCGACGTTCGCATCTCCGGGCAGACCGCCGGTGGCCAGTGGAACGGCGAAGGGGGCAAAGCGATGGCCAGGCGGAATTCCAGTGGCCCCATTTGGCTTGGTCAGCGCGGTGTTGATCGTGATGAGCACCAGAGCCAGCAGCGCGAGCACGCCGACGTAGCGTCCGTAGCGGGTTGGTGGCAAGAGCTGAGAGATGTCCTCCCTGCCACCGCCCGGATCGGCCCCGTCAGCGCGCGCGAGCGGTGGCGTTCCCCGGCTCATGATCGGACCTGCACCTCCCGGATGCCAGGACCCGGCACTGCCCTCACAGCCTCACCGAGCGAGCGGCGCTCGGCGAGCATCACTGCGGCGGGCAGAGCTACCAGCACTCCGAGCAGAGACACAGAGAGATCGATGAGCGTGACAAGACCAAAGTCGCGAAGCATGCGGATGTCCGACAACGCCAGCACACCGAAGCCGGCGATGGCGGTGGCGCCTGACGCAGCCACCGCGGCGCCCGTGCGACTGTAACTGCGCCGAAGCGCCTCCACGACGTCGCGGCCGGCGAGCATCTCTTGGCGGTGGCGCTCTGAGAGCAGGACGCTGAACTCGGTGGAGATTGCAATCACGAGAGCGCCAAGCGTCACCGACATCGGATTCAAGGGCACGCGCACCACGAACAGGATCAGCGCAGACCATCCTGTCGCGAGCACGATCGGCACCAGCGGGACGAGCACCCGCCGCCGCTCGCCGCGGAAGGCCACCGACAAAACCAGCGCCACCACGATGAGCGCCGCCAGTAGCGTCTCCAAACGCCGCCAGGGATCCGCCACCTGGGAGCCCGATCTCGCAGCCAGCACGGGCAGCCCCACTAGGCGCGCGCTCACCCCCGCCGGCGGATGCAGCTGAGCGGTCATCCGGTCCAGGAGCTGCTGCTCCTGCGCGAGGCCCATCAGCCGAATGCCGAAGGCAAGCGTCGCCACGCGCCTGTCAGCAGTGATGACGTCGCGGGAGAAGTACGGCGGGATGACGCTGAGAAGACCACTCACCTGCTGCTGGGAGAGCTTCGCCTTCGATGAGCCATTGGCCTGGAAAAGATCCGGGAGCGAGAAGGCGGGACACAGACGCGCCTTGCCACAGCCACGCGAGGAGCTGTAGCCAAAGCGTTTCAAGACCGCGCTCTGGTAGGAGGTCATCCATTCGATCGTGGCCGGCTTGGCGAGATCCTTGCCGGAGACCATGAGATCGATTTCGCCACCTACGCCAGTGGTGCGCTCGAGCGTGTCGAGCGCCTGAAGCGAGCTCAGGCTGGAGGGCACGAGCTTCGTGATGTCGGTCTCGACCTTCGTCTGAGTATCCAGCCCCCATCCACAGGCAGCGAGCACAAGGCCCACCCCCAACACCCGCCCCGGGTGACGAACGGCGCCCACCAGCGCCGCTCTAATGACATTCCGAGTGAAGGGGTTGTCGGCAAGCAGCTCGCGCGCGCCACGCCAGGCAGCAGCGAGCACAACGGGAACACGCGGCCCCCCGACGCGCACGCGTCTCTTGCTGGAGCCGAGCGCCAGAGCGCCAGCGCCAACGGTCAGGGCGCAAGCCAGCGCAATCACCACACCCACGACGAGCAGCGCCCCAAAGCCGCGCACCATGGGCACCGGCGAAAGCAAGAGCACCAGCATGGCCCCGGCGCTGGCAGCCCCGGCGGTGGCGATCGTGGGAGCCCCCGCGGCGGCCGCGGCGGCGATCGGCCCATCGCGCGTTGCGCCGTCATGCTCACCCTGCTCGAATGCCTCACCCACACGCGACTGGAACTGGATCGAGTAGTCGACCGCAAGACCCACCAGCACCGGCAGCACGGCAACCGAGGCCATGGTGAGCGAGGCGCCAACAGCTGAGAGCGCGCCGAAGGTGATGGCCGCCGCGAGCAGCGCGAGCGCCAGCGGCAGCAGTCGCGGCCTGCCGAGGAAGATCAGCCCAAGCGTGGCAGCCATAACCAGGAGCACAGCGATGAGCAGCAGCTCGATCGAGTGCGTGATCGAGCTGGTCAGTTCGGCGACGATGACCGGCTCGCCGGTGAGAAGGTAGGTCTCGCCGTGCTGCAGCTGCCACTGCGGCATCGCGATCGCACCGCGAATGTCTGCGATGGTTGCGGTTCTCTGCGCTTCTGAGAGCCCGGCCTTCATCCGCACCGAGATGAGAGCCGAGTTGCGGCTCGGGAACAGGTAGGCAAAGCGCTGCTTGGGCGTGCCCACGGGCTTTTTCGAGTCGAACACGAGGTCTGAGACGAAGTTGGAGTCCTCGATGCTCGGTCGTTCGCTGAGGCCATATTGGAGCGCGAGCGTCACGAGGCTCTTTTGGAAGCTGCCGATCGTGACCTTGCTCGCTTCTCGTCCCAGGGCTCGCGCCTGCGCTGCGGAGCGCCCCTTTGCCAGAGCCGCTCGAGTGACGGCTTTTTCTGCCTGCTTGGCCTGGGCTTCGGCCTGTTTGGTCTGCACGGTGAGCTGTTCGTCGATCTGTTCGGCGGACTCGTTGATAAAGGTGCCCGGGCCGAAGACCACCTTCACGGTCTTGGAGCGCGCCAAGGCAGCGCACGGCCCATGCGCGCCACCCTCCGATGCATAGGCAGCCGCGGGAACGCTGCCTGCCAGACAACCCTCGAGGCCGACAAGGCGCTCGATGTCAGAGCTCAGCACCAGCTGCTGCAGATCGCCTTTCACGAGCACCGCGATCGGCTCTTCGCCAAAGCTCCCGTAAAAGCTCTGCGTCGCCTTGTATTCAGGGTTGGAGCTCGATACGAACGTGCTCGTCGCCGCTGTCGGATGCAGGCGCAGCGCCAGCGCGACGCCGCCCAGGCCGAGCACCACAGCAACCGCAATCACCAGCCGTGCCCGGCGCGCAGCGCCGCCGGCCAGCGCAGCGAAGATCGAAGAAGCGTTCACAGAGGAAGGCTAACCGGGCGGCGAGGGGCGCGAGGCACAGCCAGACGCGAGGGAGCGGGCTGGCAAAGGTATCGTCGTTTCTGGCAAGGACGCAGTGAGCGAACTGTGCTGGCCGAAACGGGGATGCAAGCGGAGCGAGTGTCTACCGGCTTCGGTACATGAGCGAGCGAGGACACAGCCAGGAGCTACGAGACCGAGCCAACGGTTACTCCATGCCCAGGGGGCCGGCTGATTCGCCCGAGAGAAACTGGCGCACGAAAGGGTTTTCGGACGCGAACAGCTCCTGGGCTGGGCCCGATTCCACGATCCGCCCCTTCCACAGGACCGATATGTGCTCCGCGACACGACGCGCGCTCATGATGTCGTGCGTGATCACCACGTAGCAGCCGCCGTTCTCGGCGTGGACCTCGCGGATCAGTTCGCAAAGCAGCGCAGTGCGCACGGGATCGAGGCCAGAGTCGGGCTCGTCGAAGAGCACGATGTCCGGTTCCAGCACGAGTGCCCGCGCGAAGCCAGCGCGCTTGCGCATCCCACCCGAAAGCTCATTTGGCATCTTCTCGTTGGCGTTGCCCAGCCCCACCTCTCGCAGCCGCCCGTTGACGATCTCGGCGATCTCCTCCTCGCCCTTCTCGGTGTGCTGGCGCAGAGGAAAGGCCACGTTGTCGTAGAGGTTCATCGAGCCGAACAGAGCACCGTCCTGGAAGAGCACACCGAATTTCTTGCGCATGTCGAACAGCTCGGCGTCGGGCAGGCTCGGCACCGAGCGACCGTGCACGATCACGTCGCCCTCGTCGGGGTAGAGGAGCCCGACGATGTGCTTGATGCACACCGACTTGCCGGTACCCGATGGGCCCAGGATCATCGAAATCTGGTCCTCGGGGATCGACATGTTCAGCCCTCGCAGGACGTGGTTGCGACCGAAGGACTTGTGCACGTCGATGAACTCGATCGCGTCGGGCGAGGAGGACGGACGGACGATTCCCGTGTGGTACTGGAACTCATCGGCCTCCTGTTCCTCCTGACGTCGGCGTGAGGCCCCCAGGCGCTCGAAGGTCACCCCGGCGAGATCTCTCGTGCGCTGCTCCTCGTCGGGCTCCTCAGGAGACGCGAACTCGGCCTCGCCGCCCTCCTGGGCGGGGGCCTCGTGATGCTCGATCTGCTCGTAGGACTCCTCCGGCAGCTCGCTCTCGCCGTCGGTTCCTGTTGGCTCGTCGGTCAACGCCTTACCCCCCGATCGGGGCCCGCGGATTGGCGCCCCAGAAGATTTGGGTGCCGAGCATCCCGATGATGTGCACGAGCACAAGATTCAGCACCATCGACTTGGCCGTGGCCGTGCCCACGCCCACTGGTCCCCCCGACGCGTTGTAGCCGTAGTAACAGCCCACGAGCACGATCGCAGTGGCCATGAACATGGCCTTGATCACGCTGTAGATGAAGTCGGGCGGATTTTGGAACTGCCAGAAGATCAGGAAATAACCGCCCGAGGAGACCGCCCCGACCTGCTGCACGACCGCGATGTAGGAGGCGAGGAAGCCTGCGCCGATGGCTGCCAGGTACATGAAGGGAAGCACCAGCCAAGCTGCAAGCAGGCGGGTTGCGCAGAGGAATGTGACGGAGTTGATGCCCATCACCTCCAGCGCATCGATCTCATCGGAGATGCGCATGGCGCCGAGCTCGGCGACGATCCCAGTACCGACCTTTGCCGCCATCATGTAGCCGAAGGCATAGGGGACGAGCTCGCGCAGATCGCACCACGCCGTGAACACCCCCGCGTAGGCAGGGGCGCCTTGCGCCTCGGTGAAGTAGGCGCCCTCGATGCCACACTCCAGGCCGATGATGAACACGAGCGCCCAGATGATCAGGGTCGAGGAGAGGATCAGGATCCCCGACTGGCGCAGCGCCTCGCCGAAGAAGCGGAACACGCGCAGGCCCCACACGTCGCCGACGATCCGGCCCGTGAACCTGCCGATTTCGCCCGTCGCCGCAAGCCATTCCCTTGGTGCCGCGAGCAGCTCGTTCATCGCCGGGCCTCCGGCTGTGCGCGCCTGAGCGACCGAGGACGCCGCTGGGCGAAGGTCATCGGGCGTCCAGGCATTACTTGATCACCAGGATCTGGGGATGTGTGGCGAGCAAGGTCTGGGTGAACACGTAGTCGAAGGAGAAGATCGCAAGGAAGGCTACGACCACAGCCTGGTTGACCGCGCGGCCCACGCCCTCGGCGCCCCCGGATGCGGTCATGCCCTTGTAGCAGCAGACGATCGCGATGATCGCTCCGAAGATCGTCGTCTTCAACACCGAGCCCCAGAGATCCGTGGTGGAGGCGTTGGCGAACAGCGTCGCCCAGAATGGCCCCAACGGCTGACCGTTGACGAGCTCGGCGATCAGTCCGCCGAAGATCCCAAACAGAACCGCGTAGATGTCGAACAGGCCCGTCACGACCATCAAGGCGAGAAAGCGCGGCACGACCAGGTTCTTGACTGGGTCGACCCCCAGCACCTGCAGGGCATCCAGCTCCTCGCGGATCTTGCGCGCGCCGAGATCAGCCGTGATCGCCGTGCCGGCCACGCCGGCAAGCACGATCGCGGTCACGTTGGGACCGATCTCGCGAACGGACGCAAGGATGAAGAATCCGCCCAGGCGGTCGAGAGCACCGAAGATCGTCAAGAAGTTCGCCGCCTGCAGCCCCGGCGCGCCGTAATTGATCGCCACGGTAGAGACCAGCAGCGGGAACCAGCACAGTCGAAGCGCGAACAGGAACTGCGAAACGAACTCTCCACCGTAGGGGTACGGAGGGCGCAGGGCCGAGGAGATCGTCCTGCCGGTGAGGATCATCATGTCCCCTACTTCCTCGAGCAGGTTCCTCGTCGGGAAGTACACCCGCTCGGCTGCGCTGCGAACCATCTCTACCAACCCCTCCTCGGGTAACGGTCGTCCTCACCCTGAACTCTACGCCATGCACCTCCTGCGAGCGGCCGCCGGCGCGCGAGCGCGTTTCGACGCGCTCGCCCGGCGCCAGTCCCACTGGTATCGTGGCGCGATCGTGAGGGGAGGGCCCAGAGTCTTTGGTGGCGGTCGGCGTTTTGTGCGCGGTCGGTTTCTCCCAGGGCAGACTGTGCTCTCTCTCGGAGCCTTGGCGCTCGCGTCTCTATCGGCAGGCGGGTGCGGCGGCGGCGCACATCAGGACGCGGCCGAACCGAGCGGCACGTTTCAAGTGAAGCTCGTGCATGCCAGCTTCTCCAAGGGCCAGGCGGTGGCGCGCCCAGCGACCATGGAACTGCAGGTGCGCAACACAGGCTCCCGCGCCGTGCCCAACGTGGCGGTAACGGTCGACTCGTTCAACTACACCTCCAACGCTCCAGAACTGGCAGCCGACAAGCGGCCGGTGTGGGCGATCGAACAGGGGCCGGGCGCGATCGCCAAGGCCCCCGTGGAAACCCAGGAAGTGAGCACGCCCGGCGGCGGGCAGACGGCATACCTCAACACGTGGGCGCTCGGTCGCCTCGCGCCCGGAAAGACGGCGAGCTTCACCTGGAAGGTCGTGCCGGTCAAGCCGGGAACCCATACGGTGCGCTTCGCCGTCGCGGCCGGTCTGGCAGGGAAGGCCAAAGCTCGGCTCGCCTCCGGGGGCATCGTGCACGGGCAGTTCACAGTTGACATCGCCGGTGCGCCTCCCACCAAGCACGTGAACCCAAGCACCGGACGCATCGAACCCGGCGCCTTCCCCGCCAGTCCTTAGCGCTCCACTCCAGACACGTCGGTTTGGCCGACTGTCGAAAAAATCGACGGTCGATTTCGCCATTCGGTGATCCCCTTCGGGCTGCATCGCATTACGATTGCCTTCGGCCCTGCCCTCGTCGGAGCCCCGCGCGAAGCACTCACGCGCCGTCCAACCTTTTCTCAGGAGGAATCGACTCAGCCCATGCCAAGGACCCGTCAGCAGAACGTCACCGCCGCGCAGTGGAGTGCCAACGGAAGCGCACTCGGGTCTCCCGACCTGACCCTCCAGAACAACCAGATCTTTGGGTCGAACGTCTTCTCCGCCGGGGTGCAGCGCCACCGCCTCCCCAAGCACGTGTTCCGTGCCCTGCAGGCCACCTTCGCCCGTGGCGAGGCGCTCGACGCCTCGATCGCCGACCAGGTCGCCCAGGCAATGAAGGAGTGGGCGATGGAGAAGGGCGCCACCCACTACACGCACTGGTTCCAGCCGCTGACTGGCTCGACGGCGGAGAAGCACGACTCCTTCTATGGACCCGATGGCGAGGGCAATGCGATCGCGGAATTCTCCGGCAAGGAGCTGATCCAGGGCGAGCCCGACGCATCCTCCTTCCCGAGCGGCGGCATTCGCGCAACATTCGAGGCACGTGGCTACACCGCCTGGGACCCCACCTCCCCCGCGTTCGTGCTCGAGAACCCGAACGGGACCCTGCTCTGCATCCCGACGGCCTTCACCTCCTGGACAGGAGAGGCTCTCGACAACAAGATCCCGCTGCTGCGCTCGATGGACGCGCTCTCGGGCACGGCCGTCAGCGCGCTGAAGCTGCTCGGCATCGACGACGTCAAGCACGTCTTCACGACGACGGGCTGCGAGCAGGAGTACTTCCTGATCGACGAGCAGTACTACTTCGAACGTCCCGACCTGCTGACCACCGGGCGTACGCTCTTCGGCGCCAAACCGCCAAAGGGTCACGAGCTCGACGACCACTACTTCGGCTCCATCCCCGAGCGGGTGCTGGCCTACATGCTCGAGGTCGAGCTCGAGCTGGCGAAGCTGGGCGTGCCGATCAAGACCCGTCACAACGAGGTTGCCCCCAACCAGTTCGAGGTTGCCCCGATCTTCGAGAACTCGAACGTCGGCTCTGACCACCAGATGATCACCATGCAGATCCTGCAGAACACGGCCCGCCGCTATGGCCTCGTCTGCCTGTTGCACGAGAAGCCCTTCGCCGGAGTCAACGGCTCGGGCAAGCACAACAACTGGTCGATGGGCACCGACACCGGAGCGAACCTGCTGGAGCCGGGTGCGACCCCCTCGGAGAACCTCTCCTTCCTGTTCTTCTGCACGGCCGTCATCCAGGCCGTGAACACGCACCAGCAGCTCTTGCGCGCCTCGATCGCGAGTGCCGGTCAGGACCATCGCCTCGGTGCCAACGAGGCGCCGCCGGCGATCATCTCGATCTTCCTCGGGACGGATCTCGAAAAGGTCTTCACGGCGATCGAGGCCGGGAAAGTGCAGCCGTCCAAGCCGGGGTCCTTCCTCGGCTTCGGAACCCCGGTGCTGCCGCCCCTGCCACTGCACGGCGCCGACCGCAACCGCACGAGCCCGTTTGCCTTCACCGGCAACAAGTTCGAGTTCCGCGCGCTCGGCTCGACGGCCGCGCCCGCCTTCCCGAACACGGTCCTGAACACGATCGTCGCCGAGGCGGTCGAGGATCTGGCCGACAAGCTGAAGGCGCTGCTGAAAGGCTCGACCACGATCGAGAAGGCCGTCACGGCGGTCGTCAAGGAGTCCTGGGCGGCCAACAAGCAGGTCGTCTTCGGCGGCGACGGCTACTCGGAGGCGTGGCACAAGGAAGCGGAGAAGCGCGGGCTGGCAAACCTCAAAACGACGCCCGACGCGCTGCCCTGGATCGTCGAGAAATCGACCGTCGCCACGTTCAAGAAATACAAGATCCTCTCCAAGCGCGAGCTCGAGGCGCGCTACGACGTCTACACCGAGCAGTACGTGATGAACCTCAACATCGAGGCCGAGACCGCCGCCTCGATCGCCCGCACGATGCTCCTTCCGGCCGCCGTGAGGTACCTGAACGAGCTCAAGGCTACGGGCCTGGAGGATCTCGTCGGCGAGGTCGAGCCGGTCGTGAAGGAGTTCCACTACGCCCTGCTCAAGCTCGAGGACGCCAACCTCGACGAGAACCACCCGGACAGCTCGGCGCAGAAGGAGGCGGTCTACATGCGCGACACGGTCATCGTCGCCATGGACGACGTCCGCGAGACGGCGGACCGTCTCGAGAAGCTCGTCGCCGACGACCTCTGGCCGCTGCCGAAGTACTTGGAGATGCTCTTCATCAAGTAACTGGAGGCCGCGCAGGGCGGGCCGCCGCCGACTCACTCGACTCGCTTGCGCGAGATCGGGGGACGGGGCGGCTTCCCCTGGCGCACCCGCCGGGTGACCCGCTGCTGCTGCAGACCGTGGGTCGAGAGCTTCTGCCGGCGGTCCGACCCACCCCGGTCCGACCCACCCCGGTCCGACCCACCCCGGTACCTCTTTCGGCGAGCGCTGTATAGCCATGGTCATACAGAAGTCGCGAAGTACGACACGTACGACGCGTCCCGACAGCCACCCGGAGCAAAGCTCCTCGCAACCGGACGGCTAGCATGAATCGATGGCCCGCGACTACCTGAAAGCGATCTCCGAGCACGTCGTCGTCTACGACGGCGGCATGGGCGCCACCCTGGAGCAGTTCGAGCTGACCAGCGAGGACTATGGAGGGCTGTCCGGCAAGTGCCACGAGGCGCTCGTCTTGAACCGCCCCGACGTGATCGAGGGGGTGCACAACTCGATGCTCGAGGCGGGCGCGGAAGTGCTCGAGACCGACACCTTCCAGGGCTCGCGCATCAAGCTGGAGGAGTGGGGCTTGGCCGACTACACCGTCGAGATAAACACCAAGGCGGCTGAAATCGCGCGCCAGGCAGCCGGCGAGAACCGCTTTGTGGCGGGCTCGATCGGCCCGACCGGCTACCTGCCTGCATCGGAGGAGCCATCGCTCGGGCAGATCCGCTTCGGCGAGCTGGTGGAGGTCTTCACCGAGCAGGCAGCGGCACTGATCGACGGGGGCGCGGACCTGCTGATCATCGAGACGGCCCAGGACATCCTCGAGGTCAAGGCGGCCATCTTCGGGGCTCGTGCAGCCTTC
>JASLDD010000113.1 GCA_030151725.1 Solirubrobacteraceae bacterium
GGCTGGCATCTACCACCGCCAGTCTAGTGACCGTTGAGAGCGCAAGCAGTCTGGCTGGAGAAGCGATCTCCTCTGAGGGCGACTGCTCTTGCCCCTACAATTACGGGTCGCCGGGCGGATGGGTGCGCAACTCGTCCGCAGCGTGGGCGTTGGTATGACAGCACCCATTGTCACGTCGAGCTGCCATGAGACGGAATCTCGCCATTGTCCCCGCGTTCAATGAGGTCGGCGCGATCGCGCCGACCGTCGCCGCGATCCACGAGGCGGCGCCCGACTTCGACGTGCTCGTCGTCGACGACGGCTCCAGCGACGCCACCGGCGAGGCCGCCTCGCAGGCGGGCGCAGCGGTCCTGCGCATGCCCTTCAACCTGGGCATCGGCGGCGCCATGCAGGGCGGCTACATCTATGCCCTCGAGCGCGGCTATCAGGTGGCCGTCCAGGTCGACGGCGATGGCCAGCACGATCCCCGCCACATCCGCGACCTGCTCGACCGGCTGCAATCGGACCCCGAGCTCAACATGGTCACCGGCTCGCGCTTCCTCAACGACGACGAGCACGGCTACCGCTCCTCCGCCACCCGCCGCGTGGGTATCCGCGTGTTCTCATGGGTCGTCTCGCTCATAACCGGCCAGCGCGTCACCGACCCCACGTCGGGATTTCGCATGACCAGCCGGCGCGGTATCGAGCTGTTCGCGCGCGACTATCCCCATGACTACCCCGAGGTAGAGGCGATCCTGCTGATGCACGCCCACCGCCTGCGCAGCTGCGAGATCCCCGTGCGCATGCGCCCCCGCCTCACAGGCGAGTCGGTGATCTCCTCGAGCCAGTCCGTCTACTACATGGTCAAGGTGCTCCTGGCCGTGTTCGTCGGCCTCTTCCGCCGGCGGCCCACCCAGGAAACCCCGGCAGAGGCGACACGTTGACCAAGGTGACCCTCCAGCGCGGCCTCGCCGTCGCGGTCACGCTCGCGCTGCTGCTGCTCGTCTTCGAGCTCGTGCGCCGCAAGCGCCTCTCCGAGCGCTACGCGATCCTGTGGCTGCTCGCCGCCACCACCCTGTTCGTGCTCGCGGCCTGGAAGGGCCTCTTGACCACGCTCTCAAACGACGTGGGCATCTCCTATCCGCCCTCCGCGCTGTTCGCCGTGGCGATCGGCCTGATCGCGATGATCCTGCTGCACTTCTCCCTGGCGGTGTCGCGGCTGTCCGACCAGAACAAGATCCTCGCCCAGCGCCTGGCCCTGCTGCAACAGCGCATCGAGGAACGCGACGAGCCGCCGGGCGTGACGCTCGCTGACGACGATCCGCAGCCGGCGCTCTCAGAGCACGAGCCGCCCGCGCCGCTCACCGCCGAAGAGCTCTCGCGCAGCCGCTGAGCGCCTTGGCCGAGACTGGCTCCCAGGCGGTGGCTGTCGTGGTCGTGGCGCATCGGTCGGCCGCCCACCTCCCGGCGCTGTTCGAGGCGATCTCCGGTCAGCTGCGCGATCGCGATGAGCTGATCGTCGTGGATAACGCCTCGAGCGACGGCACGGCCGCGGTCGCCCGCGCGCTCGGTGAGGACGTGCGGGTCATCGAGACGGGAGCGAACCTCGGCTTCGCCGCCGGCTGTCATGTGGGGGCAGCGGCGAGCGTGGCGCCGCTGCTGCTGTTCTTGAACCCCGACTCCCGGCCCCAGGCGGGCTGCCTGGAGCTGCTGCGCGCCGGCGCGGACGCCCATCCCGAGTGGGGCGCCTGGCAGGCGGCCGTGATGCTCGACGACGGCAACGTCAACACCAGCGGCGGCGTCGTGCACTTCCTCGGCATCGGCTGGGCAGGGGATTGTGGGCGTCCGGCCGAGACGCTGCCTGCTGAGGACTCGGAGATCGCCTTCCCCTCCGGCGCGGCGATGGTCGTACGACGCACGAGCTGGGATCGCCTGCAGGGCCTCGATCGCGAGTACTTCATGTACGGCGAGGATCTCGACCTGGGCCTGCGGCTGTGGCTGAGCGGAGAGCGCGTCGGCCTGATCCCCGCCGCCCGCGTCATCCACAGCTACGAGTTCGACAAGGGGGCCGGCAAGTGGTTCTGGCTCGAGCGCAACCGCTGGCGAACGGTGCTCTCGGTCTACCCAGCCGCCGTGCTGGCGGCCGTGGCGCCCGCGCTGCTCGCGGCCGAGCTGGGCCTTCTGGCGATCGCAGCTCGGCAGGGCTGGCTCGGCCCCAAGCTGAGAGCGCAGGCGGCGAGCATCCGCTGGCTGCGAGGCACGCTCGCCCGACGCCGCGTAGTGCAGAGCAGCCGGGCCGTGAGCGCAGCCGAGTTCGCCGACCACCTCACCTCATCTCTAGACAGTCCCTACCTGGGCGCCGCGTCCAGCCCGTGGATCACGCGCCCGCAGGCTCTCTACTGGCGCTTCGCGCGCGTGCTGCTGAGGCATTGATGCGTGTCGGGCTCGACCTGCTCTACCTGATCCCCGGGGAGACCGGCGGCCGGGAGACCTATGCGCGCGAACTCGTGCCCCAGATGCTCGATCTCGCGCCCGAGCTCGAGCTCGTCGCGTTCCTGAACCGCGACGCCGGACCCGGCCTGGCCCGTGAGCTGGGCGAGCGGGTGCGCCCTGTGATCGTGCCCATCTCCGCGCGCAGCCGTGCGCAGTGGGCGGTCGGCGAGCTGGCGCTTGTCTCGCTGGCAGCGCGTCGCGCACGGGTCGAGCTGCTGCACTCGATGGCCAACTTTGCGCCCGCCCGCGGCGCCTTCCGGCGCGTGGTCACGATCCACGACCTACAGTACAAACTGCTCCCCGACATGCTCTCGCCGGTGGCGCGTGCGGCCACCCATGCCCTCGTCTCGCTCGCCGCGCGCGGCGCCGACCGGATCATCGCCGTCTCGGCCGCCGGCGGCGAGGAGATCGTCAGCGGCCTGGGAGTCGAGCGCGGGCGCATCGACGTGGTCGCAAACGGCATGCGCCCGGCTCCTGCCGAGGTGAGCACGAGCGGCGTGCGCGAGCGCTACGGCCTCGGGAAGGGTCCGGTGGCGCTGACGGTGGCAACGAACCTGCCCCACAAGAACCTGCCGATCCTGTTCGAGGCCCTCGCGCTGATCGCGCCCGAGGGCCGTCCGCTGCTGGCGATCGCCGGGCACGGCACCGACGACGGCTCCCTACGCGCGGCCGCCGAGGCCTGCGGCGTGGCCGGTCACGTGCGCCTGCTCGGCCCCCTCTCCACCGCCGAGCTCGACTCGCTATACGCGCTGGCCGGCTGCCTGGTGCTACCAACGCTTCACGAGGGCTTTGGCCTGCCCGTGATCGAGGCGATGGCACGCTCGCTGCCGGTTGCCTGCTCGGACATCCCCGCGCTGCGCGAGGTCGGGGGCGATGCGGCCCTCTACTTCGACCCGCGCGCGCCCGAGCAGATCGCCGCGCGTCTCGGCGAGATTCTGAATGACACGCAGCTCGCTGCTCGCCTGCGCGACCTGGGAGGCGTCCGCGCCCAAGCCTTCAGCTGGAGCGCCGCCGCCGAAGGCACGCTCGCCTGCTATCGCCGCGCGCTCAGCCCCCGCGCGGGCGGCGCACCAACACGTCGATGAGCTCGTCGGGGAAGACCCGCAGGAGTGCCAGCAGACCCAGGAAGATCACTGAGGACAGCGCCCACAGAACGATGCTGGGCAGCGAGATCAAAAGCACGCTCAACGCGGCCCCGGCGGCGAGCCCGACGCGGAGGAACGAAGAGATCCCCGGGCGCAGGTGGCGATGGTGCCCGAGCAGCGAGAACATGTAGCCGCCGGCCACCAGCGCCTCGGAGATGACGGCCGCCAACGAGGCGCCTTCGGCTCCCATGCTTCCCACGAGCGCGGCCGACAGCCCTACCGAGATCACGAGCCCCGCGAGCGTCACGCGCAGCAGCGCGCCGTGCATCCGCAGCGACAGCAGCGTGTAGCTCCACGTTGTGCCCAGGAACCCGCCGAGCAACGCCAGCGCCTGCAGGCGCAGCACGGGGACCGCCGGGCCAAAGCCCTTGCCGCCGATCACTTCGATGATGAACGGCGCCGCCACCACCAGGCTCAGCGCGATGTAGGCGCCCACGATCAGCACCGTGTCGCTGACCCGGCTGACGGCGTAGCGCAGGCGCTCGTGATCGTCGCGCCCCGCACGCGCGAAAATGGGGAAGGCCGAGCTTGCGATTAGCCCCGAGGTCCCGCCGATCACCTCCACGATCTTGAAGGCCGTCGAGTAGTAGCCCGTCTGATCGCTGTTCGAGATCTCAGACACCGCCAGCAGGCCAACGCGCGGGTAGAGGATCCCGACCATCACGGCCGCCGAGTAGGGAAGCGTGTCGCGCACGAGCGCACGCCAGCGATCGAGATCGAAGCGCGGCAACATCGAGACGCGCCCGTGCAGGTAGACGATCGATGCGATTAGCGCGGCCGCGGAGGAGGCGACGCTCACGAAGAAGAACGCGAACAGCTTCGCGCTGAACAGCACCAGAAGCACCGTCCCCGCGGCCACCACCACGGTGTTGATCAGTTCGAAGATCGACGAGATCCCCCAGTTCAGCTGGGCGGTCAGCGAGATCGAGTAGGTCTGCTGGACGTTCAGCAGGATCAGCCCCGCCCCCGACACGAGCATCCCGGCGACGACCACGCGGGGGTAGTCGCCGAGGACCATCAGCGGCGTCGCTATCGCGAGGCCCACGAGTGTCAACACAGTCCGCAGCCCCAGCAGGTTGGCTAGCAGGCCGCGGCGCTCGGAGGGGCTCGCCAGCGAGTATTCGCGGGTCCCGATGCCGCTCAGCCCAAGCTCGGTGACGCCGGCCACGATCGTCACGACGGTCGAGGCGGTGACGAAGCGGCCGAAGTCGGCCACGCCCAGGTGACGGGTCATCAGCGGGACGGTCGCCCCCGTGAGGACGATCGTGGCGGCGTAGGCGGCGGTCCTGATGGCGCCGCCACGGATCACCTTGGCGCCCGCCTCCGGGCGATCGAGGACGTCGACGGGTTGAGCGCTCTCCCCCTCGCCGGTCGCTGATCCCGAGCTCATCTGCGCAGGTACGTTACGCAGCCGTGGGGATGCGGGAAGACGGCGCGCTCACAGGAACGCGGCAAGCTCACGGCCGTCGGGCGCCTGCAGCTCGAGCGCGCGCAGCAGGCGCTCGGCCACCTGCGGCCACGTGTAGAGCAGCGCCCGCTCAGCTGCCGCCGCGCCCATGCGACGAGCCGTCTCGGCGTCGCACAGCTCGAGCATCGCCCGGTAGAGGCCCTCCTCGTCGCCGGGGTCGACAATCAGGCCCCCGTCGGCGCCGATGATGTCCCGCGGGCCGCCCACGCTGGTGCCGATGCTGGGAATGCCCGCAGAGGCCGCCTCGATGTGGACGATGCCGAAGGGCTCCACCGTCGATGGCATGACCAGGCAGGTCGCCTTGGCGAACAGCTCGGAGATCGCGCGGCGTCCCTCGGGGTCTGCATGGGAGAGCACGCCGTGAAATTGCACGCCCGCCTGCTCGAGTCGCGGATGCGCGCCGACGACGTCCAGACCCACGTCGGGGCGCTCCTCGCGAAGGCGGCCAAAAGCCTTGAGCAACACCGGACCTCCCTTGCGCTCCCAATCGATCCCTATGAAGAGGAAGCGCGGCGGCGCCCAGCTGCGAGCGCCCTGCGCCTCGATGCGGTGGTTGGCGCCGAGGCCCACCACCGCCGTGTGCGAACCCTGGAGGTTGTAGTCGCGCTGCAGCGAGTCGGCCGCCCAGTGGCTTGCGACCGCGCAGCGGCGGGCGCCCGCGTAGATCTGCGCGCGGCGACGCTCCCACCCCTCCATTGCACCGGGGGACATGCGTCCGAACACAGGATGCACGCCAACCGACTGGCGCACGGTCATGTCCTCGAGGGTCACGTAGGGGATGGCTGGGGGAACCTGGAAGGTGCTGCCCACCTGAACGACGCCGTCGAGCTCCAGCCCGCGCAGGCGTTTGCGCAGCAGAGCGCTGCGGACGCGAACCGTGAGCGCCGCGCTTTCGGCATCGAAGCGGTTGCGCGTGCGCGCCGCGCCGGCCACGAGCAGCGCCTCGTCCAGGCCGGGGGGGAGCTTCAGATCGATCGCGTGGGTGCGAACGCCGAGATCGCGCAGGGCAGTAAGGACCCCGGCGGTGGTGCCCGACCAGGTGGTTGGCGAAGCCGGATCGCCCACGGTGACGAGGGCCAGCGAAGGGCTCACGCCTCGTCGGGGAAGCCCAAGTACAGGTACTTGGCGACGTAGAGCTGCTGCATGGAGGCGTACAGCGCGGCGTTCAGCGCCATCGAGACGTTCCTGCGCGGGGTCAGCTCGTCGCGATGTTTGTAGAGATCAAGTACGAACACGGCAGGGGCATACAGCCAGAACAGAAGCGGCGAGAGGCGGTTGAGAAGCCGGCGGCGGGGCGGCCACTCGGTGGGGCCCTGCCAGTTGAACGTCGGCAGCTCGCTGTAGTCGGAGAGGTACTCGCGCGCGCTGACCTGGGCCCACGCCCGCCACTTGGTGAAGGTCGTGCGCAGCGTCCAGTTGTTGTACTCGGGCCTGTGCTCGAGGTGATAGTCGACATCGAGAACCGGCTCATCAACGTGGATCGTGAGGTGCAGGTTGCCGACCGCATGCAGCGCCGAGCGGCGGTAGAGCTGCAGCTTGCGCCAGCTCTTCTCCGGGCTCGACACGTACCTGCGCCCATCCCAAAAGGGCCACAGAAGGCGGTAGCCGTTGACGTCGGGGTCGCGGACGAGCTCGTGCAGATGCTCGCGCAACCCGGTCGAGAGGAACTCGTCGGCGTCCACCCCCAGGATCCACTCGCTGCGCGCCTGCGAGAAGGCGAACACCTTGGAGGCGTCGGCGTGGCCGCGCAGGGGCTGCACGAAGATCCTGCACCCGTAGCGCGCGGCGATCTCGAGCGTACGGTCGGTGCACTCGCCGTCGTGCACGAACACGATCTCATCGACGAGGTCGGCGAAGCTCGCCAGGCAGCGGTCGATCAGCCGCTCCTCGTTGCGCGCCACCACGCACCCCGAGATCGTGGGACGCGCCTCGGGTGCGCTCGCTGGCGCGGCTGCGGCTTCGGCGCTGCTCACTCCCCCGCCTTCGCGCCGGGCCGGGGCGTCTGGGCCGCGGCCGACTCCTCGCCGCCGAAGTACATGAGCTTCGCGACGTAGAACTGCACCATCCCACCGTAGAGGCCCTGGTAGAGGGACATGCGCAGGTTCTCCGGGAGCCTGTAGACGTCGCGCTCGCGCCACAGGTTCACGAGGAACACGATCGGCACGTAGGGCACGAACAGCAGCGGCGAGAGCTTGTTCAGGAGGCGCCTGCGCGGCGGCCAGTCCTGGGTGCCCTGCCAGTTGAACTTGGGCAGTTGGGCGAACGGGGTGAGGAATTCGCGGGCGTTGATCTTTGCCCAGCGGCGCCACTTGGTGAGCACGGTGCGCAGCGCGAAGTTGTTGTACTGCGGGCGGTGCTCGAGGTGCAGGTCCAGTCGGCGCACCGGCGGGTCGACGACCTCGGCGCCGTGGACGATGCCCACCAGATGCGTGCAGCGCTTGCGAAAGAGAGCGAGCTTGTAGGGCCCGTTCTCGGTGATGTAGCGCTGCCCGTCCCACATCCGCCACAGGAACTCATAGCCGTTGACCTCCTCGTCGGCCACGAGCGTGCGCACCTGCTCGCGCATCGGCTCGGACAGGAACTCATCGCCGTGGATCGACAGCAGCCACTCCCCGCGCGCCTGCTCGAAGGCGAAGACCACGATCGCCTCCGCATGGCCGACCAGCGGGCGCACGAACACGCGCGCGCCGTAGCGTTCGGCGATCTCGACGGTGCGGTCCTCGCACTCGCCGTCGTGGACGAGCACGATCTCATCGACCACGCCCTCGAGGCTCTTCAGGCAACGCTCGATCACCGCCTCCTCGTGGCGCACGGGAAGGCAGGCGGAGATCGATCTGGGCCCCAGGAAGATCCTCTCGGCAGGCTGAGCGGCGGTCTCGACAGACTCCATCGGCGCCACGATAGTGGGTCTCCTGTGCGACGCACTCCGCCCCCCTGCTGGAATCATTGGGCCGTGAGCGAAACCATCGAGCCAGCCGTCGACCTCCTCGTCAACACCTTCGAGCGGACCTACCGGCAGGCACTGGAGCCCGCCACGTTCGCCGATCTCGATCAGACCAACGCCCACTCCTTCGCCCGGCGCGTGATCCTCATCAACAACGTCGAAGATCCCGAGGACGCCCGCCGGCGGGCCTCCCGTCTGCTCGACGACGGGGCGATCGACGAGTTCCACTTCGTGGCCGACCACCTCGACCGGGCCTTGGAGGTGGCGGACCTGCGGCGCGATGAGCTGGAACCGCTGCTGCACTACAGCGACGGGCCGCTCGTCGCTGCGAGCCTGCCCGGGAGCCCGTGGATGCTCTATTGGGATCCCGAGGCCCGGCTGCTCGAGTCCTTCGACTGGATCGCGCCGGCGCTCGAGCTGATGCAACGGGATCCGCGTGTGATGATCGCCAACCCGAGCTGGGAGGCGCCGAACACGGCCGGCCGGCGGCCTGGGGTCGAGCGCGAGACGATCGAGGAGCAGGAGGGCTTCGCGCTCGGCGACGGTTTCAGTGACCAGGTCTTCCTTGCGGCGCGCTCAGAGCTCGCGGCGCCCGTCTACCGCCAGCGCTGTATCTCGCTGATCTCCTACCCAGGCGCCCACAAGGCCAACGTGTTCGAGGCGCGCCTGGCCGCCCACATGCGCCATCACGGGCGCCTGCGCGCGACCTCCCTGCACGCCACATACGCGACCGACAGCTCCGGCGGCAGCTCCTCCTATCCGCCGAGCGGCGTTATGCAGAGGACGCGCTTCGTGCGCAACGCGTTGGCGCTCCGCGCTCTCGGCGCCTCGCCCTGGCGCCCGCGCTGCCTGCGGCACACCTGGCTCTGAGGCATGATGCGCCGATGAGCGAGCCGCAAGTGAGCGTGATCATGGCGGCCTACAACGCCGAGCCGTTCATCGTCGAGGCCGTGGAGAGCGTGTTCGCGCAGACGTTCGCCGACTGGGAGCTGATCATCTCCGACGACGGCTCAACCGACGACACGCCTGAGATCGCCCGCGCCCTCGCCGAGCGCGACCCCGACAGGGTTCGGGTGATTCGCGCCGAGCGCAACCAGGGCAAGCCGTTCGCGCTGAACCGGGCGCTGGCGGTCCGCCGCGGCGAGTTGATCGCGTGGCTGGACGGCGACGATGTGATGCTGCCCGACAAGCTCGCCCGCCAGGTGGCGGCGCTCGACCGCGAGCCGCACGCCGCCGGTTGCACTCACGACGCGGAGATGTTCGAGTCCGACAGCGGCCACGTGATCGGGCGCTTCTCGCAAGTCGCCAACGGCGGCCCGCTGCGCAGTGGCGGCATCGAGCTGTGGTTCGATCCCACGTACAAGATGCTGCCCTCGGCGACCATGATCCGCTCGTCGCTGTGTCCGGCCGAGGGCTTTGACGAACGGCTGGCCTTCACCAACGACTGGCTGTTCGACATCGAGGTCTTCCGCCACGGCCGCTGCATCGCAATCGACGACGTGCTCGTTCGCTATCGCCGCCACTCAGACAACTTCACCAGCCGCGCCGAGGCATCGGGGGCGGCCTATGAAGAGGGCCTGATCGCGATGGCGATCGTCACCGCGCGCCATCCCGAGCTCCAGCGCCGGGCACGCACGATGAGCACGGCGATCATGCTCGGCCAGGCGCGCAGGCGCGCAGGACTGCGCGAGTGGACGGCGGCAGCGCGCTACGGTGCGGCCGCGCTGGGGACGGGCGGCGTCTCGGGACTGCTCGGGGTCGCCTCGGCGATGACCCGCTCGGCGCGGCGTCGTGGGCCTGGCGGACGCTAGGTCGGGCGCAGACCCAGCCGTCCCGCCCGTGCGTCGGCGTAGCCGTCGCGAACAGCCCGCAGCGCCGCTCGTCGGTCGGCACGGGTAAGGGCGTGCAGCGTGAACGTGGCCAGGATCGCTCCGCGGCGCATGCCCCTGCCGAGCGATCCGAGGGGTCGGCGCCGCTCGAGCACGGTCACGGTGTTGCGCACGCCGTAGTAGAGCGTGTGCGTCGAGGCGGCCTCTCCACCGGTGGAGGCTGAGACGCTGTGCCACGCCCGGGCGCCCGGCGCGAAAACGACCTCCAAGCCGGCGGCGCGCACGCGCAGCGCCCAGTCGACGTCCTCGACGTAGGCGAACAGGTCCTCGTCGAGCAGCCCCACGGACTCGATCGCCTCGCGCGAAATCGCCATCAGCGCGCCGACGGCTCTGCCCGTGTCCTGGATGCGGCTGTAGCTCGGTCCGTCCTGACGGCCGTAGCCGCTCGGGCGACCCGAGTAGCCGAGCAGCTCGCTCACGCGCTGTCCGGCAAACCAAAGCGTCTGCGGGCGCTCGGCGAAGTAGACCTTGCC
Source organism: Solirubrobacteraceae bacterium (assembly GCA_030151725.1). Classification (GTDB taxonomy): domain Bacteria; phylum Actinomycetota; class Thermoleophilia; order Solirubrobacterales; family Solirubrobacteraceae; genus Palsa-744. Next base: position 10,392 of record JASLDD010000113.1, read on the forward strand.
GGCGAGGATGCCCGCGCGTGGCCGTGCCGCTGCCGCGCGTTCGAAGCCCTCGACCACGTCTGCGGCGACCGTCGCATCGTTGTTGACGAGCATCACCCAGCGTGCGTTGTGCTCGAGCGCGCGGCGGATGCCGAGGTTGTTGCCACCTGCATAGCCCAGGTTCGCGCCGGCCTCGATCAGCGTGATGTGCGGGAACCGCTCGGCGATCGCCTGCTGTGAGCCGTCGCTCGATCCGTTGTCCACGCACACGATCGCGAACTCCGGATGGTCGATCCGGGAGAGCGAGTCAAGGCACCTCAGCGTGTCCTCACGGCCGTTCCAGTTGAGCACAATCGCATGCCAGGCGGGACTCGCTGAGGTTCTCTGAGCGGCTCTGACAGAGGACATGGGCACGACAGTATGGCCCCGCAAAGCCCGCCAACACGAACCCGGGTGAAGCATCGCGGCCGCCGAAGCCGCTATAGATGCCCGCTTGGCCGGATCGTTCCTAGGCGCCTGGGCCCTCTTCCCACTCGTCCTTCTCATCGCCAGCGCCGGCTGCGGTCTGCTCGTTCGCAGGCTCGCTGCCGGCGAGCTGTCGCTGCTGCTCGTGGCGCCCGTGGGCTTCGCCCTCGTGGTGGTTATCTGCGCGTTCGCCACCTCCTACGAATGGCTCGCCCCGGCCGCCGGCCCAGTCGTGGCGCTGGTCACCGTGATCGGCCTGGCACTCGAGGCTCGAGGGCGCAAATCGACGCGAACGCTCCCGCGCCCCGGGCCGTGGATCTGGCCGACGATCGCCGCGCTGATCGCCTTTGCTGCGATCGGCGGCCCGGTCTTCTTCACCGGCAACGTCGGCTGGACCGGCTACACGCGAATCGTCGACATCGCCTTCCAGATGGACTTCGCGCAGCACCTGGCCGAAGCCGGGCGCGCGCTGCCGCCCAACGGCAACTCCTCCTTCTACATAGTCGCCGCCAAGCTCATCGGCATCGGCTATCCCGGTGGCGCCCAGGCAACGCTAGGGGCGATGGCGAAACTGCTGCACACGGACGTCGCATGGTGCTACCAGTCGTTCCTCGCCTTCACGGCCGCCATGGGCGCCCTCGCGATCTTCTCCACGCTCGGGCGCGTCACGCGCAACCCGCTGCTGCGCTGCGCGGGCGCCGCCGTTGCGATCCAACCGAACATCCTCTACGGCTACACGCTGGAGGCCGGCATCAAGGAGCTCACCACCGCTGCTCTGTTGCTGGTTGTGGTGGCGGTCTTCGCCGACGGCGTCCCAGGCGAGGGCTCGAGACGACGGCCTGTCGCGCTCGCCGTCGCCGTCTCCGGTGCCTTCGGCTCGTTCAGCCTCGGGATCGCGCCCTGGCTAGGGCTGCTGCTGCTAGGGATGCTGATCATCTCCTTCTCGCGGCGCAAAGGGCACTGGCGCGTGGTGCAGAGTTGGGTCGTGTTTGCGGTGGTGGCGATCGTCATTTCGCTGCCGGGGCTCATCACGGCCGCCAAACTCGCCACCGTTGCCGGCTCTGCCATCGGCGGAGTGGTCGACCTGGGACTCGGCAACCTGGCCGCCCCGGTCTCCAGATGGGCAGCGGCCGGCGCCTACTACACGGGCGACTATCGCTACCCGCTGACGCACACCACCTCCAGTCACATCTTCGACGTGGCGATCCTCGCGCTCGCCGTGATCGGCGTCGTGTGCGCCGCCTTCCACAGGCGCTGGCCGATCGTGGTCCTCGGCATCACCGCTCCCGTGGCCCTCTACTACTTCCTTCAGCACAGCACGGCCTGGATCCAGCTCAAGTCGTTCACGATCACCGCCGCCTTCGTCGTGCTGCTCTCCTTCGTGGGCGCCGCGGCGCTGCAGAGCTCTCGCCGTCGCTGGCTGAGCGGCCTCGGATGGCTGGGCGCGTTGGTCGTGACGGGGAGCATCCTCTACGGCAACGCGCTGATCTACCACGACACGTCTGTCGCACCCGGCGTGCGTTACCACGACCTGGCGGCGATCGCCGCCCGCTACGCAGGCAAGGGGCCGACCCTCGATCCAAACTTCGACGAGTACGCCGAGTACTTCCTGCGACACGAGAGCGGCAGCTCGATAGTCGATCCGGCCAACCTCTCCTTCGAGGTTCGCCCCGGCGTCCCCGCGCCCCCCGGCGGCGTGAGCTTCGGCTGGGATCTCAACCAGCTGCTCCCCGCCTACGTCCAGCACTTCCCCCTGATCGTGCTGCCCCGCAGCCCGATCTCCAGCCGCCCGCCGGCCAACTACGACCTCATCAGCAGGAGCAACTACTTCGACGTATGGCGCAGAGACCGCCCCGCCTCATCTGTGCTCGAACACTTCCCGCTCTCAGACCTGCCCACCGAGCGCACGCCGAAGTACTGCCGCCACGTGGTGGCGCTCGCGCGCAAGGCCGGCCCGAGCGCCCAGATCGCATACGCGCAGGGCTCGACCGTGGCCGTCGTCAACCCCGTCGAAGGCACCCACCCGGACTACTGGAAACTGCTTGGTCCCGGCACGCTTGCGACCTACGGAGCGGGCACCGACGAACTGAAGCTCTCTCTCCCACGCACGCTGCGATACAGCCTGTGGGTACAGGGCTCGATCGGACGCCCACTGACGGTCTACCTCGACGGCAAGCGCCTCACGAGCATCGGCTACGAAGAGCGCTACCCGGGTCAGTTCCTGCTGCTCACCAAACTCACCATCTCGGCGGGCAAGCACACGCTGAAGATCGTCCGTCCCGGCGGGAGCCTGCATCCCGGCAGCGGCGATCCCTCGCCCGAAACGGTCGGACGCACGCTCGGCGCGATTGTCTTCAGCAGCGAAAGCTCGAACAGCACGCGCGTCCATGTGGCCCCCGCAAGTCGGGCAGCGCAGCTGTGCGCCGCGCACGTGGGTTACCAGTGGCTCGAGCTGCTCAAACCCGGAGCCGCCCCGCCGGACGCGTTGCCCGCCGAAGCCTGATCGGTTTACGAGGACAGCTCCTCCAGGCGCCGGCGCATCGCCGCCCCGGTCGCCTGCGGCGAGAGCGTGCGCGCGATGTCTGTGGCCGCCTGGGCACCCCGCCGCGCTGCCTCGGCGGGATCGTCGTGCACCTGGCGCATCAGCTGGGCAGCGTGCTCGACGCTCGGATCGGCCCATTCACCCTCGGGGGGATAGATCTCGCATTCAGGTCCCACACGCCCGATCGTGTAGTCGACCAGGTAGCTGTTCTCGACGCTCATGAAATCGACATTCCCCGAGTAGCCGGTCGCGATCACGGGCTTGCCGATCGCCATCGCCTCCGCCATCGTCAGACCAAATCCCTCGGCGCGGTGCAGCGAGACGTAGCAATCGCATGCCCCCATCAGGCCGCCGAGCTCCTCTCGGGTGAGCGAGCGATCGACCACGTGGATGTCGGGGCGCCCATCCGCTGCCCACAGCACCTCCTCCTCAGCCAGCGGGCGCAGCGGCGCGTTGATCGTCTTGATCAACAGTTGCGGTCCCTCGCCCGGCTCGAACGCCAGCTTGAACGCCTCCACGAGCCCGACGGGGTTCTTGCGCTGCACGGTGCTGAGGTAGTCGAACACGAACAGGAACAGAAAGCCCTGCCCGACCCCCAGGCGCAGCGGCTGCGCCTCGCTCTTCGGTGCCTGCACCGGGGGGGCGAGCGCACGCACTGGCACGGGTGCAACCGCGCCGATGTTCTCGGCCATGAACCGCGAGTAGACCCAGATCTCATCCACCAGGGCAAACGCCCTCTGCCAGCGCTCGGGCACGCTGTTGGTCTCCCAGCCCCAGATGCCAATCCGCGGGCCCTCGAAGTAGTCCTCGCCCAGGCGCTCCACGAAGGCGGGGAGCTCGTCGGCATTCACCGCCACGATCTCAAAGCCATGACGGCCGGAGTGCACGAGGTCGTCGAAGTCGTGCCGGCCGTACTCGGCTGCGAGGTCAACCGGGAGCGCCAGATGGTGCAGGGGCACGCTCACCGTGCTCACCGGCACGCCGGCCGCGCCCAGCGCCTCCACGTAGCCGCGCGCAGCCGAACCGAGCCCGAGCGTGTGGGAGAGATAGCCGGTGACGCGCACCGCGAGGGCTCCGTCAGCCGTCGACGCCTTCGCCGTCGCGATCGCCCCAGCCTCTGCCTCGGGGGCAGCCGGTGATTTCTCCGGCGTGGAGGGGATCCGCGCTGGAGCCGGCACTGACACGCCATCATGCGGCGGCATGAAGCGCTCAGGGATTCCGAGCTCATTTCGTCCAAACGCCCAGCACCAGGCGACATAGCCCGGGCCGTCCGCGCCGTCCAGGTCCGGGTATGCGCGCAGGACGTCGGGGCGCTCGTGCGCCACGCGATAGAAGACGTAGCGGGTGACCCCATGCTCGCCGCCTTCGGGGGCGAGCCCTGCGAGCCAGCGCATGAAGGCTGACGTCCCCTGCTCTGAGAAGAGATCCTCGAAGCGCTCCCCCAGCGCGAGCGAGCGGGCGTAGAGCGCGCGCAGCGAATCGTCATAGACGGTGCCGTCGGCCAGGCGCCGGCCGACGTCTCGACGCAGGTCGGAGTCCTCCCAGCCGGCCCTTCGCAGCTCCTGGGCGTACTCGACGCACAGCTCGCGCAGGACAGGCGAGCGGCTAACACGCACACGGCTGGCCAGCGCGCTGAGGCGATGAGGGCGGTCCGGTTCAAAGCCAGGCAGGTTCATGAAGCGCGCCGGCCGCCCGTCGACCACGACGCCTTCGGGGGCGCGCCCGAGCGAGCGCTCGTGGAGGTTCCACATGCTCAGGTTGCAGCCAGGCTCGTCCAGCATCGCGGTCGCGAAACGCGCCGGGGCCAGCTCGAGCAGGCGTCCCAGCCATGGTCGATCCTCCGGCCGCGCGCCCACGTGTGTGCCGTCCAGCGAGCCGATCGTCGCTTCCACGTGGGCCGCCCACCACTCCAGGAAGCCTCCGGCCGCGGCGCTGCCGTCGACCCCGATGATCGTCTCGTCGATGCGCCCTGCCCGTTCCAACTGCGTGGGCGTAGGAGCGAGACCGTCGTCAGGCACGTCTGAGCTCGTGCGTGGCGCCAGCAGGACGGGACGCTCCCGCAACGCGCTCTCGACGAGCTCCAGCGGGCCGAGCACCCACGCGCTCGCCGGGAGATGCAGGAGCGAGCCGGGGGTGTGCGACATGAAGCTCCGCAGCACGTGCGGCGCGAGCAGCGCGACCAGATCTGCCTCCTCATGGCGCGCGATCAGCCGCTCGACGTCGATGTCCAGCTCCTCGGCCGCAGAGCGCACAGGCATCTCCTCCTCGACCAAGTCGCGCCCGCCGATGAGCACCACGTCGTACGACCACTCGGGCTGATGTCGGCGCACAGAGCGCGAGAGCACTCGAGCCTCAGGCAGCATCGCGGGAGTTGCAAGCGTGAGCAGCTGCATCAGCGGGGTGCCTGCGCGGACGCAGTGGCGACGACCGCATAGGCGGGGGCCTTGAAGCGGGCGCGCTCGAAGCTGTCGAACGTCGGAGCAAACACATAGGCCGACTCAAAGCCCGCGATCGCGCAGGTGGCGAGCGCGACCTCGGGGAAGATCGGGTGCTGGTGTGTCAGGTCGACCCAGAAGGTCTTCAGCGAGGAGATCCGATGGGGGTTGACGGTCTCGGCGATGAACAGGCCGCCCGGCCGCAGCTTGCGCAATGAGAGCGCGAGCATGCGCTGCAGCTCTGCGTAGGGCAGATGCTCGATCACCTGCGCGCAGAAGACCGTGCCGAGGCTCCCGTCCTGCAGGCCCTCCAGGTGCGCGTTGCCATCGCCCAGCGCGACCTGCAGGCCGAGCGCGATGCAGCGGGCGACCATGCCGGGGTCCGTATCAACACCTGCGGATGCGATGCCCTCGCTCGCAAGCATGCCGAGGAACTCCCCGCGTCCACAGCCCACGTCGAGGACCGGCGCGTGCTCGCGCACGAGCTCCAGATACGGGCGCTGCGCCTCGAGTACGCGCTCTGCCGGCCCGCGAAAGAGGTCCTCGAAGGCGGCATAGTCGGAGTCGGCGGAGCCCCGGGGTGTGCGATACCCGAGCGCCTCGCCCACGGGCGAGGACATGATCTCGAACGGGCTGTCGGCCATATAGGGGATCGCATACAGCTCAGCCGCGATCGGCTCGACGGTCTGGCGTGCCCAGGAGGCTGTGGCGTCGGCATCGCTGACCCCTCGTCGCAGCGACTCGGTGCTCAGCACGAGCTCGCGCACAAAGCTCTCGAGGCGCTCGATCTGCTCGGTGTGACGCTCGCCGATGCGCTCGAGCTCTGCCTCAAGGCGAGCGACAGCGCCCTGGAGAGCCGCTTCGCGGGCGCGTTGACGGGCATAGGGACGCGCCAGGCGCGCAAGCGCTCTGCGAGCGAGCGCTCCGAAGCGCCCGCGGGAGGCCTGTGGTCCGGCGGCTGCCTGTTTGGTCATTGCTCGTGGTCGGCGGTCATCGGGGGGCGCTGGCGCGGATTATCGCCCAATGTTGCGGGCGGCCGCGCGACTGCTCTAGGCTGCCAGCTCCGTCGGCCAGGATGTGATGCGCGTGAACGAGCTGCCCCAGACGAGCCAAGCGCAGATGCGGGGAAGCGTCTGCGTGCTGATCGCAGCGCCCGCATCCGATGGGGCTACGAAGCGCTGCCTGGAGTCTGTGCGCGCCCAAACGCCTCCCGAGGTGCAGACCTTCGTCGTGGAGCCAACGCCCGACGCCCTCAATGCCGCAATCGAGCATTTGGCGGCGGCGGATCTCGTGATCCTGGCGCCTGCCTGCCGCGTCCCGCAGGGCTGGCTCGAGCGCCTGCACGCTGCGGCCTACGCCGACACCAATACCGCCACCGCGAGCGCGCTCGCCGACTTCGCCACCCCGCTTGCGCTATCCGAGGAGGCTCACACGCCTGAGGGCTTTGCCGGCCGTTCACAAGCCGTAGCCGAACGCGCACAGCCACTGCGCCCGCGCCTGCGCCGCGCGGTGGGGCCATGCATCTACGTGCGTCGCGACGCACTGGAGCTCGTGGGAGGGCTCGACAAGGAGCTCGACCTGGAGCCGGCGCTCGGGATCGACTTCCCCCAGCGCTGCCTGCTCTCGGGGCTCGGCCACGTGGCCGCCGACGATGTGCTCGTGGAGACGCTCCGCCCCGCGCCGAGCAAAGGGGACTCACCCGAGCTGCCTGCGATGCTGCTCGAGCGCTACCCCTACCTCGAGGCCCACCCCCCCGCGCTCGCGGAGTCCGCCGTGCTCGACGATGTTCTGCACACCACCGCGCCAGCGCAGCCGTGGGTCACGATCGATGCGCGCGCTCTCGACGGCGCGGTCACAGGCACGCAGGTGCACATCGTCGAGCTGATCCGCGCGCTGGCCCATACGGGCGCCCTGCGCTTGCGCGTGCTCGTGCGTACCAGGCGAATCGACCCCGCGACGCTGGCCCTCCTGCGCGAGCTGCCCCAGACCGAGATCCTGGCCGAGGAGCAGCTGACGCCCTCCACACCACGCAGCGCCATCTTCCATCGCCCCCAGCAGGCGTTTGCGGCGGAGGACGTCGCGCTCGCAGTCGCCCTGGGCGAGCGACTTGTGCTCAGCCAGCTCGACCTCATCGCTTACCGCAATCCGAGCTACTTCCCTGACCGGGAGGCGTGGGATGACTACCGCCTGGCCTCTCGCCACGGGCTCGCGACGGCGGAGCGGGTAGTTGTCTTCTCAGAGCACACCGCGCGCGAGCTGCTCGGAGACGCACTGGTCACGGAGTCGCGCATCAGGGTCGTGCCCCCGGGCCTGGATCACAGCTCAGCGGTCGACGAGCAGCGCCCCGAGGAGCTCGACGACGAGCAGGAGGAGGCACTCCGCGACGGATTCCTCCTCTGCCTAGGCACTGACTTTCGTCACAAGAATCGGCTGTTCGCGCTGCGCCTGCTGGCCTCGCTGCGTCGCGATCTGGGCTGGCCTGGCCGGCTGGTGCTCGCGGGAACGCATATCCCCCACGGCTCTTCGGCGGAGCTCGAGCAGGCCTACCTGCAGACCAATCGGGATGTGCAGGAAGCGGTGCTGAGCGTGGGCGCGGTCGATGAGCGAGAGAAGGCCTGGCTGATGGCTCGCACGAGCGCCGTGGTTTACCCGTCGGCGTATGAGGGCTTTGGCCTCGTCCCCTTCGAGTCTGCCCTGGCCGGCGTCCCGTGCCTGTTCGCCGCTCAGTCCTCGCTTGCGCAGGCCGCACCGCAGGCGACCGCCACGATCCTCCCCTGGGATCCCGAGGCGAGCGCCGCGGCCGCGTACGTGCTGCTGAACGACGCCGATGCTCGCGCGCGGCACGTGAGCGCACTCGCAGAGGCGGCAGGCGCGTTGACGTGGAGCGGCGCGGCGGACAGCTTGGTCGAGATCTATCGCGACGCCGCAACGGCGCCGACCCGCGAGGCTGCTGTGCTCGGGCGCGATGCCGTGCAGCGCGAACGCCGCCTCACAGAAGCTCACGAGGTGGTGGTACGCCGCCTGATCGGCGAGCGCGCTCACGCGCAGCGCATGTATGACGAGCTGAACGCCGAGGTCGGCGACGGGCTGAGCCTGATCGGCCCAAATGGCACGCTGCCCGAGAACGCGCAGCGTGCGTTGCTGACGATCAGCGCGCATCCGCAGCTCAGAGGAGCGCTCTTCGGCGCGCTTTCGCGGGTTTTCCTCATAGGACGAGCCCTCGGACGCTTGGTAGGTCGAGGGCGTTAGAGCCCCTCACCGCCTGACCTGCCTGCCCCCCGCTATACCCTCCAATGACCTTGGCCGCCGAGCAGACAGCCGTTCCCGGACGCCCCGCGCTCGCCGCGCAGGGCGTACACAAGCGCTTCAAGATCCCTGAGGAGCGCAGCCACACGCTCAAGGAGCGGGCGCTTCATCCCCTGCGCCGCTCACGCCACGAGTCGCTGTATGCGCTCAAGGACATCTCCTTCGCGGTGGCGCCCGGAGAGTTCTTTGGGATCGTCGGGCGCAACGGCAGCGGCAAGAGCACCCTCCTGAAGTGCCTGGCCGGGATCTACGGCACCGACGAGGGGCAGATCTGGTGCAACGGACGGATGTCCACGTTCATCGAGCTCGGCGTGGGCTTCAACCCCGACCTCGCCGCCTACGACAACGTGGCGCTCAACGGGATCATGCTCGGCCTCTCCCCCAAGGAGGCGCGGGCGCGCTATGAGCGCGTGATCGAGTTCGCCGAGCTCGAGGAGTTCCAGGACCTCAAGCTCAAGAACTACTCCTCGGGCATGCACGTGCGGCTCGCATTCTCGGTCGCGATCCAGGTCGACGCCGACATCCTGCTGATCGACGAGGTGCTCGCGGTCGGGGACGCGGCTTTCCAGCAGAAGTGCTTCGACGTGTTCAACCGCATGCGCGAGGAAGGCCGCACGATCGTGTTCGTCACCCACGACATGGGCGCCGTGACCCGCTTCTGCCACCGCGCGATGCTGCTCGAGCGCGGCGAGATGGTCACCATCGGCGACCCCCGCGACGTGGCCGACCGCTACCTCGAGATCGCCTTTGGGCGCGCCGTCGGCTACGAAGACGCCGACGTGGGTACAGCCCGCATGGGCGACGGCGCTGCACGAGTAAGCGATGTGTGGCTGGGTGACGATCGCAATGAACGCCTGGCTATTGCCCCACAATCCGAGCCGCTCACGTTGAAGACGCTCGTGACATTCAACTCCCACGTGCTCGACCCCGCCGTCAGCCTCACGCTGCTCAACGAGCATCGCCAGCCGGTCGTCGTGGCAACCACCGCCAAAGAGCAGGAGGAGACCGGCGGCTTCCAGGCGGGGGAGCAGGCCGTGTTCGCATTCTCCTTCCACAACATGCTCGCGCCTGGGCGCTATCACACGGTGCTCACGATCACCCACCGCGGTGAGGGCCTCGACGTGATCGACCGCTTCGCCGGTGGGCTCTCCTTCGTCGTCTCGGGAATGTCCATCAGCGGCGGGATGGTCGAGATCCCAGTCCAAACGGACGTAACTCGGATAGATGTGTCCTCGCCCGAGGCGCAGCCCACGGGCGGCTCACGGTGAGCAGCTCGCCAACCACACTAGGCCCCTTGGGAGAGGCCGCGATCTCGCGTGAGCAGCTCGGTAAGCCGATCCGTGGACCCCGGGCCCTTGACGACAGCTGGCGGCGCTTCTGGCACCTCGCCTACAACATCGCGCGCAGCGAATTCAAACTCAAGTTCTTCGGATCGGCGCTCGGCTACCTGTGGCAGGTCATGCGCCCGCTGCTGCTGTTCGGCGTTTTGTATGTGTTCTTCACGAAGGTCTCAAACCCCAACGTCGTGCAGAAGGGCGATAAGTACTACGGCGCCCAGCTGCTGGGATCTGTCGTGCTCTTCAGCTTCTTCGCCGAGGCGACGCAGGGCGCCGTTCGCAGCGTGGTCGATCGCGAGACGCTCGTGCGCAAGATCCAGTTCCCGCGGCTTGTGATCCCCGTCTCGGTGGTCCTGTTGGCGCTGTTCAACCTGGGCCTCAACCTGATCGTGGTGTTGATCTTCGCGCTCGCTTCGGGCGTGCGTCCAATGCTCAGCTGGCTCGAGCTGCCGCTGATCGTTGCGATGCTCGCGGCCATGGCGATGGGTGTCGCGATGCTGCTGTCGGCGCTGTTCGTGCGCTTTCGCGACATCCAGCCGATCTGGGACGTCGTCTCGCAGATCCTCTTCTACGCCTCCCCGGTGATCATCTCGATCGAGACCGTGCGCGAAAAACTCCTGCACCATCAGTTCCTGATGCACCTCTACACGCTGAATCCGCTCGTGGCCGTCTTCCAGCAGTTCCGCCACGCGATGATCTTTCACGGCACGCTCAGCGCGGGGCAAGCGATGGGAAGCTGGCTTGCCTTGCTCGAGCCCCTAGCCCTCGCCGCGGTCATCTTCGTCCTCGGGTTCTGGGTCTTCAACCGCGAAGCCCCCCACATCGCCGAGGACCTCTAGCAAGTCGAACTGTTGGGGCTTGTTGCCCGAGCAGACCTATAAGGTGCCGCGGTGCCCTTCGCGAGCTCGCCCGCCCTAAAGCGCCTCGCATGGGGCCTGCCCGTGTTCGTCGTCGGCGTGATCGCGCTGCCGCTGTTCACCGACCGGACCTTCGGCAACGACTGGCCGGATCATCTCTGGCTGGTCTGGCAGCAGGGCCAGGCGATTGCCCAGCTGGGCCATCCCAGCTACTACCTGCAGGCCGAGCAGGGGGTGTTCCAGCCGTTCTTCGCCTTCTACGGAGGGACCTTCTATGGGTTCACGGGCGGCATCTCTGCGCTGCTGGGCCAGCATCCCGTGGTGGCCTACGTCGCGGTGATCATCGCGGCCTTCGCAGGCGCCTACGCGGGCTGGACATGGCTCGCCCGTCAAGTCGGCCTGCGCGGATGGTGGGCCCAACTGCCTGGCCTGTTGTACGTGACATCTCCGTACATCATCACCGGACCCTTTGCGCGCGGCGACGTGCCCGAGTCGGTTGGAACCGCCTCGATCCCCCTAGTCGCCGCGAGCGCACTGGCGGTTCTGCGCAGCGAGCGTCTGCGTGCGCGCGACGCGGCGTTGCTGATCTTCTCCAGCGCCTGGTTCACCGCATGTCACAACATCACCGCGCTGTGGGGCACGACCTTCCTGGTCGCGACTGGATTGGTGCTCCTCTTCGCGGTGGGACGCACCCACCCGGCGCTCAGGGTGCGCCGCCTCGCGTTGACAGTCGGCCTCGCCGCGACCGGCGCGGCGGTCAATGCCTGGTACCTGTTCCCCACCCTCGCCTATGCCGGACACACTGCTATCGCTTCCCGGATAGGGATCGCCGGCGGCAACTTCGACACCTTCGAAGCGATCTTCAACCCGCTGCGCAACAGCAAGGAGCTGATCTTTGCTCAACGGACCTCCCAGGGGTGGCTGAACGACGCAGGACGCCTGAACGTCCAGATGCCGACGCTCGCCTTCATTTGGGCACTCGCCGTGCTCGGCCTCGCCTGGCACGGGATCTCGCGGCAGTGGCGGCGATTTGCCGCAGGGATGCTCCTCGTCGTTGTGGCCCTGCTCGCGCTCCTGCTCACCAACATGAGCATCGTTCCTCGTCCCTGGCAACTCATCCAGTTTCCCTACCGTGCCGAGACATACGTCACTCTGGGCGTGTGCACGCTGGCATTGGCGGGGATCGTGTCGCTACCGCGGATCGCGATCCCACGCAGACGCTCGATCGCGACCGCCGCGCTCGTGGTAATACTCGTGGTCAGCTTCGGCCAGGCGATCGTTCAGCAGTGGAGCCAGGACTCATCGCTTTCCTCGCGACAGCTCGTGTTCCAGCCGAAGAACAGCTTTCCAGCCTCCTGGTACTCCGAATTCGACTACGCGGACGTCTCACTGCGAGGCGTCCCCTTCGCGGAGTTCGTGCAGGTGCCGAACGTGACGGTCACGGGCGGCAACCGGGAGAGCCTGCTGCCAATTCAAACCAACGGCGAGCGCGACACGAGCGTCATCACGTTCCCCTCTCCCGGCCCTCGCCCGCTGGCCACGAACGTCTACGGCGGACCGGAAATGGTCAAGGTGACCGGGGCGCGGGTGATCGGGCGATCTCCCACGAACGAGCTGGCGATCGAGGTGCTCGCCCCGAAGGGACAAGAGGCGAGGGTCACCTTCTCACCGGCCCACCCTCTCCCGGTGGTGCTGGGCCAGGCTGTCACTGTTGCCACCCTTCTGCTGTGGCTGTGCCTGGCGGCATGGGCCGGCTTGCGCTGGGTGCAGGGGCGGCGAGCAGCCCCTGAGCGTCAGTCCGCTCCATCCACCTGAGGGACAGAGTCGGACGCAAGCTCTCCAGCAAGCGCCATCGTCTCGGCGCGGGCGACGCGCTCGAAGAACGCCTCCAGCGCGTCGATTCGAAGCTCCCAGGCGTAGGCCTGCGCGGTCTCGATGCCGGCCCGGCCCAGGCGCTCGCGCAGCTGTGGGTCTGCGAGCAGACGCTCCAGCGCCTCGGCGACGGCCGCAGGGCGAGACTCGGGCATCAGGCAGTTGACGCCGTCGACGCAGAAGTCGCGGTTGCCGTGAGCGTCGGTGCACAAGACGGGGGCGCCCGTGGCCATGGCCTCGAGCGGCGGCAGCGCAAAGCCCTCGTGGGTGGATGTCTGGATGAACACGCCGGCCTGGCAGAACAGCTCGTTGACGTGCTCGTCGTCGGGGGACTCGACGTAGCGCATGCCCGGCTCGTCGGCCAGCTCGGGCTCGATCCCGAACATGCAGAGCTCCGGGCGGGGCTCTTTGAGCGCGCGCCAGGCGGCGAGCGTCAGCGGCAGGTTCTTGAGCGGGTTGGAGCGTCCGAGCGCGAGCACCATGTCGTCGCGGCGCGCGATGTCGGCCCGCGGGCGGAAGCACTCGAGGTCGATGCCCGGCGGAATCAGCTCGGCATCGAGGTCGAGCTCTCGCAGGCGCTCGCGATTCCACTGCGAGATCGTCATGTAGCGGAACTCCGGCCGGTAGGAGTCGAGCACGGCGTGGCGGGCGCGCTCGTGGTCGGGGTAGTAGGAGGTCTCGATGTCCTGGACGAAGTACACGGGGATGCCGCGCGGGATGCTCGCCCGCCAGACCGGCACGGCGGTCATCCACCAGGTTGCCACCTTGATTGCATCCACCTGGGAGAGAGCCCGTGCGAGCTCGTGGTAGTCGGAGAAGCTGTGCACGGGGGCGCGCAGAGGGAACCACTCGGGCGCCCGGCCGAGCGTGTACAGCGCCACGTCGTGCCCGCGCGCGGCCAGGCGGTTGAGGTGCTCGAAGATGTCGCGGTGCCCGCCGCCCACGCCGGTGTCCTCAGTCACGTAGACGATGCGCAGGCGCCCGTCGTCGGTCGTGACGGTGCGGGCGTCGAAGAAGTCCGACCAGCGCTCCCAGAAGAGCTCCTGAGAGCCCTTCTCGCGCTCGCCGAGGTCGGTGCCGCGGGTGACGGACTCGTGGTGGATGAGCTGGGCGGCGGGGAAGTACAGCACCTGCAGCCCCGCCTGCCAGGAGCGCAGGCACCAGTCGACGTCCTCGTAGGCCATGGCGTAGCGCTCGTCGAGCAGACCGACGCGCTCGATCAGCTCACGCCGCACGTACATGCAGGCGCCGGTCACCGCCAGCGCCGGGCTGGTCTGATCGGCGGGCCCCCAGCCGGCGGGCTTGAAGCGGTAGCGGTGGTCGAACCACTGTGGCTGGTCGCGGTTTCGCACGGTGCCCCCGAACTGGATGCGCCCGTCTGGGTACTGCAGCTGGGCCCCCACGATCCCGATGTCCTCGTGACGGTGGGCGGCGTACTGCAGGCACTGAAGCCAGCCGGGCAGCGCCTCGGTGTCGGAGTTCAGCAGCACGACGTCGCGATCGCCGTCGCTGGCTTGCAGGCCGCGGTTGACGTTGACGGCGAAGCCGCCGTTGTCCTCGCCGGCGACGAGCATGTCGATGCCCTTGATGCGGCGCAGCGCGGCCACGTGCTCGGCGCCGCTTGCGTCGTCGGCGACGATCACCCGCGCCATGCCCTTGGGAACGGTCTTGGCGATGCTGCGCACGAGCGCGCGCACGCGCTCGGCGTCGCGATAGCTGGGGATCACGATGTCGACTGGGCGCCCGTGCTCGCGATACCACTCCACGGCGCGCCTCAGTTCCTGGTCGCGGGCATGGGTACGCAGGCGCAGGCGCCGCTGCAGCGGAGTGAAGCGCAGCGGGAAGGTGACGGCGCGGAAGAGGATGGTGCGCAGGCCGAAGTACCTGTAGGTCAGGTAGATGCGGCGTCGCAAGTTGGACAGGGGCCCCCCAGGGCGGCCCTCGGTGGGACTATCGGTCATCGGGTGAGACGTCCTTGGTGGTCGATGTCTGCTCGGGCTCGCCGTCCAGGTCCAGCGGGGCAAAGCCCGCGCGTCCCTCCAGGGAGAGCCTGCGCGTCGCGCCCGCGGGCAGGCGATCGGCGTGCGAGCCGAGCAGCGCGCCGCTCGTGCGGAGCACATGATGGCGCGTGACCGCCGCCAGCGTCCCGAGCAGCGCCGTGCCCGTCACGCCCTCGCCCGTCAGCTGCCTGCGCGCAGCCCCGAGCTCGCCGCGCAGCCGCGCCAACAACGCCGCGGGCCCGGCCGGCTCGCGCCAGCCGTAGACCTCGAGCAACCCGCGCCACTCATCGAAGCAGCGGCGCAGCTCCTGAGTCGAGGTGTAGGCGTGGGAGTGGATGGCCGCGGCGGCGGGCACGAACGCCTTGGCGTGGCCGGCGCGCAGCATGTCGATCGCGAGCACCCTGTCCTCGGCATATGCGACCTCGCGAAAGGGCACCCGCTCCCAGGCGCTGCGCGCGATGCAGGCGTTGGCGTCGCTGAAGAAGCCGCGCCGTCCGAGGAACGCAACCGCCGGCAGCACGCGCTCATCTGCATCGAGGCGTTGCACCCGCGGCTGCCCGTCCTCTGACAGCGAGGCGAACCAGCGCTCGAGCTCCAACCGCACGGGGAGCGCTGCATCGGGGCGCGGACGGTAGGGCCCATAGACGAGGGCCACGTCGTCGGCAAGCTGGAAGGCCGACAGCAGCTCGGCCAGCCAGCGCTCCTCCGCCGGCTCTGAGTCCTGGGTCAGCAGTGCCACGTGCTCGGTTTGGGCGGCCTGCATGAGGAGGTTGCGCGTGGCGCCGTGGGAGAAGCGCTCGCGTGGGATCTCGATCACTCGGGCACCGTGCTCGCGGGCGCGCTCGAGCGATCCGTCGCTGGAGCCCGAGTCGCACACGATGAGCTCGTGGGCGACGCTTTGCCCGCTTAGGGCCGCGAGCACGCCGGCGAACTGCTCGCCGCCGTCGAGCACAGGGATGGCGACGGTGGCGTCAGGCATAGAAGGAGGTCAGGGTGAGCAGTTGGGAGGCGTAGCTGAGCACGACCACAGCCACGAGGAGAGCGACCCCGGCGCTGAGCATCCAGCGTCGCCCGAATGCATGCAGGGCGCCGACGACGAGGAGCGCCACGGGACCGATGGCGGGGAACGCGTAGCGCCCGAATTCAGCGATCAGGGGCCGGGGCACAGCCGAGTAGTAGGCCGCCTCGAAGCCCATGATGACCGCCAGCGGCATCGCGATCAGAGCCAGCAGTTCGAGCCAGTGTCGCCGCACCCACCCCCACTCGCGCCGCACGGCCCATACCCCGAGGGGGACACTGGCCACCATGGCGAGGAAGATCACGATGTAGATCTTGTGGGGGAAGAACACGTCGTACCAGCCGAAGGCCGCCCATCCGCGTTCGACGAAGATGACAAAGCCGGGGTACTTGAAGAGGGCGAGCCCCGGATGGGTGGAGGGCGGGAAGTGCGGCGTCATGCCGGGAAGCCGCGGCAACAGCGACTGCCACAGGTAGGAGAGGTAGGTGGGGATGTTGTGCAGCGCTTCGTGAACTGCGCTCGCGTTGGAGCTGATGGCGCCGGAGCCGGTGGCGGAGGCGGAGGGCTGGAGGAGGCCGAGCACGTGGGTGGAGAGCTCGGCCATGGCGACCGCGCCCACGGCCACGCCCAGCCATGCGAGCAGGTCGGAGCGGCGGTGGTGGCGCCAGAGCGTCGCCAGGAAGACGAGGCCCGCGACGGGGTAGAGCGAGAGGCCGGTTCCCTTGACGATCGGCAACGCCACGAGCAGGACGCCGGTGAGAAAGCCCCAGGGGACGGTCATTCCGCGGCGCGGCATGCGGATCAGCAGCAGCTCGAGGGCGGCGGCGGCGGCGTTTACGCCGACGTCGTTGTTGACGATGCCGGAGATGAACCCGTACATCGGCTCGTAGGCGACGAGCAAAGCGGCGAGCACGGCCAGCCAGGGTCTGCGGGGCGCAAGCTCACGGGCGAGCAGGTAGGTGAACATGACGACGAGCGCGCCGATGAGGGCCGAGGTGAGGCGCATGAGCGTCAGCTGCGAGAAGACGGAGCCGCTGCGGGTGAGCAGGTAGGCGGGCGCCAGAGCGAGATAGTAGAGCGGCCCGTGGGCTGCGGAGGTCGTATAGCCACCGCCGTCGTCGCGGCGCGGCTTGGTCTTGGCGACCTCGCGGAAGTACTTGGCCTGGGCACTCTCGAGCCACGGCAGGGGTGTGTCGCCGACCTGGTGGTTGGTGAAGAAGCTGGTGTGTTCGAGCGCGAGGTTCTCGGCCCCCGACCAGCGCCCCAGCGGTGAGACGGGATCGTGACTGGGCCCTTCGCCGCGTTCGACGAGCGACTGCGCGTAGGCGTAGTGATCGACCTCGTCGGGACCCTGGAACACAGGGCTGATGAGCGCCCAGCAGCTGGCATTGACGGCTGCGATGGCAAACAGCCAGGCGGCCGTTCGCCGTCCGCGGCCGGCGACGGCGAGAGCGAGGCAGCGCAGGGCGAGCAGCGCGATTGCGGGCAGCACCCCGAACAGCAGCAACGGATATGTCCACGGGCCGACGATCCCGGGACGAAAGAGGGCGGCGCGACGGAAGATTTGCCCGGCCATCGAGAGGTAGCTGCGCCGAGACGCGCCGGCGCTCGGCAGATACCAGACGGCGATGCGTGCGGCGAGCTCCTGGTGGTGGAGTTTGGGGGCGAGGATCGGGGGCTTGGACAGCGGCGTGCCCCCCCATTTGACGGGCCCGTCGGAGCTCACGCAGATCGAGGCCGGGATGCTCGAGGTTCCGCTGGGGACCTGGGGTATGGAGAAGTCGGCGTTGCTGGGGCGCTGGGGGGTGCTCGGCGCGGCCGGGAGCTGCGTCTGGAAAGGTCCGCCGGCGCCCTGGGCGTGCAGGACCATGTGCAGGGCGGGACGGACGGCAGTCGTGGTGATGAGGCTGAGGCGGACGAAGGCGCTCTGCGCAGGGAGCCTCAGCCCGGGGATGCACAGCTGCGTTCCGGGGGCGGTCTGCTCGACGTAGCTGACGGCCTCGACGCTGTCGGTGCCGGTGTAGTAGAAGCGCGGCTCCAGGCAGTAGTAGGCGACGACGGCCAGCAGCGGGACGGCGCTCAGCGCGGCGACGCGCCACACGCGGCGATCGCCGGCGAACACCGCCGCCACGATGCGGCGCAGCAAATTCACTCTCAGCGTCGGCGCAGACCGAGAATCGACAGCAGGAAGGAGGAGAAGAAGATCTGGATCCCGACGATCATCAGCGAGGCGGCGACCATCGCGAGGCGTTCGTCTGAGAGCGAGCCGAACCCGTGCGAGATCCACGTTCCCACGATCACGGCGGCCATCACGACGCCCACGAGCAGGAAGGCCCCGCCGAGCAGCAGGCCGTGCTCGAGGCGAAAGCGCAGGCGCATGCGATCGAACCAGGGATCCTTCTCGCCCATGAAGTAGGTGCCGTAGGCGTGCGCGCACAGCCCCAGGGCGAGCACCTGCGTGCCGACGATCATCAACAGCGCACCGCCGATGAGCGTGTGCAGACCCCAGTCGCGACCGAAGAAGCTGACGCCGGCTCCGACCAGGATGACGATCAGGGTGCCGACGCCGGCGAGGGCTGCGCCGGGGACGATGAAGAGGTGGTTGGGGCTGTGAACGAGCAGGAAGCGCAGATGGCGCCAGCCGTCGCGGAAGCTCGAGAGCTTGCTCTCGCCACCGCGGGGGTGATATTCGATCGGGAACTCGGCGATGCGGAGGTTCTCCTTGGAGGCCCTGATGACCATCTCTGAGGCGAACTCCATGCCGGTGGTGCGCAGGTCCAGGCGCGGCAGCACGTCGCGGCGAAGGGCGCGCATGCCGCAGTGAGCGTCGTTGATGCCGGTACGGAAGAAGAGGTTGAGCAGCCCGGAGAGCAAGGGGTTGCCGATGTAGCGGTGAAGCCAGGGCATGGCGCCCGGCTGGATATTGTCCATGCGGTCGCCGATGACCATCTCGGCGCCCTCCTCCAGGGCGGCGACGAAACGGGGGATGTCGTTGAAGTCGTATGTGAGGTCGGCGTCGGCCATGACGATGTAGCGACCGCTGGAGACCGCGAACCCGGCGAGGTAGGCGCTGCCGTAGCCACGCCTGCGTTCGACCACCACCCGCGCACCGGCCTGCTCGGCCAGACGGGCGGAGTCGTCCTCAGAGTCGTTGTCGGCCACGACGACCTCACCGGCTACGCCCATGCGCTCGATGGCGGCGAGGGCGGCGGTGACGCAGGTCTCGATGTTCTCGGCCTCGTTGAGGCAGGGGATCACGACCGACACGAGGGGGGTCTTTGCGCCGTGTGGATCGAGCGCTTGAGGGGAGCTTGTCTGGGCGAGTGTGCTCATCGGCTGAGTGAGACCCGTCTATGGCGCCGAGGCTGGGCGTCGGCTACCCGGTTATAACGCCCCGAAGGGCGGAAAGTGGCGCAGGAACGGGCGGCGCACCGACGAGATGAGATGCTAGCGGGATGCGCATCTGCGTTGTCTACGACTGCCTGTACCCCTACACGATCGGGGGAGCCGAGCGCTGGTATCGAAACCTGGCCGAGCGCTTGGCGGCCGATGGGCATGAGGTGACCTACCTGACGCTGCGCCAGTGGCAGCGCGGAGAAGCGCTGGACGTGGACCCGCGCGTAAGGATCGCGGCGGCTGGGCCGCGCATGGCGCTGTACACGACTGCGGGCCGGCGACGGATCCTGCCGCCGCTGGTGTTCGGCGTGGGCACGTTCTTCCATCTCCTGCGCCATGGGCGCCGCTACGAGGTGGTGCACTGCTGCGCATTTCCGTACTTCTCGCTTCTGGCGGCGGCGCTCTTGCGGCCGGCGATGGGCTTTGGCCTGGTGGTGGATTGGTTTGAGGTGTGGAGCCGCTCCTACTGGAACGACTACCTGGGCGGCCTTGGCGGTCGCGTGGGAGCGCTCGTTCAGCGCCTGTGCGCACGGGTGCCCCAGCGCGCGTTCTGCTTCTCGGAGCTCCATGCGCAGCGCTTGCGGGAGGAGGGCCTGAAGGGCCCGGTGAGCGTGCTGCGAGGTCTGTATCGCGGCCCCACCCACGCTTCGCCGTCGCTGGCGGAGCACGCGAGCGAGCCACTGGTGCTGTTCGCGGGGCGGATGATCGCCGAGAAGCAGGCGCCGCTGGGGGTCGCGGCGATCGCACTGGCCGCCAAGAGGATCCCGGGCCTGCGCGGCGAGTTCCTGGGCGATGGCCCGAAGCGGGGGGAAGTGCAGGCGGCGATCGCAGAGCACGGGCTGCAGGAGACGGTGTCGGCGCCGGGCTTTGCGGAGGCGGATGAGCTGGATGCAGAGATGCGCAGGGCGATGTGCGTGCTGTTGCCGTCCAGGCGCGAGGGCTACGGGATGGTCGTAGTGGAGGCCTCGGCGCGAGGTACGCCGAGCGTGGTGGTGGCAGGTGAGGACAACGCGGCGACGGAGCTGGTGGAGGAGGGCGTAAACGGCGTCATCGCGCCACGCTCGGATGCGCAGGCGCTAGCCGATGCGATCGTGCTGGCGCACGAGGGCGGAGCGGCGCTGCGCGAGAGCACGGCACGCTGGTTTGCGGCGAACGCGGAGCAGCTCTCCCTGGAGTCTTCGCTGCGCAAGGTGCTCGAGATCTACGCGAGCTGACGGCTTTTGGGAGACGCGTCCGCGTGCTCCCGCTCAGGCCCTGTCGGCGCCGGTCACCGCAGCTGTCGGTGCTGCATCGCATGGGCATAGCTGTCGAGCGTGAGGCGAGCGGTGCGCTCCCAGGTGAAGAGCTGGGCGCGCACGCGCCCGAGCGCCCGCAGTCGCCCGCGCAGGTCGCGGTCGCCGAGGATCCGCTGCAGAGCAGCGGCGATCTGCGCCTCGTCGCGGGGGTCGAACAGGAGGGCTGCATCGCCGGCGACCTCTGGCAGCGACGATGTGTTGGAGCAGGCGACGGGCACCCCGCGTGCCATCGCCTCGAGCACGGGCAGCCCGAAGCCCTCATACAGCGAGGGGAACACGAACGCCTCCGCGATCGACCACAGGCCCTCGAGCTCGGCGTCTTGCACCCAGCCGCACAGGCGCACGTCATCGGCGACGCCGGCCTGCTGCGCGCGCTCGCGCAGCTCGCCCTCGTGCCAGGTGCCATAGCCGGGCAGCACGAGCAGGGGGCGCTCATCGACGGGCAGTCGGCCCAGGGCGCCGATGAGGGCGGCGAGGTTCTTGTGGGGGCGCTTGGCGGAGAGGCCGAGTAGGACGCGACGATCGCCCAGCTCGAAGCGGGAGCGCAGCTCACCCTCGGCCATGGGGGTCTCGCGCTGAACGGATCCGAGACCCAGCGGCACGACGTCGATGCGCTCCTCGGGGACGCCGAGGAGGCTCACGAGATCGGCG
The DNA here is from genome assembly GCA_030151725.1 of Solirubrobacteraceae bacterium. Lineage (GTDB taxonomy): Bacteria > Actinomycetota > Thermoleophilia > Solirubrobacterales > Solirubrobacteraceae > Palsa-744. The sequence goes on from JASLDD010000113.1 coordinate 31,545, forward strand.
CGTGTGCTGTGGGAGTCGGCAATCACCCTGTGGGAGCGACGGGCGGCCACCGGCACGAGCACCTTCATGCCCTTCTCGCGCAGGCCGGAGTGCGCGTCGGGAAAGCGCGCGTAGATGAGGTCGTGAACGGTGGTGACACGTTGGAAGCGCCCCCACACGGGGGCGGTGCTGGCCATGCTGTGCATGAGCTGCACGTGGGCGCGCGCGCCGAGGATGGGCAGCAGTGTCTGCTCGCCGAACACCCACTGCTTGCGGTCGCGCGCGTTGACGGGCACGGTGACGGCGGGCAAAAGCTCTCCCCAGGGACCGTCGTCCGCGGCGGCGGCCTCGCGGTTGACGAACGCGGTGAAGCGCATGCCGGGCGGCGCGACGGCGTGCAGCGCGGGGATCAACTCGCGGGCGACGACCTCCATGCCGCCGGTCTCACCCGGCACGAGGAAGATCAGGTTGAGGCCGATGTGTAGCCGGGAGGCGGTCAAGGGAGGGGAAGGCTAGTGATCGACACCGCCGCCGCGTGAGCGTGGACGGCGGGTCTGACGTTGACGCCCCCTACGATGGGGCTCAATGTCTCCCTCTGTCGACGTGGTGATCGTCGCCTACAACCGCTACGAGCTCACAGACAGCTGTCTACGCCACTTGGGCGAGCAGACGCTAGCCCCGCGGGTGATCGTGGTGGACAACGGCTCCACGGACGACACGCGGGCACGCGTGAGCGCGGAGTGGCCGCAGGTGCACGTGGAGAGCTTCGATGAGAACCGCGGCTTTGCCGAGGCGTGCAACCGTGGCGTGGCGGCAGGCTCGGGGGAGTTCGTGGTGCTGCTCAACAACGACGTGGACGTGCACCGAGATTTCGTGGAGCGCGTGGTGGCGCCACTGCAGGAGGACCCGGCGATGGGCTCGGTGGCGGCACTAATGCTGCAGCCGGGCGAGCGCTTCATCGACAGCGCGGGCCTGGTGGCGGACACGGCGCTTGCGAGCTTCCCGCGTCTGCAGGGCCAGGAGGTGGGGCTGGCGCGCTCGGAACGCCCGGTGCTGATGGGACCGGCGGGCACGGCAGCGGCGTACAGACGCTTGGCGTGGGAGCAGGCGGGTGGTCTGGACGAGGCGATATTCGCCTACATGGAGGACTTCGACCTGGCGCTGCGGCTGCGGGCAGCGGGCTGGAAGACGACGCTGGCGAGCGACGCTGTGGGCGTGCACCTGGGGTCGGCCACACACGGTCACCGCTCAGCGTGGCAGCGGCGTCACGGCGGCTTCGGACGCGGTTATCTGCTGCGTCGCTATGGCCTACTGCGAGGACGCGGCGCTGTGCGCACGCTGGCGACGGAGACGGTGGTGGTGGCGGCGGACCTGGTGATCTCACGCGACCTGGCGGCGCTCAGCGGGCGGCTGTCGGGGTGGCGAGCGGGCGCGGGCGCACCGAGGAGGCTGCCACCGCCGGCGGAGGCGACGGACCACACGATCACGTTTGTGGACTCGCTGAGTATGAGGCGAGGCGTGTATGGCCGCCGCGCCGCCTGAGCGCGGCGTGGGCGTGACCGGTCCGAACGTCCTGTTCATCTGCGCGGATCCTGTGGGCGAGCAGATGGCGGGGCTGGGGATCCGCTGCTGGGAGCTGGCACGCGCACTGAGCAGCGGGGCGCAGGTAACGGTGGCCCATGGGGGAAGCGAGGAGGGGGAGCGCGAGGGCGTACGACTGATCGCCTTCCGCCCACATGCGCCGCAGGCGCTGCGCGAGCCGATCGCGCAGGCGGACACGGTGATCGCCCACCCGCAGTGGCCGCTTGCGGATCGCTGGCTGAGGCGCTCGCAGGCGAGGGTGATCGTGGACCTGTACTGCCCGGAGACGCTCGAGACGCTCGAGCTGCTGGCGGGCGGGAGCGCGCTGGTCCGCCGCCAGCACACGGCCACGACGATCGACCGCCTGCACGCGGCGCTGCGCACGGGGCACAACTTCATGTGCGCGAGTGAGACCCAGCGGGACCTGTGGCTGGGCAGCATGCTGGCCCTGCGGATGATCGGCCCAGAGCTGTACGACCGCGATCAGAGCCTGCGCGAGACGATCGACGTGGTGCCGTTTGGACTGCCCGAGGCGCCGCCCTCGCCGAGCGCCGCGGACGGCCCGCGGGCGGCGATCGCGGCCCTCGAGCCGGACAGCGAGATCGTGCTGTGGAACGGCGGCATCTGGAGCTGGCTGGACGCGGAGAGCGCGATCCGCGCGGTGGTGGCGCTGGCGGCGCGTCGGCCGAAGGTGCGGCTGGTGTTCATGGGCGTGGCGGCCACGCACCCGGCGGGCGCAGCGGCGGCGGAGGCGGCACGGAGCGTCGCGCGCGAGCTTGGCGCGCTTGACACGATCGTGCACTTCCACGACTGGATCCCGTACGGGCAGCGAGGCGCGTGGCTGGCGGAGGCTGCGTGCGCGATCTCTGCGGCGGCCGAGCACCTGGAGACCCGCTTCGCCTACCGGACGCGCCTGCTGGACTGCTTCTGGGCGGGCCTGCCGGTGGTGTGCACGAGCGGCGACGAGCTCGCCGAGCGCGTCGAGCGCGAGCGGCTGGGCGCGGTGGCGCCGGCGGGCGACGTGGAGGCGCTGGCCGCGACGCTGGGGCGAGTCCTGGAGACGGGACGGGACGCCTACGCGGACGCGCTGGGCGCGGCGGCTACGCAGCAGACGTGGCCGCGGGTGGCCGCTCCGATCAAGCGTTGGATCTCACAGCCGAGGCCGAGCAGCCGCCCGGGAGAGGGCCGTGAAGTCGTGCGTGCGCCGGTTGTGCAGCGACTGCGGGAAGCGGCCTACCGGGCGGGCGGCCGCGCGGTTCTGGCACGGCGGTAGAGACCCGCCTGCTTTGGTCACAAAGTGGTGAGCAGCTCGACGTCGCGTCCTTGGCTCAGAGCCAGAATCCCGGAATCGAAGGTCACAAGGTGTACTCCGTGGCGACGTGCAAGTGTGAGTAGGTGTGCATCGGTCACCTGACGGTAGCCCGTCAGGGTGGGCACATCGCTGTCATTCAGCGAGACGTCGTCGGACAAGAACCGATGGCCCTCGTGAGCCCTCATCACCATCAAGGCTCCGCGTGCATCCTCGATCCCGATGGCGATCGGGAGTGCCTTCGGGCTGGAAGACACGCGCACGAAGCCGCTCTCGGTCAATGGACAGGTAGCCCACCCAGATGCACCGTTCTCGGCAAACCATGCGCGGGCTCTCGCATGGTGCACGTGTGAGTCCCAGGCAAGCGCCACGAGCGCATTGACGTCGAGCAGCGCCACTCTGGAGCGTCAGTCCTCTTCGAGCCCGCGTCTCACCATCTCCGGGGTGATGGCCGGCGTGCCCGCGGGTACCCGGATCGTCGGGAGCCCATCGACGGTCTCTATGCGCGCAGGCGTCAAACCTCGGCGAGCCAGCTCAGATATGACGGAACCAAGCGAGCGACGCTCGCCTACAGCCAACTCTCTCGCAGCAGCCACTACATCGTCGTCGATCGTAAGGGTCGTTCGCATCTGTTTGATGCTATCGCATCAACACATCACGGCGCAATCGTCGGTAGGCGCGAACCACGCATCAATGCGCTTCCTCCCGCAGCCACCGCCCTCCAAGCGCCTGCCTCCTCGGGGCGCGAGCGGGCGAACAGCACGATTCGCGGCACGCTCACGGCGACCGCGGTCAGACCGAGGACCATGCGCCGTGCGCGCCCGAAATGCGCATTGCCGTAGTGGAGGATGCCGTGGTAGATGGAGCGGATCCGCTGGCTCTTGCTCCAGCGCCCGAATGTGCCGCCGCCGAGGTGGCGGAAGACGGCCTCGGGGACGTAGAGGATCGGCCCGCGGGCGCTGAGGCGCAGCAGCAGATCGGAGTCCTCGAACCAGAACCAGAAGCGCTCATCCAGGCCGCCTACTGCCTGAAGGACGGCGCGGGGCACCATCAGCGCGGCGGCTGCAGGCTGGGCGTCGATGACCTGCACGCCGCTGTCGTGGGTGTGTACGCCGTGGTAGCGGCGAGTGATGGGATTGAAGGGCCACAGCTCCTCGATGCCGAGCATGATCACGAGGAAGTTGGCGAGTGTGGGGAAGGGCCGCGGGCGATAGCCGCTCTGGGTCTGGAGGGTGTCGGGGTCGACCAGGCGCCCGCCCGCCGCGACCGCATAGGGGTGCTCCTGCAGTGCACGAACCAGGAGCTCGACGGCGCCGGGTATGACGAGGATGTCCGAGTTGAGCAGCAGTACGTAGGGCGCATGGCCGAGCTCGACGCCGCGGTTGTTGGCCGCTGCGAACCCATGGGGCATCTCGAGCGGGACGACGGTCGTGCGCCGGGCCAGCTCCTCGCGCGCCGCCCCCGCACGGGGGTCGAAGGCGTTGTCCACGACCATCACCTGCGCAACCGCAGTCGAGCTCTCGAGCTCGGCGACGCAGGCGAGGGTCATGTCGGCCATATCGGCTGAGACGATCACCACGTCCACGAGCGCCTGCCGGTCGAGGGGGGAGCCGTCGGGTGGGGGGTCGCGGGGAGCGTCGGGTGGAGAGGGAGGTAGCTTGTCCGCTTCCATGAGCGCATCATTGCCGAGAGCCGCAGAGGGAGCCGTGCCACAGCTCACGGTGGCGGTTCTCTCCTACGACGGTCGCCATCTGCTCGAGACGTTCCTGCCATCGCTGGCTAGCCAGAGCTTCAGGGACTTCGAGGTGGTCGTCGTAGACAACGGCTCGCGCGACGACACAGTGACGTGGTTGGCGGAGAACTGGCCGCAGGCGCAGGTGATCTCGCTGCCCGAGAACATCGGCGTGACAGGCGCGCTGAACGTGTGCGCGCACGCGGGCCATGGCGAGCTGCTGGCTTTGTTCAACAACGACATGGAGCTCGAGCCACACTGCCTAGGCGAGCTGGTGGCGGCGCTTCAGGAGCACCCGGAGGCGGGCTGGGCAGCGGCCAAGCTGCGCGACTTCGAGCAGCGAGACCTGCTGGACGGAGCGGGCGATGTGTTCACGTGGGCGGCCACGGGCGGGCGGCGCGGACATGGGGAGCGCGACGACGGCCAGTACGACACGGCGGGGGAGATCTTCGGAGCGTGCGGCGGCGCGGCGCTGTATCGGCGCTCGGTGCTGCGGCTGGTGGGGGACTTCGACGAGGACTTCTTTGCTTTCTACGAGGACGTCGACTGGAACCTGCGCGCGCAGCTGGCGGGCTTCAGCTGCCGGTATGTGCCCACCGCAGTGGCCTACCACATGGGCAGCGCCACGATCGGACGTGGCCTCTCAGACTTCACCCGCTACCACCTGTGGCGCAACACGCTGTGGATCATTGCCAAGGACATCCCCGCAGGCGCGCTCCTGCGCCACGCCCCCCAACTCGTGCTCGGGCAGCTGCTCAACCTGGCGGTGGCGATACGCGACCGCAAGCTCGGCATCTGGCTGCGCGTGTGGCGCGACGCCCTGCGAGGGCTGCCGCGAGTGCTGCGCAAGCGTCGCCAAGTACAGACGCGCAGACGGATCGGGGCAGCCGCGCTGGAGGCAGTCGTGGGACCAGATGTGGGTCCGTGAGCTTCCGAGTCCACACCCACATACCTACTCCGCCAACGTGAGTCAGGCGTCCTTGACGAGCAGCAGGGTGAGCGCCGCGCCGTAGCCGCGCCGGGCTTCCAGTGGCACCAACGCCGCCGTGATGGCCTGCGCTGTGCGGATGACAACGGCAGAGCTGTCTGAGCGCGCGGGGCGGCGGCGCAGGGCCCAGGCCCATCCGTGCAGGCTGCAGACCCTGCCGAAGGGATCGCCGGTGGTGGACTCGAGCAGCCGCATGCCCAGGGAACGCAGCTTCGCCACAAGCGCCTGCTCGGGCATCAGGCACAGGTGCCGGGGCGCGTCGAGGTGCGCCCAGCGAGCGCGCAGGAGCCGGAACTGCAGCGAGCTCGGGTTGGGCACGCCCACCGCGAGCACGCCGCCGGGCTGCAGGCCCTCGGCGGCGGCCTGCAGCATCTCGGCGGGATCGCGCAGGTGCTCGAGCACGTGCCACATGGCGATGGCGCGGGCCGGAGGCAGAGCCCGCAGCTCGGCGACCGGCTGATCGCTGCAGATGGCCCTGATCCCAAGACCGTCCTGCATGTACTCACAGCACTGCCGGTCCATCTCGATCGCCGTCACCTCGAACCCCTGCTGCTTGGCCGCCGCGCTGAAGCCGCCGGGGCCGGCCCCGATGTCGATCAGGGGACCTGGCTCGACGTGGCTGCGCAGGCGCTCAGCCCGCCAGGACTCGACCTCCTCGAGGGTTACGTTCTGCGTCCACTCGGGCTGGCCGTTGTCATCGAAGCGGTGGTAGTCGCCCACGTAGTAGCGCGCCAAGTCGTCGGGCACGTCCACCATGAACACGGTCCCGCAGGCGCTGCAGCGGTTGTAGGCGAAGGACTCCGAGGTGCTTTCCCGATTGCGATCCCCTGCCGTGAGCGCGGGGCTCGAGCCGGCGCCGCAGAGTGGGCACGATCGCTCGTCGGCGGTCATTCGCGAGGACCCTAGCGAACGCCTTGACCGAGACGCACAGCCAGGATCTCGCGCACCTCGGGGGGAAAGCGCCCGAGCGCCCGCAGGATGGCGAAGAAGACGAGGCTCGCAACCAGCACGCCGATCAGCGGATGGACAGGCAGTAACAGCCCTACCGCCAGCGCGACGCCCCCCGCCACGGCGGCCACGAGCAGGGTGGACAGCGGCAGGGACACCCGCGGGGAGGCGCGCTTGAGCATCGCCACCTGGCTGATCGCCAGGCCGGCCTCACCGACGAGAGCGCCGAGCGCGGCCCCGCGGGCGCCGAGAGACGGGGCCAGCGAGAGGGTGAGCACGGCGGATATGGCCAGGGCCATGAGGTTCGCATAGAGCACCTCGCGATAGCGCCTCTGCATCAGCAGGGGATAGCCACAGGCAACGGCCACGAAGCTCGCGATCAGCGCCGGGCCCTGAATGCGCAGCACCTCGATGGAGGGGTCGGCGCCGGCGATCAGGTGGATGGCAAAGCCCGCGCCGACCTCCACGCACAGCACCAGCCACGTCCCCGCCAGCAGCGCCAGCTCGAATATGCGCCCGCTGGCGAACTCAAAGCGCGCTGAGTCCTCGCGCTCGGCACGGGCAAGGATGGGAAAGGCGGCACTGATGACCAGCACGGGGATCGCCACGAGCACTTCTGTGATGCGAAATGACGTCGCGAAGTACCCCGTCTGCGTGGCGCCGGAGGTGAGCGACATGACGACCAAGGCAACGCGGAAATAAACGATGTTCACGGCCGCGATCACCGCCCAGGGCACCGTCTCGCGCAGCAGCCGCCACCAGCGGCCCGCGTGGAAGGACGGCCGCAGAGAGGTGTAGCGGATGACCAGCGGGATGGTGAACAGCAGCGACACACCAGAGGCGGGAATCGCCACGGCGAGCAGCGGCAGCAGGTGCGCGCCCGCCAGAGCCAGGGCGACGAGCAGGCCCACGTTTACGACCTGGCGCAGTATTTCCACGGCTGAGACCCAGCCGAAGCGCAGCTGCGCCTGCAGGGTCGTGGAGAGAGTGCTCTGCAGAAGCTGCAGCACGAGGCCGGCGCCCGCCAGGGCGGTGCCGGCGACCATCGTGGAGCCGTAGCCAGCAGCCGCGGCGAAGGCGACCGCGAACAGCACCCCGGCGAGCGTCACCGTCAGCCTCATGCCGATCGCCGAGGCCATCATCTCGCGCCTGCGCTCCTCGCCCAGGGTCGCGAATTCGCGCAGCACGATGCTGTTGAGCCCCCCCTCGGTAAAACCGGCGACGATCGTCACGAGCGCCACCACGGTGGTGTAGCGCCCGAAGCCGGGGCCGCCGAGGTGTTCGATCAGGACACGGGCCGAGATCAGCGAGAGCAGGATCCCAAGGACGTAGGAGCCGGTGCGTAGGACGCTGCCGCGTAGCGCCACCCCGCCCGCGGCGCTCGTGTCGAGAAGGTCGGCGGCAGCGCCCTCGCGCTGCTCGCCTGCAGGTCCGCTCGCCGAGCTGGACGCCACGCTCACGAGACCCGCTCGCGCCACCAGGCAACCGTGCGCTCGATCCCCTCGGCCAGGCTCACCTGTGACTCGAAGCCGACCTCTTCGCGAAGCCGCGCGATCTCCGCAACAAGCTGCGCGGGCTCGCTCTCGCGCTGGGCAAGCGCGCCCCACTGCAGAAGCTCCGGGCGTCCCACCGCCTCACCGGCCAGGGCGAGCAGCTCGCGAATGCTCGTTGGTTGCCCCGAGCCGACGTTCACGGCTCCCTGCACGTCGCTGTCGAGGATCGCCGCAAATGCGCCGGCCACGTCCTCCACAAACATCAGGTCGCGCACATGCGTTCCCAGCGGCGCACGCGCAGGCTGACCCGCGAGCAGCGATCCGATCACGCTCGCGAGCAGGCGCCCAGGCCCTTCGGCGGGACCGTAGGGGGTGAAGATGCGCCCCCAGGCGAGCTCGATGCCTGCGCCCGCGGCAAAGCGCTCGGCGACACGGCGGGTGGCGTCCTTGGCCACGCCATACAGCGTTTCCGGCTCAAGCGGGGCGGTGGCCTCGGCGTAGCGATCGAGCGACCACTGATACTCGGCGCACGTCCCCGCCATCACGGCCCGCTGCCCGCCGGCGTCCACGAAGCAACGCAGCAACCGCAGCGTCGCCTCGACCCACACGAGATTCTCGGGCGCATGCCAGTAGCGGCCGTGCTCCACATACCAGGCCATGTGCACGAGGCTCTGGGGCCGCACGGCGCTCACGAGCGCTTGGACAGCCTCGGGGTCTGGGAGGTCGGCGCTGTGCCACACCACGGGGGCGGCGTCCGCGCCGTCGGCTTGTGGCTGAGGCTCCGGCGCCGATGCGCGAGAGACGGCGTGCACCTCGTGGCCGGCTCGCTGGAGGGCCCGCAGGGTGGGCGCTCCGAGGAAGCCCCCGGCGCCGGTCAGCAGCACACGGCTCACGGCTTGAAGTCCGGGTAGGTGGCGTCGCGCTTGGAGATCGTGCGCTTGCCGTGGGGGGCGGGCCAGCGGATGGCGAAGGCGGGGTCATCCCAGCGCACTCCGCGCGCGGACTTGGCCACGTATGGCGCGCCCATCTGGTAGAGCACCTCGCAGTCGCTGCTCAAGGTCTGAAAGCCGTGAGCGAGCCCTGCAGGGATGTAGAGGGCGAGCCTGTTGGCGGCGCTCAGCTCGACCCCGTGCCAAGCGCAGTAGGTGGCGGAGTCGGGGCGCAGGTCCACGGCCACGTCGAAGATGGAGCCGCGCACGCTGCGCACGAGCTTTGACTCGCCGTGGGGCTCTGCCTGGTAGTGCATGCCCCGCAGGGTGTCCCGTTGGGTGTTGAAGGAGGCGTTGCATTGGGCGACGGTGGGATCGAGGCCGCGATCGCGGAACTCGGTGGCGTCGAAGGTCCGGGCGAACCAGCCACGCTCGTCGCCCAGCTGCTCGAGCTCTATGACCCACACCCCCGACAGCGGCGTGTCGATGAACCGCATCAGCTCCCCACCGGACCGGGGTTGGCGGCGGGAGCGCTCACGATATGAGCGTCAGCTCCGGCGTGCGCGCGGCAAAGCGCCCGCCCCACTCGCGAATGAAGCTGAGCTGCTCGACGATCTCGTCCTTGAGGTTCCAGGGGAGGATCAGCACCACGTCGGGGCGCTCCTCGCGGATGGCATCGGGGGAGCGGATAGGGATGTGGCTGCCGGGCAGGAGGTGATCCTGCTTGTGAGGGTTGAGGTCGCAGGTGTAGTCGATGAAGTCGCGCCCGATGCCGCAGTAGTTGAGCAGCGTGTTGCCCTTGGCGGGAGCGCCGTAGCCGACGATCGACAGGCCCTGCTCCTTGAGGTCGATCAGGAAGGAGAGGATCTGGCGCTTGTCGCGCTCCACGCGGCGGCCGTAGCCGAGGTAGGTCTCGAGGCTCTCATAGCCGGCCGCTCGCTCGCGCTCGCGCAGCTCACGAGCGGCGCTCGTTTCGGGCTTGTCGCGATCCTCGGCGTGGGCGCCGTAGACGCGCAGCGAGCCGCCGTGCGTGGGCAGCTCCTCGACATCGAACAGACGCAGGCCGTGGGCTTCAAAGACGCGGCTGACGGTGAGGAAGGAGAAGTAGGAGAAGTGCTCGTGGTAGATGGTGTCCCATTGGTTGTCCTCGATCAGGCGCATCAGGTGAGGGAACTCCATCGTGATGACCCCGTCTGGCGCCAGCAGGATCTTCATGCCGGCGACGAAGTCGTTGAGGTGGGGTACGTGGGCGAGCACGTTGTTGCCGAGCAGCAGATCCGCAGCGGACTCCTCGGCAAGCGATTGGGCGGTTTGCACGCCGAAGAACTCGACCAGCGTGGGAATGCCCTTCTGGAGCGCGACCTTGGCGACGTTGGCGGCCGGCTCGATGCCCAGGACGGGGATCTGGCGCTCGTGGAAGAACTGCAGCAGATAGCCGTCGTTTGAGGCGATCTCCACGACGTGGCTGCTCTCATCCAGCCCGAGGCGCTCGATCATCTGCTCGGAGTAGCGGCGGCTGTGCTCGATCCAGCTGGATGAGTAGGACGAGAAGTAGGCGTAGTCGGAGAAGATCGCCTCGGGGGTCTCGAACTCCTCGAGCTGCACCAGGAAGCACTTGTCGCAGACGAGCGCCCGCAGCGGATAGAAGGGCTCCATGCTGTTGGACGCCTGAGGCGGCAGATACGAGTTGGCGAGCGGCGACATGCCGAGATCCGCAAACACGGCATCGAGGGGCGCACCACAGAAACGGCAGGGAGTCTGGCTCATGGCGAGGGAGCAGCGTATTGAAAGGACTCGATCTGCCCCAGGGTCACGGCGCCCATGTCCTCGCCGGCCTGCAGCGAGCGATACCAGTCGACGATGCTCTGGAGGGCTCTGTCCAGGGGCACCAGTGGGCGCCAGCCCAGACGGGTGCGTACGCGGGAGGAGTCGAGCTTGAGAAAGCGCGCCTCGTGCGGATGGGGGCCGTCGTCGAGCGTCCAGGCGAGGTCGGAGGACCACAGCTCGGCCAGGCGCTCGACGATTGCCCCCACGGGTCGGGCGTCCTCGTCGGTGGGTCCGAAGTTCCAGCCGGTGGCGTGCTCGTTTGACTCCCACAGGGCCTGGGCGAGCACGAGGTAGCCGCTGAGGGGGTTGAGCACGTGCTGCCAGGGGCGCAGCGAGTTGGGGTTGCGCACGCGCACGTCCTCACCGGCCAGCGCCGCAGACATGACGTCGGGGACCAGGCGGTCCTCGCCCCAGTCGCCGCCACCGATCACGTTGCCGGCCCTGGCGGATGCCAGCCTGGGGCCGTCGGGGCTTGAGAAGAAGGAGCGCCTGAAGGCCGACGCGATCAGCTCGGCGCAGCCCTTGGAGCTCGAATAGGGGTCATGGCCGCCCATGGGCTCATCCTCGCGATAGCCCCACTCCCACTCACGGTTCTCATAGCACTTGTCCGAGGTCACATTCACGATCGCGCGCACACCCGGACCATGCAGGCGCACGGCGTCGAGCACGTTGACGGTGCCCATGACGTTCGTCTCATAGGTCTCGCGGGGCTCTGCAAAGGAGCGGCGCACGAGCGACTGGGCGGCCATGTGGATGACGACCTCAGGGTCGGCCTGGGCAAGCGCGCGGGCGAGGGCGTCGGGGTCGCGCACGTCGCCCTCGATGCTTTGCATGCCATCGGCCACTCGCGCCAGCTCATACAGCGAGGGCTCTGTGGGAACGCCGTTTGAGAAGCCCACCACGTTGGCCCCGAGCGCCTGCAGCCACAGCGACAGCCACGCGCCCTTGAAGCCGGTGTGGCCCGTCAGGAGCACGCGGCGGCCCTGCCAGAATGCGGGCTCGACGATCCCGCTGCCGGGCGCGGGGGCGCTGCTTGTCAGGCCCATGTTCGCCAGGGCGCCTGCCCGGTCTGCCATAGCTGCTCGAGATGGTTGCGGTCGCGCAGCGTGTCCATGGCCTGCCAGAAGCCCTCGTGGCGATAGGAGGCGAGTTGGCCTTCGCGCGCCAGCGCCCGCATGGGCTCCTGCTCCCAGATCGTCGCGTCGTCGTCCAGGAAGCGCGCCACGGAAGGCGAGAGCACGAAGAAGCCGCCGTTGGTCCAGCCGCCGTCGCCGCGCGGCTTCTCCTCGAACTCGCGCACCCGCGACCCATCCACGTCAAGCGCCCCGAAGCGCCCCGGCGGCTGTACGGCGGTCACGGTGGCGTCTGTTTCCTGCTGGCGGTGAAAGTCGATCAGGGCGCTCACGTCCACGTCGGCCACGCCGTCGCCGTAGGTGAAGCAGAAGTCCTCCTCACCGAGGTAGTGCAGGACCCGCCGCAGGCGCCCCCCGGTCATGGTGCCCTCGCCTGTGTCCACGAGGGTCACACGCCATGGCTCGGTCTCAGAGCGATGGACCTCCATGTCTCCGCTTGCCAGGTCGAAGGTCACGTCGCAAGTGTGCAGGTAGTAGTTGGCGAAGTACTCCTTGATCAGATAGCCCTTGTAGCCGAGGCAGATGACGAACTCGTCGATGCCGTGGGCGGCGTAGATCTTCATGATGTGCCACAGAATTGGCTTGCCGCCGATTTCCACCATTGGCTTGGGACGCGCGGCGGTCTCCTCGCTCAAACGCGAGCCGAAGCCACCGGCCAGGATCACGGCCTTCACAGCAGCGCAGGGTAGTGGACGGTGCCCCCGGCAGCGCTCAGCGTACGGCCGAGCTGCCGAGCACCTGCCCGGATGCGTCGAGTGCCTGCACGGCGTAGTAGCGATCGGTGCTCTTGAGGGTGATGACGGTCTCAAAGCCGGCAACCGGAGCGGTCACGATCGGGGTGAGGCCGACGGGACTCCCCCCACCGATCACCCGCCAGGAGCTGACATTGGTGGCGCCGTTCCAGCTTGCATAGACGGTCACTGTTCCCGACTTGGCTTTGACGGCCACGCTCGGCGGAGCGGCGGGGGTGGCGCTCCAAGGGAAGCGGAAGGCGCGGTAGGACTGGCCCGGCGATGGAATGTGGCCGTCGAAGAGGATCTGCCCTGTGGGGCTGAATTCGGTGAAATATGGAGCTTCGCCCCAGCCGACAAACGAGTTTCCGTTCCCCTGCACCTGGTCATCGCCCTGGCTGCCCGCCAGCAGGCCGGGGGTGCGGACATACCTGGACAGGAGCGTCACCTTGTGGTGGACGCCGTCGATGCGCTCGCGAATTACACGCGATTGAGAGTGCTCTTTGGGAACTGCCCCGTTGTCGAAGATGGTGAGCGTGTGATCGGGCTGCCAGCGCACGTCGTGCTGATAGGCGGTCCCGGTCCCGGCCCCCATTTTGAAGCTCGAGTGCTTGCCGCCGATGCGCCACATGACGGCGCCGCTGATGTGGTTGATCTCATAGGCCGCCCAGGTGTTGCGGGAGGAGACGATGAAGTTGCCGTCTCCCCATGTGTCCATTGAGATGGAGTTCATGTGGAAGAAGTCCCAGGGCAAGCTCGACGAGTAGGGAAGGTGCGAGTAGGAGTCATTGAGTTCGACGTGACCGTAGGCATGCCACTCGAACATCACGAGGCCGGTGGGGATGTCGATCTCCTGCAGCAAGGAATCCTGAAGGTTGCCGTCGCGCGCGCCTCCCACAGAGGAGAGATCGGCGTCCACGAGGGAGTAGGCGGTGATGAAGGCCGAGCCCTGAGGCGTGATCTGCAGGTCGTGCAAGTCGGCCTGATAGCCGTTGCCGGCGGAGACGGTGGCGATGTGTTGGTAGGCAGCGTTGTAGATCTCATCGGTCCCAAATCCGACGCCCAGCGTGGGCGGGATATGCCCCTGCCACCACACGAGCACAGGCTGGCCTTGATAGCTCTCGACCTGGAAGTTGGCGGCCACATCGCCTGTGGGCAGCGGCAGATACCAGACGAGACCGCCTTGCCCGTTGACGATCATTGGGCCCGACTGACCGAGACCGTGGGTGGGGGTCAGGAAGACATCGCCGGCGGTTGCAGCAGCCGGCGAGTTGGTCGTGATCGCGACGTTGGGCGGATGGAGGTTGGGTTGGGAGACGAAGCTCTGCACGGTCCCTGCTTTGGCGGGCGCCGGCCCGCTGGCCGCCGGAGGCGTGTAGCCGGAGAGGCGTGCCACGTAGAAGGTGCTGCCGACCTGTTGGGTGTGGCCCTTGGGCCCCACCGTGGCGCTGACCACAACTCGCTCGCCCTGCGCGAACAGGTGAGAGGGAATCAGGCTGGCGCCGGGCGCCGTCATGTAGCTCTCCAGGCTGCCGCCGTGCCTGCCTGTGCGCGAGCCGACCACCGATATGTGAGTGATCTCGTTGGCGGGAACGCCCAGAAAGCTGATCTGCGTATAGGGGGAGGCGTCAGGCGTGCCGTTGAGCGGAGAGACCGCCACAGCCAATGCAGCGGCGGAGGTAGAGGGGAGCGCGAGCGCGAGGCCCAGCACCAAAGCCGCCGCGCCGAGCCAAGAGCGCTGGCGTGTCCTTGCTGTTGGCGCCTCGATAGCCGTCATTCTCCCTCTCTCCTACGTTGCCCAAACGCTGACCCCTGCCCTACCCGGCTAGCGACAACTGCAAATACGCCGTGGTCCTCCTAACACCCTCTACGGCCCTGGGTATCGCGGAGGATGCCTCCCTCACATAAGAATCGGCTTCAAAAGCAGGCTGGTGCTATCGCTCGTGCACAGCCACAGCCGTGGAGGCGCCTGCGGCGAACGGGTAGTCGGACTCGGGTTCTGAGCGTGCGCGGAACTGGTAGACGGCCGGGCCCGGGAACTTGAAGCGGTAGCCGGCGTGGAAACGGCCGTGGGCGTCTGTGCGGACGACCTGGAACTCGATCCACGCGCCACCCGGGGCGCGCGCCTCGAGGATCAGCTGCTTGCCCTCGGCCGGAACGGGGCCGCCGCGCAGGCGCCCGTGGAAGGAGATGGTGCGCCCCACGCTGGTGATCCGCGGTGCGATCGTGAGGAGAATCGGCGCCCGCACGTTCAGCCTGAGCGTGCGGGCTGCCGCCGCCACAGGATCGCCGAGATGGGCCCGGTAGACGAAGCGAAGGGTGCGCGAGGAGAGACCGGGCGCGAGACGCAGCGTGAAGTCCCCACGCGAATCCGTGTGGGGGCTGGCCATCGCTATCGCTCGCGCGCCTGTGGCGGATTGCTTGGCCAGCACTTCGATCTGGGCTCCCACGATCGGCGCGCCTCCGGCGGCGGTAAGGCGGCCTGTGATCACGTGGCCGGATCCATAGGAACTCGTGATGGCGGTCTTGGCGCTGTGCTTCCAACGCACCGCCAGAGTCGCCTGCGTCGATGCGTTGGCCCCATTTGGCGGTCCTGGCGTCCCCGGCGCCGGCTTGTTGTAGATCGTGATCTGGCGATCGAGCACCGGAGCGGCGTTCCCCGCCGCGTCGAGCACGCTCACGACCAAGTGATGGGTGCCGTTGGCGATCCTGGTGGTGTCCAACCCCACATCCGCGCTCACTGACGAAAGGCAAGGCTGCAGATACAAGAACGCGGGGCGCCCATCGCTCGTCTCGCCAACGTCCTTGCAGCGGCCGCCGTTTTCGTCGACCACCGAGCTCTGCACCACCTGACCGTCAACGCTGAACTGTGCCTCGTAGACCCCCGCGCCAGGGTCGCTCGCTTGGAACGTCACGTCGCTCGTGCCGCCTATTGTCGACGCGCTCGCTAGTTCGCCACCAGCGTTGGTTGCGCTCGGTCCCGCCTGCTGTTCAAGCGTTAGATCCGCTGCGTATAGGTAGACGACTGCCGCGTAGTGGTTGGGATCGCCAAAATGGTCGCCGCATTCCGCTTTCGGCGACGAGTGTCCACACACAACGTCGACATAGAGATTGCCGAGATCCGCAGCCGGCACCGGAACGCGGTTGCCCGCCGACAGAGCTTCACTAGTGCTGCCCTCCACTAGGCATTCTTTGACGTAGAGGCATTGATCGAAGGCCCCTTTGGATGATGAGCCTTCAAGCGCGAAGCCGTAGAACGCTTGGTCGGATTCGTTTCCGTGCACGTATCCGGCACGCCACAAGACGGCACCGGCTAGGTGCGCAGCTTTGGGGACTTCAAATGCCCAAGACGCTCCGTCAATCCCCTCGACATGCGGCTGTTCTTCGCCAATGGAGGCGGTAAGCGCTCCTCCCGATGAGCACGTATCGGACACGTGATCGTCGATCGCATGTTCAGGAGCCAGGGACCCACTCCACCCATCAACCGGAGCGCTCGCCCCCGCCGGCGTGCGACACGAGTACACGTGGTACGTGCCTGCCCTTGCACCCGGCGGCGTCCATGCCAGCGCAGCCACCGCAAACATGGCGGCTCCAAGCGCCCACATCCGCCTCCAAGCTTCTGCCGTCGCCAACTTCATCGACCTTATGTCGCTCCCTGACTGCTAAAGGCCCCCCTCCCAAATTGTTCCATATCGTGGGCACCGCAACACCGACCGCTGCAGTGACCGGCGATGCCAGCGCTAAGGGGAGAACACGCCTACGCGTCTCCCAAAAACGGCCCCCTATTGCCTGAACCTGATCGGCAGCTCAGCCATCCCGTAGATCCCCGACACGCTCTCAAACACCGGCTCCCCATCCAGCTCCAGCTCCGGCATCCGCTGCGCCAGGAACGCCAAGCCCTCCTGCAGCTCTGTGCGCGCCAAGTTCGCCCCCAGGCAGTAATGCACCCCTGCGCCAAACGTCAGCGGCCGCAACCGACCTCGCTCAGCCGTGATGTCGAAGCGCTCCCCTCCGTCCTCCTCCAGGTCCCTGTTCGCCGTAAACGCGCACACCATCACCACCGTCCCCTCCGGGAACCTCACATCCCGGTACTCCACTTCCTCCGTCAGGATGCGCGCCGTGAACGGCGTGATCGGCTCATACCGCAATGTCTCCTCTACAGCCCGCTCCGCAAGACCCGGATCCTCCACCAGCAACGCCCACTGATCCGGGTGTTCCGCCAGCAGCCTCACCGCATGCGCCAGCTGGCTCTGGCTCGTATCAACCCCGCCCACAAGCACGTTGAACACCAGGTTGATGCACTCCTCCTCCGACAGCCGCTCCGGTGGGTGCTCCGGATCTGACGCCTCGATCAGCCTCGAGATCAAGTCATCAGACGGACTCTCCCTGCGTGCCCGCACCAACTCCCTGGCATACACATAGAACTCCTCAACAGCCTCTTCTATCCCCTCCAGCTCACTGCCCATGCTCACCGCATCGAACTGCTTCTGGATCCAGTTCGACCAGTGATGCAACCGCGGCGCATCCTCCAACGGCGCCCCCATCACCCTCGCAATCACCTGCGACGGATACGGCTTCGCAAACGCCTCCACGAACTCACACCTGACGAGTCTCTCCTCCCCATCTCCTCCTTCACCTGCCGTCCCACCCCGCTCGACCGCCTGCCTCAGCAGCTCCTCCAGCGACTTCCTCATCGCCGGCCTGTAGCGCTCCACAGCCCGCTGCGAAAGCGCCGGGTTCACCAAGCTTCGCAGCCGTGAATGGTCCGGGCCGTTCACATGCAGGATGTTGCGCCGCATCTGCTCAAACAGCGGCCCCTCCTTCACGCCAAAGATCTCCGCAATCTTCATCCCCGGGAAGATCGCCTGGCGCGTGCGCAGGAAGAACTCCCCCGCATCCCTGTCAAGCGTCAAGTAGCCAAACGGCCCCTGCGCCAACCAGCCGCTGCTGCGCAGCCGCTCCATCTCCTCATGGAAGCGTTCCCCGCGCATCGACATCTCCGTGTGGTCGAACGCGGGGAGCTCCAGCTCGGTGACGAGCGCCATGATAGGCGGCCTCTCGGGTCTATTTTTTCTTCGGGCTTACCGCCTGCTTCAGCGAGGCGCCAGCCGAGAACTTCGGAGCCTTGGAAGCTTTGATTTTGACGCGCTCGCCCGTGCGAGGATTGACGCCCTGGCGGGCTGCTCTTTTGACGACCGAGAACTTGCCAAAGCCCGTAATGCTCACCTCGTCGCCTTTTTTCAGCGTCTTGGTCACCGTGTCCAGCAGCGACTCGATCGCCCTGGCCGAATCGGCCTTGCTCAGGCCGCTGTCCGACGCGACCGCCTCAACCAACTGAGACTTGTTCATGAAGCAACTTCCTTTCAGGTAGATGTCACCGGCGACCGCGCAGGGTACCGTGCCAGCTTCTTCCCTGGGTTGAGAAGGCCCTTTGGGTCAAACGCACGCTTGATCTCCTCGTGCAGTTGCACCGCCCTTTCGTTCCACTGCGAGGCCAGCCGCCCCCGCTTCAGCCACCCCACCCCATGCTCCCCCGCAACCGATCCACCCAGCCTCACCACCAGCTCAAACAGCTCCTCTCCAATCGCCTCCGCCGCCTCAAGCTCCCGCTCCTGCGCCGGGTCCACCAGCACCGTCGCATGCACATTGCCCTCCCCGCCGTGGCCAAACGCGCACGACCTCAACCCGTGCTCCCTCGCCATTTCCTCAAAGCACTCCATCGCCTCCCTCAGGCGCTCTCTCGGGAACACCACATCCTCGCTCACCTTCCCTCCCCGCACACCCGTCAGCACGCCATTCACGCCCTCCCGCCATCGCCACAGCTCTTGCCCCTCCGGCTCCTGCACCTCAAGCGCGATCTCCTGCACCGATTCCAGCACCGCCTCCCGCTGCGCCGCCACGTCCCCCTCCGTGCCATCCACCTCCACCAGCACCCCAAACCCCGCCGCCTGCGGCACCTCTCCCGGATATGAGCCCGCGAGGAACTTCAGCGTCTCTCCGTCCATGAAATCCAGCACCGACGGACGCAGCCCCGCTCCCAGCGCCGCATCCATCGCCTCACACCCCTCCCTGCGCGTGGCGGCGAACACCATCATCGCCAGCGTCGCCTCCGGCACCGGCAGCAGCCGCAGCCTCACCGCCGTGATCACACCCAACGTCCCCTCCGAGCCAACCAGCAGGTTCTTCAAGTCATACCCCGCCACATCCTTGCCTGCCCAGCCCCCCACCTCCACCAGCTCTCCCGGCGCCAGCACCACCTCGAGCCCCGCCACCCACGCTCCCGTCACGCCGTACTTCAACGCATGCGGACCCCCCGCATTCGTCGCCACATTGCCCCCTATCTGCGACTGCTCCGCCGCCCCCGGGTCCGGGCCGAAGAACAGCCCGTTCTCGCGCGCCAGCCGCTGCACATCGCGCGTGCACACCCCCGCCTCCACAAACATCCTCCACAGCGCCGGCTCCAGCTCCCGCACAGCCCGCAGCCGCTCCAGCGAGCACACCACCCCGCCCTCCATCGGCACCGCCCCGCCCGTCAGCCCCGTGCCGCCGCCCCGCGGCACTATCGCCACGTCCTGCTCGTAGCACCACCTCACTACCGCCGCCACCTCCGCCGCGCTGCCCGGAAGCACCACCGCATCCGCTCGGCCAATCACTCCCCTGCGACGCGTGCTGTCGACGTTGTAACGGGAGTCCTGCGGCGCCTGCAGCACGTGCTCTGCGCCCACAATCCTGCCCAGCGCCTTCTCCATGCCCGACCGTGAGTTCCCATTGCTCGTCATCCCAGGCGAGGCTACCGCTACCAGTACCATTGGGAGTCGCAATGGCCATCAGCACCAAGCCGCTCGGGGAGGGCAGCACGGAGGGCGAGAGCCCCGGCGGGCCGCGGCAGTTCCGCACGCTCTCAGGCGAGCCCATCCGCGAGCTCTACACCCCCGCCGACCTGCCCGACGGCATCGGTGGCCCCGACGACCCCATCGGCCTGCCCGGCGAGTACCCCTTCACCCGCGGCATCCACTCCTCCATGTATCGCCGGCGCCTCTGGACCATGCGCCAGTTCGCCGGCTTCGGCACCAGCGAGGAGACCAACGAGCGCTTTCACTACCTGCTCGAGCACGGCCAGACGGGTCTTTCCACCGCCTTTGACATGCCCTCCCTCATGGGCCACGACTCAGACCACGCCCGCTCCCTCGGCGAGGTCGGCCGCGAGGGCGTCGCCGTCGACACCCTCGACGACATGCAGACCCTCTTCGGCGGCATCGACCTCGGCAAGGTCTCCGTCTCCATGACCATCAACGCCCCCGCCGCCATCATGCTCGCCTTCTACGTCGCCGCCGCCGAGACCCAAGGCGTCGGTCCCGAACAGCTCTCCGGAACCATCCAAGCGGACATCCTCAAGGAGTACATCGCCCAGAAGGAGTGGTGCTTCCCCGTCGATCCCGCCATGCGTCTCTGCGGCGACATGATCGAGTGGTGCACCCTGCGCATGCCCCGCTGGCATCCCATCTCCATCTCCGGCTACCACATCCGCGAGGCCGGCTCCACCGCCCAGCAGGAGCTCGCCTTCACCCTCAAGGACGGTCTCACCTACGTCGAGCAGGCCGTCCAGCGCGGCCTCGACGTCGATGACTTCGCCCCTCGCCTCAGCTTCTTCTTCAACGCCCAAATCGACTTCTTCGAGGAGATCGCCAAGTACCGCGCCGCCCGGCGCATCTGGGCGCGCGAGCTGCGCGAGACCTTCGGCGCCAAGAACCCCCGCTCCTGGCAAATGCGCTTCCACACCCAGACCGCCGGCGTCTCCCTCACCGCCCAGCAGCCCCTCAACAACATCGTCCGCACCACCATCGAGGCTCTCGCCGGCGTCCTCGGCGGCACCCAGTCTCTGCACACCAACTCCTACGACGAGGCCCTCGCCCTACCCACCGAGGAGGCCGTCACCATCGCCCTGCGCACCCAGCAGGTCATCGCCCACGAGACCGGTGTCACCAACACCGTCGATCCCCTCGCCGGCTCCTACTTCCTCGAGTCCCTCACCGACAACATGGAAAAGCGCTGTTATGAGTACTTCGCCAAGATCGACGAGCTCGGCGGCATGGTCGCCGCCACCAAGCTCAACTACCCCCAGCGTGAGATCGCCGACGCCGCCTTCCAGCTCCAGCAGGAGATCGACGCCGGCGAACGTGTCGTCGTCGGCGTCAACCAGTACCTCGCCTCCGACGAGCAGCCCATCCCCACCCTGCGCGTCGACCCCGCGTTGGAGCGCAAGCAGATCGGGCGCCTGCACGCCGCCCGCGCCGGTCGCGACGGCGCCGCCGTCGAGCGCACCCTCGCCGCTCTGCGCACCGACGCCGCCCACGACGATCGCAACCTCATGGAGCCACTGCTCCACTGTGCCCGCGCCCACGCATCCGAGGGCGAGATCATCGAGTCCCTCCAGCAGGTCTTCGGCGACTACACCGAGACGCCCGTCTTCTGAAGCTGTTCGGCCCGCCTCTGATGCGGTTGGGAAGGATTCGTGGCGGGTGCTTGGGAGGGTTGGGGTGGTGGGTTGTGTTATTCAAAAAGCGAACGCTGTGTAACCATGGCTATACAGCTCTTCAAAAGAGTGACTCCGCGTGAGCGCCGACGCGAGCGCGCACAAGGACAGCACCCCTTCCCCGCCCACATCGCTACTTCGCAACTTCTTAGGCCCTCGTCGTGTCCAAAGCCTAGGATCCCTGCTTCGCCCAATGACCTCAGCAGCGCCTCATGGAGGCTTCTTGAAACACCTCATGCGCGCCGCCGGCCCGGTCACGCTCCTACCCGTGCTCGCCCTAGCCCTTGCCCCATCCGCTCACGCAGCAGCAATCGCCACAGTCCGCATATCTCCCCTCGCCGGAACGCCCTCCGCACTACCCGGCACCCAGATCAGCTTCCTGGGCGCTTCCGCCTCCTCCCTCAGCTCCATCTCAGTCGTCGGCTCCCGCAGCGGACGTCACAGCGGGCACCTGCGCGCCTACACCTCAGCCACCGGCTGCAGCTTCCTGTCCAACAAGCCCTTCCTCGCAAATGAGCACATCACCGTGAGCGCACGCTGGCGCAACGGCAGCAAGACCATCGCCCTATCAACCCACTTCAAGATCGCCCGGCCTGTCGCCGTGGCGCTCAGCCAGTTTCCCACCACTCCAGGCACCCCCGAACAGGTACAGGACTTCCACTCCCAGCCCACCCTCCATCCGCCGACAGTGCTCGTCGACCAAGCCGCCGGCAACGCAACCGCACCTGCCGCCGGCTACATCTTCGCCACGCCCTTCCTCGGCCCCGGCCAGTACGGGCCCATGATCTTCGACAGCGCCGGCAACCTCGTCTGGTTTCGCGCTCTCCCCGCAGGCCAGAGTGCGGCTGACCTGCGCACCCAGGCCTTCGAAGGCAAGAACGACATCACCTGGTGGCAAGGCCGCACCGGCACCCTCGACTACGGCCTCGGCGAGGACGTCATCGCTGACGCCAACTACAAGACCGTCGCCGTCGTGCGCGCCGGCAACGGCCTGCAAGCCGACGAGCACGAGTTCGATCTCACCCCCCAGGGCGCCGCCTACGTCCTCGCCTACAGCCCCGTCAAGGCCAACCTCTCAGCAATCGGCGGCCCCGCCCACGGAGTCGCCGTCGAGGGCGTCATCCAGGAGATCGACATCCACACCGGGCTTGTCATGTGGGAGTGGCACAGTCTTGCCCACGTCGGTGTCGTCCAGTCGTACTCCAAGCCGTCCGCCGCGTCCACCGCCCCCTTCGACTACTTCCACATCAACTCCCTCGCCACCGACAACCATGGCAACCTCCTGATCTCCGCCCGCAACACCTCCACGATCTACAACATCGACGGTCAGACTGGCGCCGTGACGTGGCGGCTTGGAGGCAAGAGCAGCACATTCAAGCTTGGCGCCGGCGTGCCCTTCGCCTACCAGCACAACGCCGCCTGGCTGCCCGACGGCGACATCAGTCTCTTCGACGACGAGGGCCTGCCCACAGTCAAGCCGCCCTCGCGCGGCGAGGTGATCGCGCTGGACCCAAAGGCAAAGACCGCCACCCTCGTCACCCAGCTGATCCATACCTCCGGCCCACTTGCAACAGGCAGCCAGGGCGACCTGCAGGCGCTTCCCGACGGCGGTTGGATGGTCGGCTGGGGAAGCCTGCCCAACCTCACCGAATTCAACGCCCAGGGGCAGATCGTCTACGACGCCCAGTTGCCTCCCGGCGAGACCAGCTATCGCGTCTATCGCGAGCCATGGGCCGCACAGCCCGCCGAACCGCCCGCCCTCAGCGCTACCACCATCGCCGGCACCACCTCCGCTTACGCCAGCTGGAACGGCGCCACCACAGTCACCTCCTGGCAGCTACTAAGCGGCTCCACCGCCACCACACTCACACCCCTCGCCACCGTGGCGCGAAGCGGCTTTGAGACCGCCATCACCACCCCCGCGGCGCCCTTCGTCGAGGTTCGCGCCCTCAGCGCCTCAGGCAGGGTCGTAGGTACCTCCAAGGTCATAACCCCAACTATCGGATGACCTTGCATAGATCTCTGCTCGTAGGAGGCGTAGTCGTTGCGCTCTCCTGCGTCGTTACACTCGCCCTCGCCTCCCGGCGCATCGTCTCCGAGGAGACCGCCTTCCAGGCTCCTACCGCCGGGCGCTGTGAAGCCGAACAGATCAATCGCTCGGCCCTGCTGCCAGGAACAGGCGTCGCCGTCACGCCCCTGCCCGGCTCTTACGACGCCCCTCCCGGCACCCAGATCAGCCTGCTCGGAGCGCCTCCCAGCGCATTCAGCTCAATCCGTGTAACCGCCTCCCAAAGCGGGTCGCACCCCGGGCACCTGATCGGCTACTCACAGGGCGATGGCGCCAGCTTTGTTCCCACCCATCCGTTCCGCGCGGGCGAGGTCGTCGATGTGAGTGGACGCATCGACATCGGCTCGCACACCCATTCCTTTGCCTACCACTTCGTCGTCGCCACCGAGGACACCCGCCTCTTCACCCCCGCCCCCGCCAAAGTCGCACGCGACGAGAACGAGATGCAGCACTTTTACTCGCGCCCCGAACTCGAGCCGCCGTCGCTCGCCGTCACCACCACCTCCACCGAAACCGCAGGGGGCTATATCTTCGCCGCCCCCTACTCCGGACCCGGCCCCGCCGGGCCCATGATCTTCGAAGAAAACGGCAACCTCATCTGGTTCGACGCGCTGCCCAGCGGCTACGCCTCATCCAACCTCCAAGTCCAGCAGGACGGGAGCACCCCCGTGCTGACCTGGTGGCAGGGTCACATCACTGCTCAGGGCTTCGGTCAGGGCGAAGAGATGATCTACAACAGCTCCTACCAGCAGGTCGGGCGCGTTCAGGCCGGCAACGGCATGAAAGCCGACCTCCACGACTTCCACATCATGCCCCAGGGCACCGCCCTGCTCACCATCTTCAACCCCATCGACTGCAACCTCTCGGCCGTCGGCGGCCCCTCCGGAGGCGCAGCTACCGACACCATCCTCCAGGAAATCGACCTTCACACCGGGCTCGTCCGGCGCGAGTGGCACAGCCTCGACCACATCCGCCTCATCGACTCCTACAGCACCGCCACTCACGCAAGCGTCGCATGGCCCTTCGACTACTTCCATCTCAACACCATCGACCAGCTCGCCAGCGGCAAGACCCTGATCTCCGCCCGCAACACCTGGGCGCTCTACGAACTCAACACCCAGACCGGACAGGTGCTCACGCGGATCGGCGGGCGGCACTCCGACGTCAAGCTCGGCCCCGGCGCCGCCACCGCTTTCCAGCACGACGCCACCGTGCTGGCCAACGGAGCCATCAGTGTCTTTGACAATGGTGCCGTGCCCAAGGTTCACCCGCAGTCCCGTGGTCTCGTCCTGGCCGTCAACCCCACCAGCAA
The DNA here is from genome assembly GCA_030151725.1 of Solirubrobacteraceae bacterium. Classification (GTDB taxonomy): domain Bacteria; phylum Actinomycetota; class Thermoleophilia; order Solirubrobacterales; family Solirubrobacteraceae; genus Palsa-744. Next base: position 56,108 of record JASLDD010000113.1, read on the forward strand.
GACCGACACCGTGCTCGCCCAATACGAGCACCCAACACCCCTGTCATCCGGCAGCCAGGGCAACATCCAGGCTCTCTCCAACGGGGATATGTTCATCGGCTGGGGCGCCGAGCCCTACTTCACCGAGTTCAACTCCAGCGGCAAGGTCATCACCGACATCCACATGCACGGCTCCTACCAGTCCTACCGTGCCTACCGCTTCCCCTGGACCGGCGCACCCAGCGAACCCCCTGCAATCCTCGCCTCCGCCGCCAGCGTGAGCAGCGCTCCCACCGTCTACGCAAGCTGGAACGGAGACACGCGCACTGCCAGCTGGAGACTGCTTGCCGGGATCTCTCCACAGCAGCTCAGCCCTGTCGCCACCGCTGCCAAGGCCGGCTTTGAGACCGCCATGCACGCCCCAGGGCCAGCTCCCTACGTGGAGGTGCAAGCGCTGGACTCCAGCGGAGCCGTAATTGGCACATCCCGCGCCGTCAAGGGATGACACCCACGGATTGGGTGGGCAGCACCGTTTGATAGGCTCGACTTTGGTTAATGTCAAGGGGGAGCTCTGAAGGCATGGCGTACAGCGATGTCACACACCGGCCGCCCGACGACCAAGCAAGCGCCCCGTCTGAGGAGCCTGCCGAGCAACGCTCGGCCGAGCGCTACCGTCCGCTTCCCACCGGCACCCACGGTCTCGACCCCGAGCTCGTCAAACACGACCAGCGCGAACGGCTGCGCGCCGCAATCGTCGAGCTGATCGCCGAAAAAGGCTATCCGTCGGTCCGCATCGTCGATCTCGCCAAGCTCGCCCACGTCTCTCAGCCCACCTTCTACACCCTCTTCGCCGACAAGGAAGAGCTGTTCCTGAGCGCCTACGACCAGATCGCCCAGCGAACCGGGCAGACCATCCTGCAGGCCTACAACGAGCCGGGCTCACAGGACGAGCGCCTGCGCGTGGCCATGCAGGCGTTTGCCGAGCTGGCTGTCGCAGAGCCTTCCGCCATGTCGCTGTTCATGCTCGGCGCATTCGGCGCCGGGGCGACCGCACTCGAACGTCGCCGGCGGACCCTCGACGCACTCGAGGGCAGCATCCTTGCCAGCCGCGATCGTGCCGCAGCCATGGGCCACACCGACCTCACCGTCAAAGGCATCCTCGGCGGTATTCGCGAGGTGACCGCTGCGCGCCTGCGCGAAGGCCGCCAGAGCGAACTGCCCACCCTCGCCGGGGGTCTGGCCATATGGGCCGCCTCCTACCCTCGCAAGCTTCCCGACGGCCTCGGCGCCCCTCCCAGCGCCCGCAGCAACGGCAACGCCGCCGCCCAAGCCTCCGAGCGAGCTCGCCGTGCCGAGGGTCGGCTGCCGAGCGGTCGCAGCGACCTGCCTCGCCAGTTCATCGTCAAAAGTCAACGTGAGCGCATCGTCGACGCCACCGCCGCCATCATCGCCGAGAAGGGCCTCAGCGGCCTCACCATCCCCGAAATCGCCAAACGCGCCAACGTCTCCAATCAAACTTTCTACAGCATCTACAAATCCAAGCGCGACGCCTTCCTCGGCGCCCAAAAGATCGGCATGCACCAGGCGCTTCAAGTCGCGGTCCAGGCCTATGACGTCCAACACGGTGACTGGCCCAGGGCCGTCACCGCCGGCGTGCGCGCGCTGCTCGACTACCTCGCCTCAGAGCCAACCCACGCACACCTCAACCTCGTCGATACATTCGCCGTGAGCCCCGAAGCCATCGAGATCCGCAACGCCGCCATGCAGGGCTTTGCCGTCTATCTCCAGCCCGGCTACGAGCTCGCCGCCGAGAAACACATACAGGTCCCCGCCGTCGCTGCCGAGGCCATCACCGGTGGCATCTGGCAGGTCCTTCACAGCTACGTCGAGAGCGGCTGCACCGCCCAGCTCCCCCTCGCCGCGCCCCAGCTCAGCTACATGGCACTCACACCCTTCCTCGGTCCCCTTGCCGCCGCCGAGGTGGCGCGAACCGCCTGAGCAGGCATCAGCCCGCCGCGACGGTAGGAGTACATGTCTCTTTGCAAAGGCTGTATAGCCATGGCTATACAGCCTTGCGAGAAAGAAAAAGGCGACACCGCCGCTGCGTGGGGGCGGAGCCTAGAATCCGCTAGTGCGCGGCGCTGCTCGCCAGCGCGTACGCGGCCTTACCTTCACGCTTTGCGCGAGTCACAGCCCCCGAGCTGAGCATCCGGCGAAGGTTCTCACGGATGTTCTGCCCGCTCATCGCCGTCACAACCGTAAGCTCGCCAACCGTATGCGAGCCATGCTCAAGCGCCGCCAGGATCGCCTGCTGGGCTGCGCCCCGCACAGCCCTCGTGCGAGTTGCCGCGCCACTGCTGCCATTTTCAGGTCGCGTCGAGCTGGCCCGCCCGATCGCCCCCGCCGCTGAGCCACGTGGGCCGGCCGCGGAGCGGCCCCTGCCGGCCGTCACCGTCCGTTTGACTTTTACGCTCTTGGCCTCTGGCGCGGGAGCCGCGACAGCCCTCGCCTTCCCGTCCGCCAATCCCAACGCATCTGCCGCCTCCAGCAGACGCTCATACTCAGCCAGTAACGGGCGTAGCTCCTGCAGCCGCGCGTCTATCTCCGCGCTTATGCTCTTAAGCAGATCAGCGGCCATCAGGCTCGCCCTGTCTCGCACACTGCGATCAACCGAGAGCCGCGCCGTGCAGGCCGCTCGTGGGGCGCTCGCGCACGTCCCACCACTCGTTCACAGAGTCCAACGCCCCGCCGATGATGCCCTCTCGGAACGACACCGTGTCGTTCAAGCGCGGCAGCGGCTCCGCCGGCACTGCCACCTCCAGGAACTCGCACAGCGGATCCCAGCCTTCGCTCGGATTCCACACCAGCAGTCGCTCCGCCGGAACCGTCGCCTTGACGGCATCGTTCCATCGGTCCATTGCCGCAATCAGGCCCTCCAGCGTGGAGGTGTCGCCCGCAAGCGCGCCCACCCCCTCCTCCCAGTTCATGTGCGTCATCAGCTTCACGTAGCGCTGCCACAGCGGGTCCACCACCGTGCGCGCCTCCGAGAGGTGATGGATGACCGAGTGCCCGTGGAACATGCCCCACACCGTTTCCCGCATGCTCTGGGCCCATTCCTCGCCGCCGCGCACGCTCAGCAGCACCTTGGCGTCCGGGTAGTAATCCATCAGCTGGTCGTAGTAGCGCGCCGAGGGCCAATCCACCGTCGAGCTCGCGCCGCCCAAAATCGTCTCCCAGTCAGGCGATCCTTCCGTCACCGCTTCCCACAGAGGCAAGCCCTTGTCAAGGTCCGCCAGCAGGTCGCGCATGTGGTAGCAGGGGCCGAAGCCGAGCTGTTCCAGCGCAAACATCTGCGTCGTGGTTGCCGTCCGGGGAAGGCCTGCGCCGATTACTTTCATGAACGAATACACATTTCTGTTTCCGGATTTCTATCAGTTCTTTCCCCTGCGAAGCCGCAGCTAGCGCGTCACCCGCAGGTAGGCAAGCACTGCAAGCACCCGTCGGTGATCGTCATCGCAGGCCCCCAGGTCGAGCTTCGCGAAGATATTCGTGATGTGCTTCTCCACCGCCCCCGGAGTCACAACCAGGCTCTCCGCAACCGCCGCATTGGAGCGTCCCTCAGCCATCAGCGCCAGCACCTGCTGCTCGCGCACCGTCAAACCCGCCAGCGCCTCCCGCCTCACCCCATCTCGTGGAGCCAGCAGCTCCGCAACAACCTGGCGATCCAGCACCGTGCCCCCTGCCGCCACACGTCGCAGCGCATCCAGGAATGCCCTCACATCGCCCACCCGCTCCTTGAGCAGGTAGCCGATCCCCGCTGTCTCTTCGCCGATCAGCTCACTCGCATAGGCAGTCTCCACGTACTGCGAGAGCACAAGCACGCCAAGCGCAGGCTGACGCTTGCGCGCCTCGATCGCCGCCAGCAGGCCCTCGTCGCTGAACGTCGGCGGCAGACGCACATCCACTATCGCCAAGTCCGGTTCGTGGCCCGCTATCGCCCGCAATAGCCCAGGTCCGTCCTCCACCTGAGCCACCACCTCGATGTCGTTCTCCCGCAGCAACGCCACCAAGCCCTCGCGCAACAGCGCCAGGTCCTCAGCAATCACTACCCGCAAGGCAGCCTCACCTCAACAACCGTCCCCCCGCCCTCCGGGCTCGCCAGCTCAAGGCTCCCATCCAGTGCCTCCACCCGCGCACGCAAGCCGACCAGACCCGAGCCCTGCCTGTCCGCGCCCCCGCAGCCGTCGTCGCCCACCACCACCGTCAGACCCCTGCGCTCCTCCGTCAGCTCGACCCAGCTGCGCTGCGCCCCAGCGTGCTTGGCCGTGTTCGTCAGCGCCTCCGCGATCACGAAGTAAGCCGCGCTCTCCACCGCCGGGGTCAGCCCCCTGCGCACATCGGCTGTCACAGACGTGCCCTGCCCATAGCGCGCCGCCAACGACTCCACCGCCGCCACCAGTCCGCGATCGGCCAGCAGCGGCGGCACGATGCCGCGCGCCAGGTCGCGCAGCTCCTCAATCGCCTGATGAGCCTCATGCTGGGCGTCGTGGATCAACCGTCTGACATCAGGTTGATCCTGCACCCTCAGCTCGGCCCTGCCCAACTGCAACGTCAGCGCTACCAGCCGTGCCTGTGCCCCGTCGTGCAGATCGCGCTCTATCCGCCTGAGCTCCGCCGCCTGCGCCACCACCGCCTGCCTGCGCGTGTGCGTGAGCATGTCGATCCGTGCCCTCAGCGCACGGCGACCGTGTGCCACCAGCACACGATCTTGAAGCGCAATCAGCGAGTAGCCGCTGCCGGCCGTCGCCAGGCCCAAAAGCGCCCACGCCGGCCAAAACGAGTGCGCGCCCGCCAACAGCCATGTCAACAACCACGTGAACACCAAGATCACCGCCGCCGCGCCTACCACCGCCCACACGCATGCCACCCGCCTGATCGCTCCAGGCGGATGACGCCACGCCCAGCCCGCTGTGAAGTCCAGCAGCACCAGGTCACCCAGTCCCAGCCACGCCCACGCCGGCCAGAAGTAGCCCTGACCGTCAAGCGCCCAAATCGCCGCCAGCAGCACAGCCGTCAGGAATGCCAGCCGGCGCTCCACCGAGCGGGCGTATTCGCCGATCGAAAGCCCTGCCGCCAGCGTGGGCATCCAGCGGCGTGCCCTGCCACCACGTGGCAGCGACAGCTCAGCCGACAGCCGCGCGCGTTGATCCATTCCAGCAATCCTCCCACGGCGCACCAGCCGCCGAGCCACCGAGCTCAGAGAGTCTTGCTCGCCTGACGCTCCGGGCCAATGCGCTGCACGTCCCAGATCAGCCCCCCACGCTCGAGCGCCCTGATTGCCAGGCCCGACACGTCGAGCTCCCAGCGAGCCATCCCATGGAACGCCGAAGTGGGGAACGCGTGGTGGTTGTTGTGCCACGCCTCCCCAAACGACAGCGGTGCTAGCCACAGCAGGTTGCGGGAGTGATCCTCCGTGCGAAAGCGCCTGCTGCCAAAGAAGTGACACAACGAGTTGATGCTGTAGGTGACGTGGTGGAGCACAAGGATGCGTACCGCGCCTCCCCACAGAAGCGCCTCCAGCCCCGCATCCAGCGTGCCACCCAGCGCCACCCCCAAGCCAAACGGGATCGCCAGGCCCACCAACGACCACAGCAGGAAAGTCCTGTCCACGAACGCCACCACCGGGTCTGCCAGCAGATCCGGTGCAAAGCGCTCTCGGGCTCCCCGCTGGGTGTGGTCGAACAGCCAGCCCACATGCGCATGGACCAGACCCCGAAGCGCCCCTCGCCAGCCCCCGCCGTGATCCACATGCGGGCTGTGCGGGTCTCCTAGGCGATCCGTGTACACGTGATGCTTGCGATGGTCCGCCACCCAAGAGATCACAGGCCCCTCAACAGACATCGTGCCCGCGACCGCCAACAACCCTCGAAGCCACGCCGACGTCTTGAAGCTGCGGTGCGTGAGCAGCCTGTGAAAGCCCATCGTCACGCCCAGCCCCGTCACTACATACAGGACCCCCAAGATCGCCAAGTCCCGCCAGTGCAGCTCACGATTCCACAGCTGCCAGCCTGCCACCACCAGCAGCAGCGGCGGCACCGCCGTGATCAAGCCCGTGATCGCCCGATCGACGTTCTCGAGCACCGGCACCTGGATCTCCTCCGGCGAGGGACCCTCGCGTTCCGCGCTCGGGGACGCCCGCTGAGGCTGTGGCTGGGGCTGCGCCGCGGACTCTGGCTGGGGGTGCTCGAGGGTCTCGCCGGTGACGCCATGCATGCCTCTTGATGTTGAGAGGCGATGCTCGATTTGTCGATGCGGCCGACCACCCAGCGAGCGACGGCATACCCCCGCATCTCTCTCGGGGTAGCCCCCCGACGGCTGCTTGCTGCTGCGCCGGCACTATCTCTTTGCGAACGCTGTATAACCATCGCTATACAGCGTTCGCATTTTGTTACATGCCACGCAGCAGACCCGCCCGGCGCGCGCGCACTGCACCTGCAAAAAACGGAGCCCCGCTCAGCCGCCTCGCACGTCGAGCACGACCTTGCCCGTCGCCCCGCGCTCGTCCAGCAGCTTCAAGGCATCCGCCGCGCACTCCATCGGGAAGCGCTTTCCCACGATCGGCTTGATGAAGCCCTCGTCCACCATGCGGCTGACCTGCGCGCCGATCTCACGGTTCACGTCCGGTTTGCCCATCACGTAGGCCCCCCAGCCCGCGCCCACCACCTCCGTGTTCTTGAGCAGCAGCCGGTTCACCTTCACTTCCGGGATCGAGCCCCCCGTGAAGCCCACCACGATCAGCCTGCCGTTCTCCCGCAGCGAGCGCAGGCTGTCCGTGAAGCGGTCGCCGCCCACTGGGTCCAGCACCACATCCACGCCGCCGCCCGAGAGCTCTTTGACCTCGTCCTTCCAGCTATCGCTCAGCATCACCACCTCATCGGCCCCCGCCGACGCGGCCACCGCTCGCTTCTCCTCGCTCGAGACCAGCGCGATCGTGCGCGCGCCCATCGCCTTTGCCACCTGCAGCGATGCCGTGCCCACGCCTCCCGCCGCCCCGTGCACCAGCACGCTCTCGCCCTCCTTCAGGCGTCCGCGCATCGCCAGCGAGAAGTAAGCCGTGTGGTAGTTCAGGACCAGGCCCGCACCCTGCGCGAAATCCAGGCCGTCCGCCAGCGGGAACGTGAAGTACTCCGGCGCCACCGCCGTCTGCGCCCAGCCGCCCAGCGCGCAGAACGCCGCCACTCGATCCCCCACTGCGACCGCCGCACCCTCCGGGGCGCTGAGCACGATCCCCCCGACCTCGCTGCCCGGCACGAACGGCAGCGGCGGTTTCATCTGGTATTCGCCCCGTGTCTGCAGCAGCTCCGGGAACGACACACCCGCCACATGCACCTCCACCAGCACGCCCTCCCCAGGCGTAAGCATGTGTGACGCCTCCGGCTCCGGGATGTCAACAAGGGACAGCGCGCTCTCGGGACCCGACTCCTCGATTATCTGGATTGCTCTCATAGGGATGATTATGTCCAAGCCGAGCCCTGCCGGCAGCGCGACCCGCGAGCCGGGGCCACGAACGCGGCGAAGTCGTGACCTCACCAACCCGTCGCTCACCCGCGTTACACTCCTCAGCAAGTAGTCACTGTTGCGAGGCCGGGGTTCGGGGAGGTCCGATGAAGAGCGCAATCGCAGCGATCATGACCTTGGCGGCAGGGCTGTTGGTCGTCAACATGCTCGGCGTAGCCGTCGCCGAAGCGCCAACCACCCCTCCTCCGCGGACCGTCAGCGTGGACGGCGTGGCCAACGTCCCCATCGCCCAGAGCGAAAGCGCCACCGGCGCAAACGCCGTCTACCGCCAGGGCATGGCCGCCGCCGCAGCCGACGGGCAGAACAAGGCCGAATTCCTCGCTGCCAAGCTCGGCGGGACGCTCGGCTCCGTCCAGACCATCGCCGAGGGCAGCGGCTCCATCGAATGCACTTCGCCCACCAGCGGCGAAGAAGGCTACGCCCAATACGAAGGCGCCCAGCCCGACTTCGGCTCGGGCTCCCAGTCCCGCGTAGCCGTGCCGCTGGCGGAGTCCAAGGCGGGCGCCCCCAAGCGCAAGGTCACGCCCAAGCGCAAGAAGCATCCCACCGCCAAAAAGGCCACCGCCGCAAGCTGCACGCTCTCCACCAACGTCGCCCTCGTCTACACCCTCAACTAATCGACCCGCAGCACCGCCTTGCCGGCGATGCGGCGATCCAGCAGCGCCTCCACCGCCTCCGCGGCATCGCGCCACGAACCTTCGTGGTCGATCGAGCACTCCAGCCGCCCCTGCTCGACCAGCGCCACAAGGCGCTCCAGATCATCCGTCCCGGTCGGCTCGCGAGCGAGCACCCCGAACAGGTAGAAGCCGTGCAGGCGCGCACCAGGCGCACGCCCGAAGAACTCCCGCGTTGGGAACTGCACAGGGTCTTTGTCGCTGGACGCAAACGACACGATCGCGCCAAACGGGGCCACCCGCTGCATCGCCGCGCCGAGCGTCGCCCCGCCCACGCCCTCCACGATCGCATCCCACTCATCCTCGCCCTCTGCGTCCAAGCGCTCGATCACCTCATCGGCGCCAAGCTCCGCCAACCCGCTCGCACGCGCAGGGCTCGACGACACACCCGTCACGTGAGCTCCCGCCATCTTTGCCAGCTGGATCGCAAAACGTCCAACCCCTCCACTCGCGCCTGTCACCAGCACCCTGCGGCCGAGCACCGGCCCGATGATGTCGAGGGCTTTCAAAGCCGTCATGCCCGCCACCGGCAGAGTCGCCGCCTGAGCATCCGACACTCCATCCGGGAGCGCCGCCAGCACATGCGTGTCGATCGCCGCCAGCTGCGCCCAGCCGGCGTTCTGCGAGAGGCCCACCACACGCGTGCCCGCCCCTGGGCCAGTCCCATCCGCGGCCGCTCGCTCGACCACGCCCGCCACATCCCATCCCGTCAGCCGGCCATCCTCCATGTCCGCCAGACGCCTCGTCTCGCCGCGGTTCAGCGAGAACGCGCTCACGCGCACCAGCGCCTGGCCCGACAGCGGGCTCGGGTCCGGGACATCGCGCAGCTGCACGTTGCCCCGCGCTGCCTGAGAGACTGTCAGCGCAAGCATGCGCTCGATGCTAGCCGGCTCCGATCTAGCCCTCTGCGTAGCGTGCAACCGTGAACGCGATCAGCACAGGCACGTGCACCGCGAACACGACCAGCGAAAGCGTCAGCACCACCAGCGGCCCGCCGCTCAGATGGTCGCGCAGGAACGCATACTCGATCATCCCCGCCACCACCACATAGCCCAGCAGCGCCCACCTGGCCACTTCAAAGAAGCGATCCCACGCAAAGCCCTGCACCCGCGCAAGCGACGCCAGGTTGCCAGCCAGCAGCAGCGCCGATGCGCACAACAGGATCACCGCCGGCGCCAGCGCAACGTGGTCGGGGATGTGTGACGACAGGTAGATGCCGCCAGCCACGATCAGCGCCAGCGACAGCATCCCCACCTCCGTCACCGGCGGCAGGCGGCGTTCGCTCATCCCGATGCCAGCTTCGTCATGATCACAAGCGTCGCCACCTGCATCGCTCCTGTCGCTCCCGCCGTGTAGAGGAAGCGTTTCATCAGCCGCTCGATCACCTCTGGTCGTGGCTGCGGCTTCTTCAACTCGATCAGCACAGCGATGTTCGCCGGCTCAAGCAGACCCAGCGCGATCACCGCCATGATCCCCACCACTATGTAGCTCGCCACCACCCAGCCGTGCAGCGGATAGCTCGTCTGGTTGTAGCCAAGCTTCGTCGCCAGCTGCCAGCCCCCCGCCAGCGTCACCGTCACCACCGTCGGCATCAGCAGCGCCATCTTCGGCATCAGCTTCGTCGTGAACTCGATCCGCGCCGGGATCGACATGCGCCCGATGATCGGACCCAGCACAAAGCCCAGGAACAGATCGATCACCGTCCACGCCGCCCCGCCCACAACGTGCATGAACGTAAGCGGCCAGATTTCGTTGACCGCGATGCCCACTATCGCCGCCACCAGCACGGCGCCCACGATCGGCAGACCCGCACGCGGGATCACCTGGAAGTCGGGCCGCTCCATCGCGGGCGGCTGCGCATCCGCCATGGCCCCCGGCGCGGTCGTGATGGCAACGTCAGCCATCGGACAAATCTAACGCGTAGGCGGGCGGAATGCCAGTGGTGCCGAGGTGTCCTCGAGCAGGCGCGAATCGGCGCGCATCCACGTCACAGCGGCCGTCACAGCCGAGACCGCCAGCACCGACGGCCACGCCCCGATCGCCCGCGCCAGCGCATGTGAGATGACGAACGCCGTAAACGCCACGCCCGTCAGCTCCGCTGCCGTGCGCGCGCCATGGCGGAGCGTCCACGTGCGCATGCACCACAGACCTCCCGCCAGCATCGCCGTGCCGCCCAGCGGCCTCGAGCCGCTCGCAACCGCCACGCCAAAGCCCACAATCAACGAGCCCGCTGCAACCGGCGCTGTAGGGATCTGGCGCATCTCGCCAGACTAGCGCGGCCACGCCCCACCGCGTCATACTGCTGCGTTGCTTATGGAGGCCGTGCCCAGCATCCGCAATGAGCACCCCACAAGCGATCCCCGGGAGGCTCAACCGGTGAGCGTCCTACTGGTCGAGGACGACGACGGCGACGCCCTGCTCGTCGAGGACCAGCTCGCCGACTGGCCGTGGCCCGTGCAGCTCGTGCGCAGCCGCACCCTCGCGCAGGCGTTGGCGGCCCTCGACGCTCACATCGACTGCGTGCTGCTCGACCTCAGGCTGCCCGACGCCGTCGGCCTCCAGGCCGTCGAAGCGCTCCGGGCGCGCACGCCCGGGGTCGCCCTGATCGTGCTCACGGGGCTCGACGACGAGGCAGCCGGCATCTCCGCTGTGGAAGCCGGGGCCCAGGACTATCTCGTCAAGGGCAAAGTCACCCCCAGCGAGCTCACCCGCGCAATCCGCTACTCGCTCGGACGCCGCCAGGCCGAGGAGGCAAGCCAGCAGCTGCGTCTCGCCCAAGCCCAAGCACGCGAGAACTCCCGCCTCGAACGCGGCCTTGCGCCCAGCCCGCTCCTGGGCGACTCTCCCGTGTGGATCGCCTCGCGCTCGCGTCCCGGCCGCGAGCAAGCGCTGCTCGGCGGCGACTTCTACGACGTCGTCCAATCGCCCGACGGCAGCCTGCGCGTGCTCATCGGCGACGTCTGCGGGCATGGCCCCGACGAGGCTGCCCTCGGCGTCAGTCTGCGTGCCGCATGGCGAGCGCTGGCTCTGTCCGGCGCCGACAGCGACGTCATGCTCCACACCCTCGCCTCGGTGCTCGCGCACGAGCGCCACCTCCCCAGCCTGTTCGCCACCCTCTGCATCCTCGAGCTCGAGCCCTCCGGAGAGGCCGTGCGCATGATCCTCGCCGGGCATCCCCCGCCGATGCTCATTGCCGGCGGCGCCGTGTCGGCTCTCTCTGAGAGCCACGGCGGACCGCCGATCGGGTTGAGCGACGGCAAGTGGCCCGGTGAGCGGCTGGAGCTCCCGCCCGACTGGACCATCCTGCTCTACACAGACGGCATCACCGAGGCGCGCGTCGAGGGCGAGAGCAGCCCGGCGCGCCTCGGCGAAGACGGCCTCGCGCGACTGACCGCCCAGCACCTGGGGCAAAGCCCCGACTGGCGCGCGGACCCCGCCCGCCTGCTCGAGGAGCTCATCAGCCACGCCGAGCAGCTCGGCGGGGAGGCCTTGAGCGACGACGTCGCCATGCTCCTGATCGGCTCGCACCCGCGGCGAACCCCACAGCCGTGAGCGCAAACGCCCCAGAGCACTCTCACCGAGACTCCACGAGCCGGCAGGGCATCCGCGTCGGGCAATGGCTCGCGCTGAGCATCGGCGTCCTGCTCGCCTTCGCCATCGCCGGGATCGGGCTGGCGCTGCTCGCCAACGCGCGGCTGGGCGAACAGCGTGAGCTGCTGCTCAACCACGTCGGTCCCGCGCTTCGCACCTCACTCGAGCTGGAAAACGCGCTCGTCAACGAGGAGACCGGCGTGCGTGGCTACGCGCTCACCGCCGAGCCGCGGTTCCTCGAGCCCTACCACAGCGGCCTGGCCGCACAGGAAAAGGCCTTTACGAGCATGCGCACCTACGAGACCAGCGCCACCAGCCAACTGCCCGCAGACCTCGCCGCCGTGCGCGCGCGGGCCGAAGCGTGGCGCAGCAGCTACGTGCTGCCAATTCTCGCCCAGCCCCGCCGCCCGAACGCGACCGCTCTCGACACTCGCGGCAAGCAGCTCTTCGACGCCATCCGCCGCGCGCTCGAACGGCTGCACGCGAACCTCACACGCAGGGACAACGAAGTCCGCCGTCAGTTCTTCCACGAGGCCAAAGTCCTCGAACTCGTACTGATCCTGGCCGGCGCCCTGATCCTCGGCAGCGTCGCCGGTGCCGGCTTCATGTTGCGCCGCATCATCACCCGCCCGCTCGAGCGCCTCGGGGGGGAGGCACGGCGCGTGGCCGGCGGGGAGTTTGACTCGCCGCTCGCCGCCCCCGGCGGGGCACGCGAGATCACGCTGCTCGCGGGAGAGCTCGACGGCATGCGCGAGCGCATCGTCCACGAGCTCGCCCAGGTATCGAGCGCCCGCGGCGCCCTCGAGGCGCAGGCTCTGGAGCTCACCCGCTCCAACGCCGAGCTCGAGCAGTTCGCCTACGTCGCCTCGCACGATCTGCAGGAGCCCTTGCGCAAGGTCGCGAGCTTCTGTCAGGCGCTCGAGCAGCGCTACAAGGGCCAGCTCGACGAGCGCGCCGATCAGTACATCGACTTCGCAGTCGACGGCGCCAAGCGCATGCAGATCCTCATCAACGACCTGCTCGCCTTCTCCCGCGTCGGGCGCAGCGGCCACCGGCACGAGCTGCTCCAGCTGGATGAGATCGTCGCCGCCGCCCAGTCCTCGCTCGGCCAGACGCTGAGGGATACCGGCGCCACCATCGAGGTCGGCGAGCTGCCCGTCGTCCTCGGTGAGCGCGTGCTGCTCGTGTCCCTCTTTCAGAACCTCATCGCCAACGCCCTCAAGTTCCACGGGGATGAGCCGCCGTACTTGCGCATCGCGGCCGAGCGCAGGGGCGAGGAGTGGGAAATATGCTGTACCGACAACGGGATCGGCATCGAGCCCGAGTACGCCGAGCGCATCTTCGTGATCTTCCAGCGTCTACACACCAGAGAGGCCTTCGAGGGGACCGGTATCGGACTGGCCATGTGCCGCAAGATCGTCGAATACCACGGCGGGCACATCTGGCTCGACACCACCCACGCGCCCGGGGCATGCTTTCGCTTCACCCTGCCCGTCGCCAAAGGGGTCGGCACGTGAACGTCGAGCTGGTCTCCGTGCTGCTCGTCGACGACGACCCCGGAGATGTGCTGCTGATCCGCGACGCCTTCGCCGATCACAAGGTCGGCAACCGCCTGTTCGTGGTCAGTGATGGGGTCGAGGCCATGGAGTTCCTACGCCGCCAAGGCCGCTATGCCGATGCTCTAAGGCCCGATCTCATTCTGCTCGACCTCAACCTTCCGCGCAAGAACGGGCAGGAGGTGCTCGAGGAGATCAAGGGCGATCCCTCGCTGAGCACCATTCCGGTCGTCGTGCTCACCACCTCCGAAGCCGAGGAGGACGTTCTGCGCTCCTACCAGTTGCACGCCAACGCCTACATCACCAAGCCCGTCGACTTCGCGCGCTTCAGCGCCATCGTCCACCAGATCGACGAGTTCTTCGTCGGCGTGGTCAAACTGCCGCCGCGCCGGGATTAGCGGGAGATCAAGCCGCGATCGAGTGCATAGCCCACCAGCTCGGCGCGCGTCGTCAGTCGCAGCTTCTGCTGGATGTGCGAGCGATGCGTCTCCACCGTGCGCACCGACAGGAACAGCTGCTGTGCGATCTCGGCGTTGGTGTGGCCGAGTGCGATCAGGCGCAGCACATCCACCTCGCGCTCGGACAGGTCGTCCGGCGGTCCCGGCGGCGGCTCCGATGCGATACGAGCGCCCAGTCTGGGGTTCAGGTAGCTCTCGCCGCTTGCCGCTCGGCGCACCGCTTCCACCAGCTCCTCGTCGGCCGCCTCCTTGAGCACGTAGCCGAGCGCCCCCGCGCCGAGCGCCTCTCGTGCGAACGCCGGCTCCTGCTGCATCGTCAGCACCACCACCTGCGTATCCGGGAACTCCTTGCGCAGCACCGGGATCGCCTCCAGGCTCGAGCCGCCCGGCATGTTCAGGTCGAGGACCAGCACGTCCGGGTGATGACCGCGCACGTAGCGCGTGGCGCTCTCCACATCGCTTGCCTCCGCCACCACCTCGAACTCGCTCTCGCTGTCCAGCAGCATCCGCAGCCCGCTGCGCACAACCGCGTGGTCGTCCGCCAGCACTATTCGGATCGGCGCCCTCGCCTCCGCGTCCTGGCTGTCAGGCTCGCTCACATAGCTGACGGTAACCGATCATCAGGCTGGAGAGGCGACCTCCTCGACCGCCGCGGGTTCGCTCCCAGCCACCGCCACCGCACGCGGCAGCACCAGCAGCGAGCTGCGGGCGTGGCGCTCCAGGTACTCCGACGTGCTCCCCAGCACCAGCCGGCGCACCGGCCCGTAGCTGCGCGAGCCCACCACCAGGATGTCCACCTCGTCGCCGAACGCCGCCAGCTCCTCGCCCGTCAGGCCGTACACGGCGCGACCCTCGACATCGGCGGGAAGGCGCTTCAGGCGCGCCTGCGCTTCGGCCAGCAACGCCTCCATGCCCTCGCCGATCGTCGGCGGCATCAGCCCCGTGTAGGCATACGTCGGGATCGAAACCACTTCTAGGACCTTCACCACAGCACGCGTGGGCTCGGCGATGCTCTGCGCCACGGCCAGCGCGCCCTTGCTCTCGGGCGAGTCGTTGTAGCCGACACCCACCTTGGCGATCGGAGTCGGATGGTCCGCGTAGCCGCGCGCGGCAATCGCCACGGCGCACGGAGAGCCGTTGAGCGCTGCGCGCGTGTCATCGCCCAGCATCACGCGACCAAACGCTCCGCGGCTGCACGATCCCACCACGATCAGATCCGCACCCAGCTCCTCCGCGTGGCTGTGCAACCCCGCACCGGGTGAGGCGGCCACGATGCTCGCCAGCTGCGTCTCCACCTCCGCGCGTGCGCGTTCGTCCGCCAACAGCTTCTCAGAGGCCCCACGCTCTTCCACCAGCAGTCCCGGCGTCATCGCGTGCAGCGGATGAAGCTCGCCGGCGTGAACGTTGGCGAGCGTCAGCTCTCCGTCGGGGTCCATCAGACGCGAGGCCAGGACGACCGCGTCGCGGCCGTTGCTCGATCCGTCCACACCTACAAGCACGTTCTTGAACATTTCGTCCTCCTTGAGTTCGCCTGAGGACGATGCTAGGAGCGTGCGCGGGCCGTCGCGTCCGAACTCCGCACCCGAGCTGTTGCGGAGTTCTACGTAGGCGCTGCGATGCGCCCGGCCGCGCCGCGCCCGGCCAGGGGCCATGGCGCGGTCAAGGGCAGCAAGCCGCGGTCAGTGCTTCTTCTTGTGCTTCTTGATGACCTTCGGGCAGGGAGCCTTGAACAGGGCCGAGACCGTCTGCTGCGCGAGCCCTCCTACTCCAGCGAACGTCACTTCCGCCTTCGCCGGGAAGCCGCCCTTTGGGCACTTCGTGGGGACCCTGCCGTAGTAGATCGGCTTCTTGCCCTTGCCCGGCCTGTAGGCCGCGCCCAGTTTGCCGATGATCCGTTCCACCGATGCGTAGGGCGCGCCGGGGACCGTTTCCACGAGCGGCACCTGCACGATCGCTTTGGGGCCGAAGCCGCCTTCGCCGTTGAACGCGGTGAACTTGCCAGTGGAGGTGATTTCGATCGACGCCGGCGTGTGGCCCGCGACGTAGAAGTCGATGCCGCCCCCCGGCACGAAGAACGGTTCGATGCTGACCTCCTCGGGGACGCGTTCGTTGCCGAACACCACGAAGCCAAAGGCGTGGCCGACCGCTCCCGCTTTCGAGCCCTTGGGGCACTTCAGCGGTTCGTGTTCGACCTCGAGCGCAGTTTTCGAGCACGTCGGGAAGCCCGCCGGGTGCAGCTTCGTGCCCTTGGGCAGTGACAGCGTCACGCCGATCACCGGTGGCGGATAGCCGCCATATTCAGTCCCTTTGATGTTGATTTCGCCTTCCACCGCCGCGCCCGCGCCGAGGATGTTGCCCGTGCCGGGGAATCCCGGGATCGGCACCGCTCTGCCGCGGATCGTGACCGTGGGCGTCGCCGAGGCGACCCCTGCCAGCGCAAGCGCCAGCGCGGCAAGACCGCATAGGACCATACACGTGGCTACTGCTCTACCCCTCAACATCTCTCCTCCCTCCGAGCGACTCTCGCCCCTCACGCGATGGCTCTCCCCAGCCGTTCACCGACTTCACACAATACCGGGAGTCGATCTTCTCGGTGCCGGTCGAACTTCGCTGCGGCGCCCATCCCGCCCCGGCGAGAGCTGCGCAGAGGCGTAGCATGGAGAAGGTGCCCGACGAATCCACCGCCGAGCCCCCTCGCTCCCGCGAGAGCGACCAGCTGAACAGCGACCGCAGCGACCCGCATCCGCCGCTTCCGCGAGACAAGCGCGGCTGGCAGGTCTCGCCCGCGCCCGATGGCCGCGGCATGCCCGAGCAGACACCCAAGGGAAAGCCGGCACACCGCCGGCCCGGCTTCCTCTGGTTCGTGCTGATCCTGATCGCGATCAACTGGCTGTCGGTGTTCATCTTCCAGCCCTCCACCACCGAACCACGCGTGACCGTGCCCTTCAGCCCCTACTTCCTCGAACAGGTCAAGGAGGGGCACGTCAAATCGATCTCCTCCAAGGGCAACACCGTCGAAGGCAACTTCAAGACCAAGCTTCGCTATCCGCCCACCCGCAAGAAAGCCACGCCCACCAAGCTGTTTGCCACACAGGTGCCAAGCTTCTGGAACGGCAGCCAGCTCTCCGCCCTGCTGCAAGAAAAGGGCGTCGAGATCAACGCCAAGTCCACCACCACGAGCCAGTCGCTCCTGGCCGAGCTGCTGCTCGGCTTCGGCCCCACGCTGCTGATAGTCGGGCTGTTCGTGCTGCTCGCAAAACGCGCCGCCAAAGCGGGCGCCGGAATGGGCGCCCTGGGGAGCTTCGGGAAATCGCAGGCGCGACGGGTGGATCCCGAGACGATCCGCGTGACCTTTGCCGACGTCGCCGGCATCGACGAGGCCAAGCGTGAGCTGTCTGAGATCGTCGACTTCCTGCGCAACCCCGACCGCTACGGCAGTCTCGGTGGGCGCATGCCCCACGGCGTCCTGCTCTCCGGCGCACCGGGCACTGGCAAGACGCTGCTCGCTCGCGCCGTGGCCGGCGAGGCGCACGCGGCGTTCTTCTCGATCTCCGCCTCGGAGTTCATCGAGGCGATCGTCGGCGTGGGAGCCTCGCGTGTGCGCGACCTGTTCGCCAAGGCCAAGGAGGCGGCCCCGGCGATCATCTTCATCGACGAGCTCGACGCCATCGGGCGCTCGCGCCAGGGTTCGGTTTCGGTGACCGGCTCAAACGACGAGCGCGAGCAGACGCTCGACCAGATCCTCACCGAGATGGACGGCTTCGAGTCCTCCGAGGCGGTGATCGTGCTCGCCGCCACCAACCGTCCCGACGTGCTCGACTCGGCGCTGCTGCGCGCCGGGCGCTTCGACCGCCGCGTCACCGTGCAGGCGCCCGACCGCAAGGGCCGTGTTGAAATCCTCGAAGTCCACACTCGCTCGATTCCGCTCGACCCCTCCGTCGACCTCGACGCGATCGCCGCGAGCACCCCCGGCATGGTCGGCGCCGATCTCGCCAACCTCGCCAACGAGGCCGCCCTGCTCGCCGCCCGCCGCGGCCATCAGAAGGTGCAGATGGCCGACATCACCGACTCGCTCGAGAAGATCATGCTCGGCTCGCCCCGCGGCATCCTGCTCTCCCCGGCTGATCGGGAGCGCACCGCCCACCACGAGGCCGGCCATGCGCTTGTGGGCATGCTCACCCTCGGCGCAGACCCCGTGCGCAAGGTCTCGATCATCCCCCGCGGCATGGCCCTCGGCGTGACGCTCTCCACGCCCGACTCCGACCGCGTGTCGTATTCGCTCGAGGAGCTGCAGGCCAAGATCAAGGTCGCGCTCGGCGGACGCGTGGCCGAGGAGATCGTCTACGACACGATCACCACAGGCGCCGAGTCCGACATCCAACAGCTGACCATGATCGCCCGCCAGATGGTCGGGCATTGGGGCATGAGCCCTGAGATCGGCCCGATATCGGTACTTCCCGAAGATGGGCAGGGACCGCTGCTGCCGGGTGTCAGCGCGACTTCCGAGCACACACAGCAGACCGTCGACGGCGAGGTGCGCCGACTCGTGGAAGACGCCCACGGGCAGGTCACGAGCCTGCTGAGCGAGCACCGCGGCCAGCTCGACAGCCTCGCCCAGGCGCTGCTGTCGGCCGAGACGCTCGACGCACCCGAGGCCTACGCCGCAGCGGGACTCCCGCTGCCCGAGATGGAGCCCTCACCCGACGCCGCGCCCATACCGGACGTCGCGCCGACGCCTGCCTGAGCGGTTGCTCAGGCTGCGGGCTGTGCGCCCGGCTGCACCGCGCGGGCGGAGCGGGCCAGCAGCTCGATGCCGAGCGTGCACACCGCGAGGCTCGCCAGCGCCGAGGCTACGATCGCCGTCGCCACAACCGCCGAGAGCAGATGCTCGGAGAGACCGAGTGAGGCAACGGCCGCCGGCACGCCCAGCTGGGCCGTCGCCGCCAGAGCTCCCGCCACCCGGCGGCGCAGGAGCGCCGAGGCGAGGACGTGGATCGCGATGTTGAGCGCCACGAGGGTTCCCGCCAGCGCGAGCATCGAGGGATCGCGCACGAGGGCCGCCAGGTCCAGACGGGCGCCCAGCACGACGAAGTAGAGCGGGATGAAGAAGCCTTCCGCCACTCCGCGGACCTGCGTGGAGAGACGTTTGGGGCCGCCGATCACCGCCACCATCAGACCGGCGCCGAAGCCCGCTACCAGCACGCTCGTGCCACCCTTCTGGGCGATCCACGAGAGCAGGAACAAGACGAGCAGCGAGATGCGCAGATCGAGCGCCCAGTGGCGACTCTTGGAGCGGTGACGCACGCGGTGGATCCACTCGGCCCCCGCCAGCGAACGGGCGAGCGCGAGCAGAAGAACCGCGACTCCCGCCACGAGCAGCGCTCCGAGCGCCGCAGGGCCGACGCGACCGGGCTGCAGCACGATCGGCACCGACAGGATCGTGATGATGTCCGCGAGCGCGACCTGCGCCACCACGGTCATCGCCGCGACGTCTTCCAGGCCCAGCTCCTCGAAGGCCGGCAGCAGAACCGCGGCCGACCCTGAGGCCAGGAGCACCGCGTAGATCGCCGCGTGCCCCGTACCCGCCACCGCTGCGGCGAGCAGCCCCGCGGGCAGCGCCAGCAGGCACACGATCAGCGCCAGCAACGCTCCCTTCCCGGCCGAGGCCGCGAGACGCTTGTCGCGCAGCGGCAGGTGCATCCCCGCCACCAGCATCAACATCGCAAATCCGATTTCGCCGAGGAACGCTGTCGTTGAGCCCTTGGGGTGGACAGCATCGAGGACCGCCGGCCCGACGAGGATGCCGGCGAGGATCTCGCCCACCACGACAGGCACGAAGCGATGGCCCAGCACCCCCAGCAGCGGGCCGCCGAGACCCGCTGCCACGATCACCGCAAGGGTCCCGAAGCTCACTTCCCGACTCGACTCATTCCCCGATCAAATCACGCCGTCCAAACGCCCACAGCGCGGCACAGGCCGATCAGTGCTTATCCGCTGACAAAGGGTGTGTTAACCCGGTGGCACGGCCACAGGCGCAGGGCTAGCTTGGAGTTCATGGCCGCACATCTGCATGTCGCTCCGATGGCGCAGTCATCCGATCAGGCCGCAGAGAGGCCGCTCGCGACAGCGCCGGACGAGTCAATCCGGGTGGTGCTCGCCGACGATCACGTGCCGATGCGCCGCAGCCTGCGGCTTCTGTTGGACGGCGAGGAGGACCTGGAGGTGGTCGCCGAGGCGAGCGACAACGCCGGTGCGACCCGCCACGTCCACGGCCATCAGCCGGAGGTGCTGGTGCTTGATCTGGGGCTGCGCGACGGCTCGAGCGTCGAAACGATCCGCTCGCTGAGCGAACGGGCGCCACGCACAAAGATCGTGATCCTCACGATGGAGGACAACCCGGTGTTCGCCCAGCGCACGCTCACGGCTGGCGCGCTCGCTTACGTGGCAAAGGATCTCGCCGACGTGGAGCTGCCTGATGCGATCCGTGCGGCCGCAAGGGGCGAGGAATACATCAGCCCCCGCGTCGCGGCGCGACTGGACAGCCTGCACAGGGCGCTGACCGACAACAAGCTCACCCCGCGCGAGGTCGAGGTCCTGCGCCTGATCGCCTTCGGCCATACGAGCGTCGAGATCGCCCGCATGCTGCACC
>JASLDD010000110.1 GCA_030151725.1 Solirubrobacteraceae bacterium
GGAAATACGGCCGAGTCGATCTTCTTGGCGTGCTCCTGCTTGCACATGATCACGCCCGCGCGAGGACCGCCGAGTGTCTTGTGGGTGGTCGTCGTGACAACGTCTGCGCCGTGGTCGAAGGGACTTGGATGGAGTCCCGCCGCGACCAGGCCGGCGAAATGGGCCATGTCTACCATCAACAGCGCCCCGACCTCGTCGGCAATCTCGCGGAAGCGCGCGAAGTCGAGCTGGCGCGGATAGGCCGACCAGCCGGCGAGCAGCATCTTGGGGCGGCGCTCGCGAGCGATGCGCGCCACCTCGTCCATGTCGATGAGGCTGCTGTCGCGATCGACCTCGTAGGCGGCGATGTCATACAGACGACCCGACACGTTGATTTTCATGCCATGTGTCAGATGCCCACCGTGGGCCAGCGACAGGCCCATGATCGTGTCGCCCGGCTGCAGCAGCGCGTGGTAGACGGCGGCGTTGGCCTGCGAGCCGGAGTGCGGCTGGACGTTTGCGTGCTCGGCTCCGAACAGCGCCTTGGCGCGGTCGATCGCGAGCTGCTCGGAGACGTCGACCCACTCGCAGCCCCCGTAGTAGCGCCGGCCGGGGTAGCCCTCGGCGTACTTGTTCGTGAGAACCGATCCCTGGCATTCCAGCACAGCGCGCGGCACGAAGTTCTCCGAGGCGATCATCTCGAGCGTCTGCTGCTCGCGCTCGAGCTCGCCACGCAGCACCTCGGCGATCTCGGGATCCACGTCCGTCAACGGACGGTTGAAGTAGTCGGGGCTCAGCTCGTTCACGGCGCTCTCCTTGGCAGGCGATGACGACTTCTGTGCCCAGGCGCGCGGCGGGTGTGCTGACCGCTTCCCGGTGGTCGATTCCACCTCAGGGCGCCAGTCGCGGCAGCTGCGCACGAGGCTAGCAGGAGGTGAGGATCTCCGCAAATCGGCCTCATGGCGCGAGCGCTGCCTCCACCGCCTCAGCCGGCATCGCCCCCTCGCGCACGATGCGCCAGGACCCGTCGCCGCTGTAGCCGCGCAGGTCTATCACCGTGGAGGGCGTGCCGGGCAGCTCGCCTCCGTCGAGCGCCAGGTCGACTCCCTCGCGCAGGCTCTTCGGGACATCCTCGAGCACGCGGGCGTCGGGGCCTCCTGAGAGGTTGGCGCTTGATTGCATCACCGGCATCGAGATCTTCTCCAGCGCGCGCAAATGCTCGGGCAGGCGCGGCACACGCAACCCGAGCGTTGCCGGGTCGTTCCTGCAGGCGGCCTCGAAGCGAAGCTCCCAGTTGGGGAGCAGCATCGTCACCGGTCCCGGCAACAGCGCCTCCATCGCTGTGTGCTCCTCGTGTCCCAGCTCTGGCAGAGCACGCAGGGCGTCGTCGAGCGTGAAGAACATCACCGCCGCCGGCTGCGCGGCGGGTCGACCCTTCAGGTCGTAGAGGCGTTTCGCCGCGCGCTCGCTGTCGGGGTCACAGCAGATCCCGTAGACGGTGTCCGTGGGAATCACAGCCACCCCCCCGCCCTCCACGCAATCGCGCAGGCGCACTGCATCGTCTGCGGTGATCGCGTACGTCATCAGAGGCGCCTATCCCCGACGATGACGCGCTCGATGCCGGCCAGGTCGCGCTCGGCGCGCACCGCTGTGAAGCCCGCCTCACTCATCAGTGCCTCAACTGCGGAGGCCTGCCCCGCGCCGATCTCGACTGCGATCGTCTGGACCGGCTCGCGCCGGCTCACCTCGGTGAGCAGCCTGCGAATCACATCCAGGCCGTCAACGCCTGCGAAGAGCGCGCCGTGCGGCTCATGGCGCACGATCTCGGGCGCAAGCGTTGAGCGCTCACGGTCCGCGACATAGGGCGGGTTGGCGAGGATCGCATCCAACTCCTCCCCCTCAAGGCCTGTCAGCAGATCGGCGTGCAACCAGCGCACCTCCAGCCCCAACTGCCGGGAGTTCTCACTCGCCAGCTCGAGCGCCGGCGCGCTGATGTCGCTGCCAAGCAACTCCAGATCTGGGCGCTCGTCCTTGAGCGCCAGCGCCACAGCACCGCTGCCCGTGCAGAGGTCGAGCACGCGGGCGCCGGCCGGCAGTCTCAGGCCGACCTCGACGAGCAGCTCTGTCTCCGGGCGCGGCACCAGCGCGCGGGCGTCGATTGCGATCTCGATATGGCGAAAGCCTCGTCGTCCGAGAATGTAGGCAACCGGCTCACGTTCGACCGCGCGGCGACGCACAGCGTCTTGGAAGGCGCGCACGTCAGACCCCTTCACCATCAGCTCGCGATCGGTGAGCAGTCGCTCGCGGCTCACGCCGAGCACGTGTGCGAGCAGCAGTTCGGCGTCCAGCCGCGGAGTTTCACAACCGGCTGCAGCGATCGCCGTGATGGCGCCGTCCAACGCATCGCGCGTGCTCGTGCCTATCACGCGGCCGTCTGAGCCTCTAGGCGGCGGCGCTTCTCATCGCCCTGAAGCGCCGTGGTCAGCTCGTCGAGCTCGCCTTCGAGGACCTGGTCGAGGTTGTGGACGGTGAGCTTGATGCGATGGTCGGTCACGCGCCGCTCGCCGTAGTTGTAGGTGCGGATCTTCTCCGCGCGGTCGCCCGTCCCGACCTGCGAGCGGCGGTCGGCCGCCAGCTCGGCCTGCTGCTCGGCCAGCGCCCGCTCATACAGGCGCGCGCGCAGCACCCGCAGAGCCTTCTCGCGATTCTGCAGCTGGGACTTCTCATCCTGCATCGAGACCACGATGCCGGTCGGCTTGTGGGTGATGCGCACCGCCGAGTCAGTCGTGTTCACCGACTGCCCGCCCGGACCAGAGGAGCGATAGACATCGATCTGCAGGTCGTTGGGGTCGACCTGGATGTCAACGTCCTCGGCCTCCGGGAGCACTGCCACGGTCGCAGTGGAGGTGTGGACGCGGCCCTGGGACTCGGTCTGGGGGACGCGCTGAACA
>JASLDD010000263.1 GCA_030151725.1 Solirubrobacteraceae bacterium
GGACGTCAGCCCGCCGGTGTTGAAGCCTCCCGAGATGAACGGGCCGTTGCCGGTCGTATGAGTCCAGAACCCCAGGCCACCACCGGCCGGGAAGAAGGCTCCATGAGCACGCGCGGACTGCACGATGCCTTCGCTGCCGAAACTGGCCTCGTCCAGTTCTTCGCTTGCGGCACTCGCTAGAGAGCGAGCGGGGCAGGGAGGCCCGTTCTTGCTCCAGCCTGACAGCCGGGGATGGCAGGTGGCGAAGCCGTGCCTGTCGATGACCGTACCTCGCGGGAGAGATAGGACCACGCGCCGCAGCGGTGCCGGGAGCCCGGCATCTTCGGTGCCCTGGATCGTGAAGCTGGCGGCCAGCTCCGCGCCGGTGCCCGGCTTGCCGGTGTGCGGCCAACTGGCTCCGCGAGCGGCGAGCAGGTTCTTGGGGATCGCGCCGGCGCTGGCCTTCATCGTGACGGTGGGGGCAGCGATGGCGCTCACGGGCAGCACGAGCCCCACGAGGCTGAGTGCCACCACGGCGACCAGTATCCGTTGCTGTCCCGGCCGTGGCTTGGTTTGGTCTGCCATTGCGCTGCCTCCTTTGAGATCGTCGGCCCATCCAGTCCTGTCTACTGGAATGTCATAGGCGCAAGACCGTAGCAGAGGTCTACTGCGATGTCATTGTGCCGGTGGGGTGGGCTCGGAAGGCTGGCCCGATGTCCTCATCACCGGCCTTCCAAGCCGCCCTCGGCCGCGCTGTCGCCGCGCGCCGCGCAGAGCTTGGGCTTACCCAGGAGCAGCTCGCCAACGACACCGACCTGCATCAGCGCTGGATCAGTAACGTCGAGACCGGCAAGCGCAACCCCAGCTACGCCAGCCTGCGCCGTCTCGCCGCCGGACTCGAGCTATCCGCCTCAGAGCTGATCGCGGCAGCCGAGCAGATCGAGGGCGAGAGCGTGGCCGCCAATCCCGCGCTCGCCGTCTCATCCAAGCGCTAAGCCGGGCTCTTGTGGGCTCGGCCCACAGCTTGACCACTCGCTGAGCCCACGCCTACCGTCCGGCTTGAGTCCATACAAAGAGCGGCCCCGGCACGGATTACAGCCGCGCCGAGGCCCAGACACAAGGAGAAATGACCTCCCTATGCCTGACCAAGAGCCTACCCCTGAGCTCGTCGACCCATACCGTCAGCACGAACTAGAAATCATCTACCTCCTCACCGACCCCAGCGACAACCAACCACTCTGGACGATCGAGGATCTCGCCCGCGAGCTGGACGAGTTCGACATCCTGCCCTATGTCCGTCGCTTGCAAGAGGCCGGGCTCATCCACCGCACCTCAGACGGCCACCTCTTCGCCAGCCGCGCAGCCGTCCGCCAAGTCCAAATCGTCGGGCACAACGTGTTCTAGAGCCCCACCACCAACTCAAGACCGCAGCCCGCCTACGTCTCATGCGACGCGGGCGGGCTGGGTCCGTGAGCCCCGTCGCGGAAACGGCGCATGTGCGAACTCTCCCGGATGACGGCTCCGACCAGGGGTTATGATGCCGCCTGCTGATAGATCCTTCCAAAGGAGTCCCGTCTTGCGCCGTCTCATCTACACCTTGGTTGTGTCAGCCTCACTCGTGCTGGCCGCCGCACCCTCGGCCTTCGCCGAAGGCAGCGAAACAATCGCGGGGGCTCCCACGGTTGCGTTCGGGCAACAGGAGTTCGGCTTTATCGGGCTAAGCTGCGGCCAGGTTTGGCTGCTGCCAGTCGTCTCCGGTGACAAACTTGTAGTCGATTGGGAAGCGGCCACGGACCCCTACATGGAACTTCATCTGCACTCGGTCGGATCTAACGACTTCAATGCATCAAACGAAGGCCATATAGTTGCTACAGCTGGATTGAACCCCAACAAAAAGGCAGAATTCACATACGTGGCGCCACAAACAGGGACTATGCCTCTTGGATTTCTAGATTCGGGATGCAGTCACAAAGTCCCGCCAGGTGCCTACAGCTTCACAGCAACTGTTACACATCTCCTCAGTGTGGGTCTGCCGCACCTCTCGATTCTGCACACCCAAGGCAGCATCACAGTCGCAATACACAATCCAGAAGGCGGCGCGATCAATGATCCCGCCTTGAAGGTGACGCTGCAAATCAAAGGGCAAGGATCATGGCGGACGATCGGCATCGCTGCTGACGGCAACTCTGCTGCGATGATTCACTACAAGATTCCACGGAAGCTACACGGCCGGCGTCTCACGCTACGGGCGCTCGCTCAAGGACCAGAATACGCCTCAGCGGCGAGTACGCACCAGAAAGTGCGCGTGCAGTAGATATATGATGCCTACACAGAAGCAGTAAACCGATTATCATCGGGATCGTCGTTGTGCGACCTTGCTTGACAGGCTGCGGCGGTTCGGCGGATATTGGAGTCTATGGACTCAACCCGTCTGCCCGCGAATCAAGAAGATCGAGAGGTATACCTCCGGGAGTGCGGCTTGGACGACTTTCTGGATGCGCTAGAAGAGCGCCAGCAAACCGGAGCCGCCCTCGTCCAAACAGTCAATCCGACGTGGAGCGCCGAAGCGCTTTACGTAGCAGTGGAGTACATACGTGAAAAAGGCGTTGGCATCACGCTCGCCATCCAAGATTGGGACGAAGGCCCCGAGGCGGCTCTCAGAGCCTTGCGTAAGGACGCAGCGAAGCCTTGGCGACGACCTGATCCAAGTCGCTGAATGCCCCGCTTGTGCGACGTGCGCTCTATTGATCTGCCGTGGATTAGGGAGCTATTCAACGACTAGGCGTTGCTCGACCACGGGACTCGAAACACGGCCTTCCAGTCGTGATCAGCGATCACCGGAACAAGCGAGACATACGTATTTCCTGGGAACAGAACGCTGTAGTACTTCTTGTAGAGCGTCCCAACAGAGTCGATAGCAGCATTGAGCTCGTTGAACGTGGGTATGACCGCCTTCGGGCGCGCGTCTCT
>JASLDD010000274.1 GCA_030151725.1 Solirubrobacteraceae bacterium
TTCTTGGACATGATCAACCGGCCGTCCTGGTCCTCCTTGGTGAGGACGATCGCGTCTACCTCCTCGCCCAGGTGCACCTCCTCGGCCGGGTCGACCGCCTTGCGGATCGAAAGCTTGTTGGCCGGGATGACGCCCTCGGACTTGTAGCCGATGTCGACGAGGACCTCGTCCTTGTCGATCCGGACCACGTTCCCGGTGACGACCTCGCCCTCCTCGATGTCGCGGAAGGTGGCGTCGTAGTTCGGGACGATCTGCCCGTCGATCTCCAAGAGCAGGCCGTTCGAGCCGTCGACGACTCGGGCCTGCGGGTTCTCCATCAAGGTTTGCACCGGCCGAAGCGTAGCGCAGCCGTATCATTGCCGGCCACATGCCTGTTCGAGCAACGAAGCGGGGAGAGCAGCGCACCCGCTTGGAGCGCGACTGCGACGTGCTCGTTTGCGGTGCCAGCTTCGCCGGTTTGGCGGTCGCCAGAGAGCTCGCCGGCAGCGGTGCAAAGGTGCTCGTGATCGACCGCTACGAGATCGGTGAGCGCCAGACATCGGCCTGTGGAGTTCCCACAGTGTGGCTGCAGGCATTGGATCTGATGGGCTCGCTGCGCCAGAGCTTCGACGAGCTCGTGGTGCACACTCCTTACCGCACCTCGCGCTGGCAGCTGCCGTGGTCGTTCACGACGTTCGACTACCGCGAGCTGTGCGCGCTGTTGTGGGCGCAGACCGAGTCGAGCGAGATCGAGTTCGAGACCGCGACCGTCACCGGCCGCAGCAGCTTTGCCGTCCAGACCGATCGGGGCGAGCTGCGCGCCCCGCTGATCGTCGATGCGCTCGGCTGGCGGCGCTCGCTGTCTAACGCCACCCCCATCCAGCCGCCCAAGGCACGCCTGTCGCGCGGGCTGGAGGTGCATCCCCCCGGCAGCGGACAGGAGATGGAACTGTGGATCGACCCCCGGGTCATTCGATCCGGCTACGGGTGGAGCTTCCCAGCCGAGGATGAGCTGCGCGTTGGCGTGGGCTCCTTCTGGCCCACCCATCACGTCAAGGAGCCAACCGTGCGGCTCGCGCACGACCTCGGCCTGCCGCCAGACGGCTATCAGGGCAACTGGATTCCCCACCAGCTTCGCTCCGCCGTGGAGGACGGCGTCTTCTTCGCCGGCGACTCCGCCGGTCACTGTCTCCCACTCACCGCCGAGGGCATTCGCACCGCGCTCTACTTCGGCATCGCCTGCGGGCGCGAGCTGCGCGCGGTCGTGGAAGGCCACAGCCAGCGTGCCCAGGCCCTGGCACGCTACGGCGCCTTCTCAGACTCGCACGCCCGTAAATTCAGATGGCTGCTTGGGGTCCAGCGCGCCGTCGGCCAGATGACACCCAGTCGCGCCACAACCGCGCTCGTTCACGCCTTCGAAAACCGCAGGCTCTCCGCCTGGGCATTCACGCACTACCTGGACATCGCGCCGCCGTCCTTCGTGGGCCAGCGCCCGCGACGCCGCCTGCGCGCGCAGGCAGCGCCCGTGAGCGTTTAGCTCCACTCCCCAGGCACGATCTCCAGGTAGCCCATGTCGACGCGCATCAGATCCATCGCCAGCTCGAACAGCGCGCGACCGGCCCCGTAGCGCGACGTCAGCGCCCGCTCGGCGATCGCCTCCTCCTCCTCCTCCGCACCCAGCAGTCTCCCGTGCGCCTCGAGAGCCGCCCCCAACGGAACGCCGCGCACCGTGCACGGAGCGATCAGCAGGCGAGGGTCTCCGCGCAGGCGCTTGACCTTGCCGGACGTGCGCTCCGTGCGCACATAGAAGGAGCCGTTTGCCGCCGCCGCCCACACCGGCGTCGGCACCCCCGTGCCGTCGCGCCGGAAGCTCACGACCAGCGTGCGCTTTGCGGCAGCGACCTCCTCCGGCGAGCCCGTGTGCGGACGGTCGAGGATCTCATGCGCGCCGCGAGGGGCGGTGCGCGCCGCCAGCCGGGCCCCGGGCAGCGCCAGCGGAAGGCGCCTGCCGGGCACAGGCCGGGCGCGGGGCCGAGCCGCTGCTCCTGTGCGTGCGGGCGCTGGCATCAGCGCCCATGCTCCCACAGCTCCCGCAGGACCTCTCCCAGCCTACGTATGCCCTCCGCGATCGCCGGCTCGGACAGGTTCGCGTAGCCGAGCACCAGCGCATCGGTGTCGCTGGGTGGGTCGATCAGATGCAGTGTCAGCGGATACACGCTGAGCGAGCGCTCGGGAGCCGCACGCATCAGGCGATGCGCATCAACCGCCGCGGGCAGCCGCACGAGCGCATGCAGCCCGGCTGAGATGCCCGTCACGCGCGCCCCCGGCAGGTGCTCTGCCACAGCCGCGATCAGGGCATCCCGGCGAGCGCGGTTTCGACGCCGCGCCTTGCGCAGATGGCGGTCATAGGCCGCGCTCTCGAGCAGCCGTGCCAGAACCAGCTGCTCGAGCGTCGAGGAGCCAAAGTCATCGAGGATCTTGGCCTCCGCCACCGCGTGCACGAGCGAGGGCGGCAGCACAAGCCAACCGAGGCGCAGCCCCGGGGCCAGCGTCTTCGAGGCCGTCCCCAGGTACACCACGCGATCGGGCGCAAGGCCCTGCAGGGCACCGAGCGGCGCGCGGTCATAGCGAAACTCGGCGTCATAGTCGTCCTCGATCACCAGCCCTCCGGCGCGCGCCCAGCGGATCAGCGCACCCCGTCGCGCCGGCGAGAGGACGACCCCCGTAGGGCATTGATGGGCGGGCGTCGTGAGGACGACCGGAGCGTCCAGCGAGGCCACATCGAGGCCGTCTTCATCCACCGCCGCGCTGCGCACCTCCATGCCCGCATAGGCGAGGACGGCCCGGTGGGGAGGCAGGCCGGGATCCTCCACCGCGATCGCCGTGCTGCCTATCCGCGAGAGCGCCCGGCCCAGCAGCGCAAGCCCCTGCGTGGCCCCCGCGCAGATGACCATTGACTCGGGCTCTGCCACTACGCCGCGCACGCGCCGCAGATAGCCGGCCAGCGCACGGCGCAGCTCCACAGAGCCTCGCGGGTCCGGATACGCAAATGCTGCCGGCGGCGCCGATCCCAGCACCTCGCGCATCGTGCGCAGCCACAGCGCGCGTGGGAACGAGGACAGATCGGGAGCGCCGGGGAAGAAGTCGAACTGCAGGCTGGCCCCCCTCGGAGCTCGCGAGGTCTCCCCTGTGAGGGTGGCCGTGTCGGCGACGTAGGTCCCGGCGCCGCGGCGCGAGACGAAGTAGCCCTCCGCCAGCAGTTGCGCGTAGGCGTCCACGACCAGCCGGCGTGAGACCTCGAGATCGTCGGCCAGCGCGCGAGAGGAGGGCATCCGCGCCCCGGCCACCAGGGTCCCGTCGCGCACGAGCTCGCGCAGGCGGTCCTCCAACTGAGCGCGACGACGGCTGCCGCGGAGCTGGATCAGCAGCTCCGGCCCCTGACTGGTACCCGATTTTGTCGCTTGACTGGTCACTTTTTGGGATCCACGCTGGAGTAGAGTAGCGCCCATGTCAACTGTTCGTGTGGGCTTGATCGCGTTCGCCGCCTACAACTTCGCGATCGCCGCCCTAATGGTCTTCGCACCACACGTGTTCTTCAGCGACATCGGACCCTTCGGCGTGCAAAACAACCACTACCTGCGCGACACCGCGACGTTCAACCTGGCCTTCGGGGTCGCGCTGCTCGTCGCCGACAGGCGCGTGGCGTGGCGAACGCCCGTGCTCTGCTGCGTCGCGCTGCAGTTCGGCCTGCATTCCATCAACCATCTCGTCGACATCGGCGCCGCCCATCCCCATTGGCTTGGCTCCGCCGACTTCATATCGCTCGCGCTGGCCACCGCTGCACTCGTCTGGCTGGCACGTGAGTCCATGCGACCTCTGGAGGTACAAAGATGACCAGAATCGAAGTTGTCCAACCACGCAAGGCGGGGCCGATCGTGCGCCTCATCTTCAGGCTCTCGCGGCGCCAGTTCGGACGCGACATGGACCCTCTCGGCGTCTATGCCCACACCCCGCGCATTCTCATCGGCTACGGCATCTTCGAGCAGGCCACGGCCAAGCAGCATCGTGTCGAGGAGCGCTTGAAGGTCCTGGCCGAGACCAAGGCGGCAGCGGTCGTCAACTGCGAGTTCTGCTGCGACATCGCCTCGTCGCTGGCGCTCGATGCGGGCGTCACCGAGGCGCAACTCCTCGCCATGCCCAACTATCGCGACAGCAGCGAGTTCAGCAAGCTCGAGCGGCTCGTGCTCGACTACGCCACCGCCCTCAGCCGCACCCCCGTGCAGGTCGACGATGAGCTGTTCGCCGCTCTGCGCGAGCACTTCGACGAGCGCCAGATGGTCGAGCTAACGAACGTGATCGCACTGGAGAACATGCGCGCACGCTTCAACTCCGCCTTCGACATGACCCCGGCGGGCTTCCGCGAGGGCATGGTCTGCGTCGTCCCCGAGCGCGCCCAGGCGGAAAGCGTCGCCGCGTGAGGGTCTTCCTCGCCGGCGCCACCGGCGTGATCGGCCGCAGGCTGATACCAAAGCTGATCGCCGCGGGACACGAGGTCACGGGCATGACCAGATCGCCCGGGAAGGTTCACATGCTCCGCGCGGGCGGCGCGGAGCCGGTCGTGGCGGACGCCTTCGACGCCACGGCCGTTCGCGAGGCGGTAACAGCTGCCCGTCCGGATGCCGTAATCCACGAGCTGACCGCGCTGCCGCGCCGCATCAACCCGCGCACGATCGTCAGGGACTTCGTGGCGAACGACCGTCTGCGCAGCGAGGGCACGCGCATACTCGTCGAGGCCGCTCGGGAGGCCGGCGCCACACGGATCCTCGCCCAGAGCATCGCTTTCGCCTATGCGCCCGGGCCAGCGGGAACGCTCCACGAGGAGGCCGATCCGCTCTATGTGGACGCGCCCGAGCCTTTCAGGCGCTCAGCCCGAGCACTGGCGGAGCTCGAGCAAACCGTCGCCCAGGGGGGCGGCACGACGCTTCGCTACGGCAATTTCTACGGACCCGGAAGCTCCATCGCCCGCGACGGCGCCATGGGCGAGGACATCGCCCGGCGACGCCTGCCGATCGTCGGCGACGGTGGAGGCGTGTGGTCCTTCATCCACATAGACGACGCCGCCGAGGCCACCGTGACCGCCCTCACCAACGGATCCTCACACGCCTACAACATCGTCGACGACGACCCTGCGCCCGTCGCACAGTGGCTGCCCGCGCTCGCCGACGCGCTCGAAGCACCCAAGCCACGGAGGGTGCCCGCCTGGCTTGCCCGGCCGGTCGCCGGCTCCTATGGCGTCTCGGTGATGACCAGCGCCCAGGGAGCCTCCAATGCGCTGGCCAAGCATGAGCTCGGCTGGCAGCCCGCGCATCCCAGCTGGCGCGAGGGCTTTCGCACGGCGCTCGGCTGACCTACTTCGCCTCGAGCCAGTTGCGCCCCGAGCCAATGTCCACGGCCATCGGCGGCTCGCGCTCGTCCCACACGCCCACCATCTCGCGCTCGATCAGCTTACGGGCCGCCTCGACCTCCTCGGGCGGCCCTTCGAAGAGCAGCTCGTCGTGGATCGTGAGCAGCAGGCGCGTCCTTAGCCCCGACTCGGCCAGCGCGCTGTGACAGCGCACCATCGCCAGCTTGATCACGTCGGCGGCCGTGCCCTGGATGACGGTGTTGACGGCCAGGCGCTCGCCCAGCGTGCGCACCTGGTAATTGCGGGCCCGCAGCTCGGGGATCTGGCGGCGCCGGCCCCACAGCGTCTGCACGTCGCCGGCCTCCTTGGCGCGCTCGATCGTCTCGGCCATGAAGGCAGCCACCTTGGGAAAGCGCTCGAGGTAGGCGTCGATGAACTCCTTGGCCTCGGCGCGGGGGATGTTCAGGCGGTCGGCCAGACCGAAGTCCGAGAGCCCGTAGACGATCCCGTAGTTGATCATCTTGGCCTTCGAGCGCATCCCCGGGTCGATCGCCTCCGGCTTCACTCCGAACACGCGCGAGGCGGTCGCCGTGTGCACATCCTCGCCGCGGGCGAAGATCTCCATCAGCGCGTCCTCCCCGGCCGCGTTGGCGAGCACGCGCAGCTCGATCTGGGAGTAGTCGGCCGAGATCAGCACGTTGCCGTCCTCGGCCTCGAAGCAGCCGCGGATCTCGCGCCCAAGCGGCGTGCGGATGGGGACGTTCTGCATGTTCGGGTTGGTGCTCGACAGCCGCCCCGTCTGCGCCACCGCCTGCAGGAATGTGGTGTGGATCCGATGACGTGCGTCGACCAGCGCCGGCAGCACGTCCAGGTAGGTCTTGATCAGCGTCGAGAGCTCGCGCCAGCGCTCGATCTTGGGGATGATCTCGTGCTCGTCGCGGATCGCCTGAAGGACGCGTGCGTCCGTCGAGAAGCCGGTCTTGCCGCGGCGCTTTCGCGAGAGGCCGAGCTTCTCGAACAGGATCTCCCCCAGCTGCTGGGGCGAGGAGATCAGGAACTGCTCATCGGCCAGCGCGAAGATCTCGCGTTCGAGACCGTCGATCTCCGCGCGCACCCGCTCCGTGATCGCCGCCAGACGCTCCAGGTTCAGGCGCACACCGAGCAGCTCCATCTCGCGCAGCACCGCCACCAGCGGCAGCTCGATGTCGCACATCAGGGCCTCGAGGCCCCGCTCGGCGATCTGCTCGCGCTGCCAATCGGCCAGAGCGCTCAAGAGCACCGCATCGCCGGCCAGCGGCTCCTTAAGGTCGCTCGCAAAGCCCCGCTCCTCGCACAGCTCCCCAAAGGGATAGCCGCGACGGGCCGGCTCGAGCAGGTAGGCGCCGAGCAGCGTGTCGTGGACGAGCCCCGCCGGCACCACACCCAGCGCCTTTGCGTCGTGAGCGATGACCGGGCGCTCCCCACACGCCAGCGCCACCTCCTCGGGCCCGGCGCACTCGCCGACGAGCACCTCGCCGTCGGCCGCCACCGCAAAGCGCCACGGCGGACCCTCCGCGAACAGCGCGCCCTCCGGCGCCTCGCTCTCCACGACGACCACATGCAGCTCGTTCTCCGCAGCTCCCAGCCTGGCGATGTCCGCAACCGACCCGGTCCGCACGCGCGCCGTCAGCTGCACCTCGGCCGCCGGAGCCGGGGCGGCCACGTCGGGGTCGCCCAGTGCCTCCTCCAGGCGGCGCAGCGGGTCGCGCAGCTCGTACTCGCGGAAGACCTCACGCACGCGCGAGCGGTCGGGCTCGCGGACGGCCTCGGCGGAGATGTCGAAGTCGACGTCCACGTCGCGCTGCACGGTGGCGAGCTGCTTGGACACGCGCGCGTTCTCGGCGTGCTCGATCAGGTTCTCTTTGCGCTTGGCGCCTTTGATGTCGTCGACGTGCGCCAGCACCTGCTCGAGCGAGCCGTACGCCTGGATCAGATCGCTGGCCGTCTTGTCGCCGATCCCGGGGATGCCGGGGATGTTGTCGGAGGTGTCCCCCTTCAGGCCATAGAAGTCGGGGATCAGCTCGGGCGGGATGCCGTAGCGGTCGATCACCGCCTGGCGGTCGTAGGTCTTGGTGTCGGTGATGCCACGCGAGGTCGCCATCACCTTGACGAGACCCTGCTCGTCGATCAGCTGGAAGACGTCGCGGTCGCCCGTGACGATCATCACGGGCACCGGCGGACTCGCGCTCAAGGCTCGCTGGGCCAGCGAGGCGATCACATCGTCCGCCTCGTAGCCCTCGACGCGCACGTTGCGATAGCCAAACGCCTCCACCAGCGGTTCCATCGCCGGCCACTGCTGCTTGAGCAGGTCCGGCCGCGAACGTCGCTGCGCCTTGTATTCGGGGAACAGCTCATTGCGCCCCGAGGTCCCTGCGTCCCACGCGACCACTGTCGGACACACCCCGTGCTCGGTGACGATCTTGACGAGCATTGAGGCAAACCCGAAGATCGCGTTGGTGGGAATTCCGGTCGAGGTGGCGATCGACTCGGGCAGCGCAAAGAAGGCGCGATATACGAGACTGGGGCCGTCAATTAGGAACAGTCGCCGCTCGAGAGCTCCCGCCGCAGCGCCGGGCTTCGCGTTCGCGGGACGCGTGTCCCCCTTTGGTGTGGCGTCGATTGCCATCTTCCGCGCACTCTACGAGCACGAGCGGGGGCTCGCAGGCAGGCAGTCCGCAAACACGAACAAGTGCCCGCCACGCATACCTCCTAACATCCCGTCCCGCCCAACTACAAGGAGCACTCCCCAGTGAGCGCAACCCCAAGCGCGCAATACCGCCTCATCATCCGCGTCAAGCTCGACGAGTCGCAGGGCATCCTCGCGCAGGTCACGAAGGCCATCGGCGAGACGGGTGGCATGGTCGGCGCGGTCGACCTGGTGGAGGTCGAGGGCGGCCACAGCCTGCGCGACATCGTGGTGGACGCCTCCGGGCGCGAGCATTGGGACGTCATCCTCGCGGCGATCAACGCGCTCGACGGCGCCGAGGTCATCGATACGACCGACCGCACCTTCCTGGTGCACCTGGGCGGCAAGATCGAGCAGCACAACAAGCATCCGCTAAAGACCCGCGACGACCTCTCGATGGCCTATACGCCGGGCGTGGCACGCGTCTGCCTGGCGATCGCCGACGACGAAGACAAGGCCTTCCAGTACACGATCAAGCGCAACACCGTGGCCGTCGTCTCCGACGGGACCGCCGTACTCGGGCTCGGCGACATCGGGCCCCGCGCGGCGATGCCGGTGATGGAGGGCAAGTGCTGCCTGTTCAAGGAGTTCGCCGACGTGGACGCGTTCCCGATCTGCCTGGACACGAAGGACACGGAGGAGATCATCGAGACGATCAAGCGCATGGCACCGGGCTTCGGGGGCATCAACCTCGAGGACATCTCGGCGCCCCGCTGTTTCGAGATTGAGGACCGCCTCAAGGAGGAGCTCGACATCCCCGTCTTCCACGACGACCAGCACGGCACTGCCGTGGTCGTGATGGCGGCGCTGCTGAACGCCGTCAAGCTGACGGGCCGGCGGCTGCAGGACATCAACGTGCTCGTGATCGGGCTCGGTGCGGCCGGCATCGCGGTCACCAAGATCTTGCTCTCGGGCGGCGTGCGTCACATCATCGGCGCCGACTCGCGTGGGGCGCTCCACGTTCAGCGCGATGACTACCTGGACGGCTCGATGAACTCCGTCAAGCGCTGGTTCGCCGAGTCGACCAACCCCGACTGCCGCGCAGGCGCCCCGGCCGACGTGATCGACGGCGCCGACCTGCTGATCGGCGTATCGGGCGCACGAGCGCTGCCGGCGGAGGCGCTGGCGCGCATGAACAAGGACGCGATGGTCTTCGCCATGGCCAACCCCAACCCGGAGGTCAACCCCGAGGAGGCCGCCCCCTACGTGCGGATCATGGCCACCGGACGCTCGGACTATCCCAACCAGATCAACAATGTGCTCTGCTTCCCCGGCATCTTCAGGGGCGCCCTCGATGTGCGCGCGCCGACGATCACCGAGGAGATGAAGATGGCCGCCGCACGCGCGATCGCCGAGATCGTCGACGAGAGCGAGCTCAGTGAGGACTACATCATCCCGTCGGTGTTCAACCGCGACGTCGCCCCTGCGGTGGCTGCTGCCGTCGCGGAGGAGGCACGCGCCGAGGGAACGGCGCTGGCGGGCCAGCAGGTGGGCTACGCGGGCGCCCAAATTGGCGAAGGGCGGGTGTGAGCGCCACGCGCGTTGCCGTCACGGGAGCAACCGGACTGATCGGGCCACAGCTGCTGGAGGCGCTGCGCGCCGAGAGCGCCGAGGTGACCGTCCTCACACGCAATCCTGACCGCGCCCGCGAGAAGCTGGGCAAGGACGTGGAGGCGGTGGGCTGGGATCTGATGAGCGAAGCCGCGCCCGCAGAAGCGCTGGCGGGCCGCGACGCGGTGATCCACCTGGCGGGCGAGCCGGTAGCACAGCGCTGGAACGAGAAGGTCAAGCAGGCGATCCGCGCCAGCCGCGTGACGGGCACCCGCAACCTAATCGCGGGACTGAAGGCGGCCGAGCCGCGACCGCAAATGCTGCTCAGTTCCTCGGCGATCGGCTACTACGGCACGCACGGCGAGGAGCCGCTCGACGAGGAGGCCCCGCCGGGACGCGACTTCCTCGCCCAGGTGTGCGTCGAGTGGGAGGCGGAGGCGGATCGCGCGAGCGAGCTCGGCATGCGCGTCGCTCAGCTGCGCACGGGCGTCGTGCTCGACAGCTCGGGCGGGGCGCTCGGCAAGATGTTGCCGCCGTTTCGCCTCGGCGTGGGCGGACCCGTGGCCGGCGGGCGCCAGTTCATCTCCTGGATTCACACGGCCGATCTCGTGGGCATGATGCTCGCGGCGCTGCATGACGAGCGCTGGAGCGGACCGCTCAACGGAACGGCTCCCGAGCCGGTGTCCAACCGCAACTTCTCAGCAGTTCTCGGACGCGTGCTGCATCGCCCCGCGCTGCTGCCCGTGCCGGGCTTTGCGCTGGGGCTGCTCTATGGCGAGATGGCGGAGATCGTGACGGGCGGCGCGCGCGTGGTCCCCGCTAAGCCACTGGTGCTCGGCTACGAGTTCCTGCACCCCCAGCTCGATGAGGCCCTGCGCTCGGCGCTGGGCTGAGCCAGGACCTCCTTCAGACCCCGGCGGGCGTTGAGAGCGCGGCCAGCCGCTCGCCCTGCGGCGCAGGACGATTCTGGGTCTCGATGATCACGCGACAGGGGCGCTTGCTGAGCAGATAGGCGGCCGTGGGGCCGATCCGCTGCTCGCCGGCGGGGGCGTGGATGGTCGACCAGTAGATGACGTCCGAGTGCACGCGTTCGGCTTCCTCGACGAGCGCCGAGCCGGGGTTGCGGGTTCGGATCAGCCCGGTGTGGATCTTGATGCCCGCGCGCCTGGCCTGGATGCGCGCGCTCTCGAGCACCGAGCGCCCGTGTGCCTCCTCCTCTTCGAGACCCGACTCGAGCGAGAGCTGGCTGGGCACGGGCAGCACGTAGATCGCATACACGACGCCTTCTGAGCCGATCAGCTTGGCGGCGCTCTTGAGCGCCGAGGCGCTCACGTCATCGCCGAAGATGGGCACGAGCGCTGTCTTGTACTCGAGCTCCTCGAAGTCGGCCGGGCGCTCGGGTCGGGGGATCTTGTAGGAGAGGCGCGGGTCGAGGCCCTGGCGTCGGCGATAGATGAAGTAGCCGCCCATTCCCAGCACCATCCAGGGGATGCCGATCGTGCGCGCCTCGCCGTGCAGCGCCACCACGGCGCACCAGGCGGCGAACGTGCCGATGCCTCCCAAAACGGCGGTCAGCGGTATCGAGTTGCCACGGATGCGGACGTTCCAAGGCATCCGGTAGGGACGCTCGGTGTCGGGCTGCTTCCAGCGCAGCACCACCACAGAGATGTGCGCGGTGGTAAAGGAGAGCATCGCCCCGAACGAGTAGAGGTTGCCCAGCAGGGTGGTTTCGCCGGGCAGGATCAGCAGGCCGGCGAGGATCGAGAAGAACACGATCGTGAACCAGGGCGTGCGGAATTTCGGGTGCAGGTTGGAGAACAGCCC
>JASLDD010000298.1 GCA_030151725.1 Solirubrobacteraceae bacterium
GTAGCAGCCAGAGCCACTGAACACCGACGCGAGCACCGCCACGCCAAGCACCCCTCCCACCTCGCGGATCGCGTTGTTGGCGCCTGAGGCCTGGCCCGCCTGCTGATCGGTCACCGACGACAGGATCGCGTTGGCCGAAGGCGCAAACACGAGCGCCATGCCTGCGCCGGCCATGATGAACGGGAGGATCATCTGTGAGTAGGCCTCATGTGTCGAAAGCAGCAGAGCCAGCCATGCCAACGCCCCCGCCTGCAGCGAGAGGCCCACGAACATGAACGGCCGGCTCCCCACTCGCTCCGAGAATACGCCTGCCGCAGGCGCCACCACCATCGTCGCTCCTGTCCACACCAAAAGCTTCAACCCAGCCTGAAACGGCGTGTTGCCCAACACATTCTGCATGTACTGGGAGAGGAAGAAGATCGATCCGAACATGCCGAAATACATCGTCAACGAAGCCACATTCGTCACCGCAAACGAGCGCCTCGCGAAGAACCCCATCGGCAGCATCGGCTCCGGCGCCCGCATCTCCCACAGCACGAAGCCGCCCAGCAGCAGCACTCCGGCCCCAAGGCTCGCAACGATCGTGGGGCTCGTCCACCCCAGCGACTGCGCGCGGACCAAGCCAAACACGATCCCAAACGCCCCGCTGCTCCCAAGCAGCAGACCACGGATGTCAAGACTGCCGTAAGGGCCGTGGCTCTCCTGCAACAGCCTCGCCGCCAAAGGCACCAGGCAGATCCCAATCGGGACGTTGATCCAGAAAATCCAGTGCCACGAGATCGCCTCAACCACCGCCCCGCCCACCAGCGGGCCGAGAGCCACCGCGATCCCGCTGACTCCCGACCACACGCCAATCGCCATCCCCCGACGCTCCTTCGTGAAGGCCTCCGCCAGCAAAGTCAGCGTCAGCGGCGTCACCACCGCCGCCCCCGCTCCCTGAACGCCCCTCGCCGCTATCAACAGGCCCGTCGTCGGGGCAAGCGCCGCCAGCGCCGATGCGCCCGTGAACACGCACATCCCGATCACAAACATGCGCCTGCGTCCAAATCTGTCTCCCAGCGCCGCTCCCGTCAGCAGCAGCACCGCATACGCGAGCACATACGCGTTGACCGTCCACTCCAGCGACTGGATCGAAGCCCCCAGATCGCGGTGGATCGTGGGCAGTGCCACGCTCACCACCAGGTTGTCCAAGACCACCATGAACAAAGCCAACGACACGATTCCCAGCGTCCAGTTGTTCCTGCGCGTGCCACTCATGTTCCCTGCTCCTTGCCTAGGGGGAGATGCCATGATGGTTATATTAGCAGTTACTAATAACTAAGTGTTTGGCGCCCCTCTTTAGCGCTGCAAGGCTGGTCCTAGAAGGGGGGGTGCTATGTCTGTTTGCGACAGCTGTGACACCATGGTTATTACGTTGCGTGGCCGCTCGGTTTTGTCTCTCTGCGGGTTCTGTATAACCATGGATATACAGAACCCCATCGAATACACACCAGCTCATGCCTGCCCATCGTCGGGCCAGAGCGCCCAGGCCGAGGAGGAGCTCAGCCGCCGGCGAATACCATGGCTGTGATGAGACACCCGCTACTTGGAGCGCTCCTCGCTCTCACCCTCGGCGCATGCGACGGCGCGGTGCTGGGCGGATGCGGCAGCTCACAGACCAAGACCGTCTCCGCGACCAACGAAGCTGCGGTGACCCAGCCGAGCACAGCCACAACCACAGCCTCCACGAGCCGCACCACCGCGCCCGCCACCACTACCAGCACCGCCACAACGCCCGCGCAGACCACCACCAATGGCGGCACCTCCGCACCCACGAGCACCCACACAGCATCCGAGCCGGCCTTCACCCAGCAGGAAACCCACGCCGAAGGCACAAGCGCAGCTGCCGAACTGGTGCGCGCTCGAGGGTATACACCCAACGACACCTCCGAATATCACTCCAACCAGACCCTCCGCGTGCTTGTGGGAACGCGCACCGGATCGACTGACGGTTACGGCCAACAGGCATTCTTCTTCCTAGGCGGCCACTACATAGGCACAGACACCAAGGAACCCAGCGCCACAGTCAAGGTGCTCGCCCAGAGCGACACCGAAGTGACGATCGCCTACCCCATCTACCGCAAGGGCGATCCGCTGAGCTCGCCCAGCGGCGGCCAGGCCACCGTTCACTTCCAGCTGAACAACGGCAAATTGACGCCCGTCGGCAGCATCCCGCCGGCCAGCTCGCGCAACTAGCTCTCCGATAGGCGACCGCGCGGGAGGGGTAGTGTGTGGACAGCTCCTGTCGCTCGTTTCGGCACCTCCGGGACAGCACAGAAAGCACCACACCGCGAGAAAGGACTTGGGATGAGCGTGAAGATCGAAGGTCGGGGCGAGGAACTGCTGAAGGCGAAGAACTTTTGCCATGTGGCGACGCTGCGCGCAGACGGCTCCGTACACGGCGTGCCCGTGTGGGTGGATGTGCAGGACGGCAAACCCGTCGTCAACTCGGCCGAGGGTCGCGCGTGGCCCACCAACCTCGAGCGAGACCCGCGGGTGACGCTGACCGTCCAGAACATGGAAAACCCCTACGAGTACCTCGAGGTCCGCGGGCGCGTCTCAGAGATCACCCGCGAGGGCGCCGACGAGCACATCGACTCGCTGGCCAAGAAGTACATGGACAAGGACGAGTACCCCATGCGCCAACCCGGCGAACAGCGCGTGATCATTCGCGTTGAGCCAGAGCACGCCAAGGTGTGGGGCGGCTGAGCGAGGTCTCTGCCCGGCGTGCTGGAAGAGCGTGGCGTCATGGGCGGCGTAGCATGCGGCTCCAAAGCGATGCCTGGCGCGGCTGGGTTGCAAGCCACTCGTCCCTCAGCGCCATCTTGCCCTGCGCGCGTGCACGCAGTACGCACTCTGTATGCGCGTGGCGGCGCCTGCGGGTGTCGCCTTCGGGTGCTATCAACATGTGCTCGCTGAGAGCCGGCAACAGGTGATCGCACAGTGGACATCTATAGGTCGCAGGCTTTCGGCTGCCCGCGCGCCGCACCGTCCACCATTTCGCCGCCGGAAGCCTGGACATCGCTTCATTGTGGCGCCGGTGATGGCCACTGTGGCAGCCTCGGTGGCGGTGGGGGTCGGTGTGAAGATGACCAAGCGCATGCGCGAGCGTCGCACCGAGCGCGCGCGCCAGCTGGGGCTGGTGCCGGGCGAGGCGCTTGACAGCGCGCTGCAGCGGATGGCGCTCGGACAGCTCGACCTGGCGCTGACAATGCTCGACAGCGCCAGGCAGGAGCCTGACGAGCGCGCAGTGCACGAGACGCGCAAGGCGCTCAAGCGCCTGCGCGCGTTGCTGCGACTGCTCGAGCCGGAGCTTGGGCGCGCCGCCTACGAGCGCGAGAGCACCGCCCTGCGCGACGCCGCACGGCGGTTGGCGGGCGCCCGCGATGCGGAGGTGATGCTCGCAACGCTCGACCATCTGATCGAGCGCAACCCTCGCAAGCTGCTTGGACGCGGCCCGATTCTCAAGCTCCGCGCCACCCTGCTCAGCGAGCGAGAACGAGCACGCGCGCAAACACTCGGCGACGCTCGCGCCCGGGCACACGTGGTCGCCGAGCTGAGCGCCAGCAGAGCACGCGTTCAGGCATGGTGCCTGCCCCATGGCGGCCAGCTCAAGCTCGTCCAAGCAACCCTCGTGCATCTCTATCGCCAGGGCTCA
The DNA here is from genome assembly GCA_030151725.1 of Solirubrobacteraceae bacterium. Classification (GTDB taxonomy): domain Bacteria; phylum Actinomycetota; class Thermoleophilia; order Solirubrobacterales; family Solirubrobacteraceae; genus Palsa-744. The sequence goes on from JASLDD010000298.1 coordinate 3,698, forward strand.
AAGCGCATGCACCGCGCTGCTCAGGCCAAGCGCTCAGACATGCACGCCATGCACCGCTGGCGCAAACGCGTCAAGGACCTCCGCTATGTGGCCCAGATGCTCCAGCCGGCAGAGCTGCCCGCCAAGGCGCCCAAGGGCAAGCGCGCGCGCAGACGGTATGAGCGTGCGCACAGGGACGCCAAGCGTCTCCATCGAATCGAGCGCCTTGCCGACCGGCTCGGAGAAATCCTCGGCGAAGATCACGACCTAGCCGTTCTCGCGCAGCGGATCGAACACGACGCCAAGCAACCGGGCGGCGGACCTATGGGCAGCTCCGCTCGAAAGGCGTTGCTGAGGGCGATACGCAAGCGTCGGCGCGAGCTGCAAAAGAGCGCGCTCGCCGACGGCAAGAAGCTCTACCGGCGCAGCCCCCCGCAGCTGGGGTGCCTCGTGCGCAGCTACTAGCTGACGCTTACAACTGTGAGCGTGCGCTTGCCCCGTGGCAGCGACACCGAGGTCTGCTCCCCGGGTGCGCGTCCCAGCAGCGCCACAGCGACCGGCGATTCGGCCGACAGGCGACCATCGCCTGGAGCAGCGTCATGCGAGCTCACGATCCGCCACGTCTTCTCCACGCCCTCGGCGTCACGAACCACGACAGTCGAGCCAAAGCTGACGACTCCCCCAGCCCCTGCGCTCTCCTCCTTGACGATCACCGCGTCGGCGATCTTCTCGCGCAACCTTGCGATCTTGGTCTCGAGATGCGCCTGCTCGTTCTTGGCGTCGTGGTACTCGCTGTTCTCCTTCAAGTCGCCCCATTCACGAGCTGTCTTGATCCGTCCTGCAATCTCCCGGCGGCCCTCGCCCTCGAGCTCGGCCAGTTCGGCCTTGAGGTCCTCTAGGCCCTCAGCCGTGATCAGGTTGGTCGCTTCGTGCACCACTTCTCAAGAGCCTACTCGCTCGCGAGCCGACACCCGGCCCTCCCCGATTCCCGGCTCAAAAATAGGTGCTGGGCGAGGATGAGAGCAGCGCGTAGATCTGCACAATGGCCGCCTGGTCGAGCAGCTGCGCCGTCGCCGGTGAGCCGGCCACAAACAGGTTGTTGCTCAAACGCAGGTGCTGCCACGCGTAGTCCACGTAGGCCTGCGCGATCTTGGGCCCGGGCGGATCATGGGTGACGGAGTCCAGATACATGAGGTTGCGGAAGTACACCGACGGGAAGAACGGGTTCTCCGAGCCGAGCCGTTCGGGCGTGAAGTACGCGCGGGCCGCCTGCGCGGTCTGCCGGGCCTGGTAGAGGTATCCGGAGTTGCCCGTGGCCTGGTACAGGAGCGTCCCCGCTCCAATCATCACGCCCTGGTTGTAGCTCCAAAGCGTCGGTTCGACGAGGCCCTTTCGATTCACGTGGTCGGCATACAGCTGACTCGGCTGCAGCAGACAACTGCGCACCCACTGGTAGGCCATTTCCGCGAACTGCAGATACTGGACGTTGCCTGTGATTTTGTAGAGATCGACCCCCAGCTCCGCCGCCGGGGCGGTCGTGATGGTGTTGCGGTCGGTGTTCTGCGCGGTGTTCGAGAACGGGACTCCTCCCGGACAGCCGAGTTCTGGGCTGGTCTGCCAGCCGGCCATCTCGAAGGCCATGATCGCCTCTGCGTTTCCGAGCGCCGAGGGGTCGCTGTCGAGCTTGTAGAGGCGCGCCAGCTCGATCCCCACCCAGTCGTTGTCGTCGTAGTACTTGGCGCCCCCCGGTCCCGTCGGGGGAGCCACAGTCCCATCGAACGCCGTCAGCGTGCTCGTGAACACGCCTTCCGGCGCACCCGAGTTGTCGGTGTCCAGGTAGGAGCGCAGTCCCACCATCTCAGCACGCAGTTCGTGCGCGAAGGACACCCCCGTATGCGGCACGTTGGCCATGCTCACGGTGGCCGCCAGCGCCTGCGAGAAGGGCCACAGGTAGGAGAACGGTTCGCCGTCATACAGGCCCGAGCCGGGGATGTAGTAGATCTTCTGCATCGTCTGGAAGGCCAGCAAGGCCCGAGCCGGGTTGCCGCTCAGCGCCGGCTTGCGCGCCTTCTTCTTGTGCGACTTGGATGACGGCGCGCTGGTCGAGGGCGCGAGCGCACCACCACGCGAAGCCGCTGTGTGCGCGAACTCGGAGCTGCGTGCGCGCAGCAGCGGACGTGTGGCGGGCGACGGGTAGCGCGAGCCGGAAGCTGCCGCCTGGGCGTCCCGGGCGAACGCACAGGCCGACACAAGCAGCGCAAGACAGAGCGCGCCAGGGATGCGTCGTACGTGCAGGGCAGAAATCATCGACTCAAAACAAGCACAACAATCGAGGGCACCATTCGATTTGGTATTGGCATAGCGTGCTCCGGCGGCTCGCCACCACTGCCCGTCGGCACGCGGAGCGGGCCATCGTGCCACAGGCCCTGCAGAGAGGATGAAGGAGCCCTTGCAGTTCGACTACACAGCTGTTGGCCACGTGACCATCGACGTGCTCAGCGACGGATCCCGTCGGGCGGGGGGCACCGCCTTCTACAGCGCCCTGCAGGCCGCCCGCTTGGGGCAGCGCACGCTGATCGTCACCCAGGGCGTGGCGCGCGAGATCGAAGAGCTGCTCGAGCCCTACCGCTCAGAGATCGAGTTGCAGGTGCTGCCTGCCCGTCACACCACCACCCTCCAGACCTCCGGCTCAGGACCCGCTCGCGTCCAGCGCATGCTCGTGTGGGCCGGCCCCATCGAGGACACACCCGAGCTCAGCACCTCGATCCTGCACCTTGCCCCCGTCGCCCGCGAGACCGCCGGTCGTTACGCTGCGCGCGACGCCTTCGTCGGGCTCACACCTCAGGGGATGGCACGGCAGTGGCTGACGCTCGGCAGCGAGATCTCCCTGGCACGGGCGCCACGAGCGAGTGAGCGCCTGGCTGCCCGCTGCCACGCACTGGTGCTCAGCGCCTACGAGCAGGCGAGCTGTGAGTCACTGATCGAGGCAGCCCTCGACAACCGCGCGCTCGTGACGATCACAGCCGAGTCCCAGCCGAGCACGATCCTCACGCCGGACAGGGCGCCCCTCACGGTTGCAGTGCCCGCGCTCGCAGCAGCTGTCGACGATCTCGGCGCGGGGGATGTCTTCGCAGCCTGCCTGTTCGTGGCGCTCACCGAGGGCGCACCTCCTGAGCGAGCCGTCGCATTTGCAACCGCGGGGGCAGCCGTGCGCATGGCCGGCGCCGGCGCGGGCGCCATCGGCGACAGGGCTTCGATCGAAGCTCGCCTGCAGGCCGTCGCGGCCTGACCTCCAGCTCAGCGCTTCTCGAGCGCCCTGTCGATCAACGGCCCGAGCTCGTTGGCCGAGAGCTTGCGTCCGGCAGCGCAGGCCTCAGCCGCCAGCAGCAGGCTGCCACCGACCGGTGCCATCTCCACTTTGGCCACCTGAGCTGAAGGCGCCACCTCGTGAATTGCGCGGGTGAGTGGGTCGATGAACATCGGGCCGGCCTTGAACGCGCTGCCGATCAGGCCAACGGGGAACTCGTGCGCCTCGCCGTCGGCGAGGCCGCTCTGGCGGATGACGGCCGTGATCTGCGCGCCCAGCTCGTCCGCGCCGCGCTCGAACAGCTCGCGGGCAACCTCATCGCCGTCCTCGGCCAGCTTGGCTGTCTCGATCGCAAAGGCTGCGATCTCACCCTTGGTCAGGGGCTTCGAGTACACGTAGCTCGCCAGCTCCTCCACGCTCGAGAGCTTGAAGAAGGCAGGCGCCGCATCGCTCAACGCCGTCGGCTGCCCCGACGCCTCGCGGTCGGCCAGCGCAGCCTTGATCGATTGCACACCCAGCCAATAGCCCGAGCCCTCGTCGCCCAGCAGGTGGCCCCACCCCCCCGCTCGCCATGCCTGTCCATCCGGCCCTACGCCAAAGACATTCGAGCCCGTGCCGGAGATCACCGCAACGCCGGGTCCGGCGCCGGTGGCTGTGGCCCACGCGCCGACAACGTCATTGACCACGATCCAATCGTCGCGTCCCGCGGATCGCACGTGCTTGCTGACCGCCTCCGTGTCGGTTCCGGCAACCGCCAGGACCGCTGCCGCGAGCTGCTCGCGCTTGATGCCCGCTCGCTCGATCGCGTCGTCCGCTGCCCCAATCAGGGCCTCCCCCGCAGCCTTTGCGCCGACGGCATCCTGGTTGCTGGGGCCACCGTGCGCCAGGTGCAGGGAGCTGCTCTGGAGATCCAGCACCGCGGCCAGGGTCTTGGTTGCGCCGCCGTCGATGCCAAGCAGATAGCGCGCGCCCTCACGCGGATGCGGGTGGGTGATTGCCGAGGGCAGCGCAACCAGCGGAGTGCGATCCATCGCGGGATCCTCTCAGGATTGCCGCCCCGGGGTTAGGATCGCTGTCATGGAGTCGGGGGCGGTCTTCCAACGAGCGCACATGCGCGCCGGTATGTATGAGTCGTTCTACCTGCGCGCCGTCGCACCCGACGAGCCCCTCGGCCTGTGGATCCGCCACACCGTCCACAAGGCGCCGGGGCAGCCCCCGCGGGGGTCTGTCTGGTGCACCCTCTTCGACACCCACGCAGGGCGCCCGTTCATGCACAAGCGCACCAGCACTCAGCTCAGCGTCCCCGCCGGCAAGTGGATCGCGGTCGGCGAGGAGGCATGGATGGGACCGGGCCACGCGGAGGGCAGCTGCGGCCCCGCCAGCTGGTCGCTGCGCTTCACCACCCAGGAGCCAGAGCTCCGACATCTGACGCCCGATTGGCTATACCGCTCCCCGCTACCGAGGACCAAGCTCACCAGCCCCCTCCCGGCGGCGCGCTTCGAGGGCGCCTTCGAGCTCGGCGAGCGAACGATCGACCTGGACGGATGGCGTGGGATGGTCGGGCACAACTGGGGCGCAGAGCACGCCGAGCGTTGGATCTGGCTGCACGGCGTGGGCTTCGAGAACGAGCCCGACGCATGGCTCGACGTGGCCATCGGCCGTCTCGAGCTCGCCGGGCGCATGACCCCCTGGGTAGCCAACGGCGCGCTGTCGCTGGGTGGACGCCGCCACCAACTTGGTGGGCTGGGCGCACGCGGATTGAGCGTGACCGAGAGCGCCTCCGGGTGCTCGCTGCGACTGCCCGGTCGGGGTGGCGTGGTCATCGAGGGAGCCGTCGAGGTGCCGGACTCCTCCGCCGCGGGCTGGCGCTATGCCGACCCAGATGGAGGCGAGCACGACGTCGTCAACTGCTCAGTGGCCCGGCTGCGGCTCACCGCGACGCTGTTCCCCGGCGGGCCGCCCCTGGTGTTGCAGTCGACCCATGGAGGGGTCTACGAGCTGGGCATGCGCGAGCGCGACCACCGGGTTCCGATCGCGCCCTTTGCAGACGGCTGAAAATGCGACTGGGCCGGCGAGGGGAGCCGGCCCAGTCGTACTGGAGGGGTCTGAGGAGGCGAGGAGCACCCCTCAGACGGGGAGGAGAGAAACGTCATGGTGCGTCGTATTGCTCAGTGATCTTATCAAGATTATGGGTTATGTCAAGACAGCGGCGAAGTTCGTCGAGGGCGGGTAGCCAGCTGCCTGACCACGTGTCCACCCAGCTTTTTCAGCATTCATGTGCAGCTACCAGATGGTCGAATTTAGTTGTGATAGTCGCAAGCCCATGGACCAATCAACGCCATACACGCTCACAGCCAACGCCAGCGACGGCCAGACCCTCGCAATGGCAGCCGAAGCGCTCCTACGCGAGCACCCAGATGCGCTCGTATGCGGTCTGGCCGGCAACGGCCTGATCGTCCCCGTGCCCCAGTCGGTGGGGCTGTGGGGCCAGGGCCTGATCGAGGGGCGGGCCCTGATCGACAACGTGGTGGCCGACGATCGTACGACGGTCGTGCGCCTGTGGATGCGCGCCCAGGAGGAGGGTGCCGCCGCAGCCAAAGTGCGCATGCTGCGCAAGCCCTCCACGTGGGCCACCCTGCACTTCCTCGACCTGCGAGAAATCCACGGCGTGCTCCTCGGCGTGGTCCTCCCCAGCGAGGACGAGGCCCAGGAGAGCAGCGAGGAGTCCCCTCAGGCCTCAACCGCATCGCCCCGGTTCTGCTCGCTGATGGAGGACGAGAACGCAAAGGTCGTGGACTGCGACGAGGCCTTCATCGAGATGTTCGGCTACAGCGCCGAGGAGTTGCTCGGCAACTCCGTGCTCGACCAGATCCACCCCGACGATCAGGGCCGCGCCGTCGAGGGATGGCTGGCGGTGCTATCGACCAAGCGCGATCAGCAGACACGACTTCGGCGCAAGCGCAAGGACGGCACCTGGATGTGGGTCGACACGACCCTGCGCAACTTCCTCAACCACCCCGGGCGCAACTACGTGCTGGTCGAGCTAATCGACATCTCCGCCGAGATGCAGGCACAGGAGGTCCTGCAGGAACGCGAGGAGCTGCTGCGCCGCCTCACCAACGCAATGCCCGTGGGACTCCTGCACCTCGACAACGAGCGCAGCGTGGTCTACCACAACGCACGCCTACTAGACATCCTTTACGGCTCCTCTCAACCCGTCTCAGCTCAGGTTCAGGAGCAGACCGTGAGCGAGCCGCGCGCTGCCGCCACTTCTGTGGGCTCGCTCTTGAAGCCACTCCACGCCAGCGGCATGGGCGACTTCGACTCTGCCCTCACGGAGGTCCTGGCGGCAGGCGTCGACAGGGACGTCGAGGTGGACATCGAGCTGCCGGACGGGGCCTGGCGACGGGCGCTATTCAGCCTGCGCGCGCTGCTACGCAGTAGCGGCGAGGCAAACGGAGCGATTGTGTGCGTGCTCGACATCACCGACAGCGCCCGCGCGCGTCAGGAGCTCGAGCGCCGCGCGAGCTACGACCAGCTGACCCACAGCCATAACCGCGCCTCCATCCTCACCATGCTCGAGCTGGAGCTCGCACGCGGGGACACAACCACCGGCGTGATCTACGTCGACCTCGACCACTTCAAGCCCGTCAACGACAGCCTCGGGCATGCCGCCGGCGACGAGCTGCTGGTGCGCGTGGTCGAGTGCCTCGAGCAGGCCAGCCGTGACAGCGACCTCGTTGGCCGCCTGGGCGGCGATGAGTTCCTGATCGTGCTCCAGGACATTCCCGCGCCCGACACGGCCGTGCGCGTGGCCGAGAGGATCCGCGAGGCGCTCTGCAACACGTTCGAGCTGTCCTGTGGATCAGTGGAGCTCGGCGCCTCCATCGGCGTGGCGTATGCCGAGGGTCTGCGCATCGACGCCGATGCCCTCGTCAGGCTCGCCGACGAGGCCATGTATCGCTCCAAGGCCCAGGGCGCCAGTCAGCCCGTCCTCGCCTGCTGAGCGCTCTCCGCGCCAGCAGCAACGCCTTCACAGCGAGTTCACTTAGCCAACACAAAAGGGGGCGGGGACTCGCGCCGTAACGCGGTCTCCGCCCCCCTTGTGGCTCAACTCACAGCCTTGTGGCTAGGGCGCGTATTCGAGGTTGCCGTGAGGAATTTCCTCAAGGATT
>JASLDD010000091.1 GCA_030151725.1 Solirubrobacteraceae bacterium
ATATCGCGGAGACTCCAAGATGTCCGACGGACGCGTGCTCGCCTTCGAGCCGCCTGGTCTACTCGCCCACACCTGGGGCGAGGACGAGCTGCGCTGGGAGGTGGAGGCGCGCGACGACGGCTGCATCCTTCGCCTCACCCATCTGTTCGACGATCGCTTCAAGGCCGCCCGCGACGGCGCCGGGTGGCACATGTGTTTGGATTCGCTGGCTCTGGCGCTCGATGGGAGGCCCAGCCCTCAGCGTGGCAGCGAGCCGCGCCTGCCCGGCGGATGGGATGCGCTCAACAGCGACTATCAGCAGCGCTTTGGGATCTCACCGGAGCAGGCCACGCCGGTGCCCGGTCGGTGACGTTGGTGCTCGCCGAGAGGGTCGGTCTCGGTGGATGTGTTACCGGTGGAGTGCTGTATGACCATCGCTATACAGCGTTCCCAGCGAGACATACAGCCAAGCGCTCGCCCTTGCTCAGGCGAGCACGAACGCGACCTCGTCCACCGTGCACCACGACCAGTCCTCGCCCGGCTCGATCGAGCTCATGATCGGGTGCGAATCCTCGGCAGCGTGGCGCGAGGCGTGTTTGTTGGGGGAGGAGTCACAGCATCCGACCTTCCCGCAGGTCCGGCACACACGCAGATGGACCCAACGGCCGCCCATCTTCAGGCACTCCTCACAGCCTGGCACCTCTGCGCGCGTGGGCACCTCGAGAATCTCCACCCGATCGAGATGCGTGCACGCCTGCGGAGCGCTCATGTGGAAGATGGTAGAGCGTCGTCGATCGGCAGCCACACGTGAAAGACCGTGCGTCCCGGCTCGCTGTCCACGTCGATCGAGCCGCGGTGGCGCTCCACGACGATCCGCCGCGCCGCATCCAATCCCAGACCCGTCCCCTGGCCCACATCCTTTGTTGTGAAAAAGGGCTCGAAGATGCGCTCCTGCAGCTCCTGCGGGATCCCCGGCCCGTCATCTGCGATGTCCACTCTCACACACGGTCCCTCCAGGGCCGTCCCAACCGTGATCGTGCCTCCCCCTACCCCGAGCGCCTGGATGGCGTTGTCGAGCAGGTTCGTCCACACCTGGTTGAGCTCCCCGCCGTTGACCGTCAACCTGGGCAGCGTCCGGTCGTACTCGCGCACCACCTCGATCTGGGTGTGCTTGAGCTTGTGTCCCAGCACCGTCAGCGTCGTCTCCAGGCCCTCGTGGACGTCCGTTTCGACCAAGTCCCCGCGGTCCATGTAGGCGTATGACTTGACCGCAGCCACCAGAGCGCTCATGCGCCCAGTCGACTCCGCCAGCTCGCTTGCCAGCTGCTGGGCGCTGAGCGAAGCTCCCACCCAGCGCAGCGCCGGGACCGTGGCCGAGCCCGCCAGCTCTCCCACTCGCGCAAGCCACGCCCCGTCCACCCCCGCCGCCGCCAGCGGCTCGGAGAGCTTCCACGGCTCCGGCACGCCCATCTCCTCCAACCGCTCCAACAGCTCGTCCTCCGCGTCGGCGGCGTCGAGCGCGTCGAGCTTCGTGCGGGCCGCGCACTGCGACAGCGCCTGACGTTGCAGCGCCACCAGCTCCTCCGCCTGGGCGCGCTCCACACCCGACTCCACGAAGTGCCCGATCGTCGAGCCCAGCACCTCGAGCGCCTCCGCCAGATCGGCGGCGGCGCGACGGGCGGCCGCCGCCGGGTTGTTGAGCTCGTGCGTGAGCCCCGCCGCCATCGTGCCCAGCGATGCCAGCCGTTCGCGGTTGGACTCGAGCGCCGTGATGCGGCTGACGACCGGGCGCACCTGGCTCATCACCCGATCGAACACCGGCCGCTGCGCCAGCACCAGCTCGATGAACGTCTCAGACTCCACCTCCGCCAGCGTGACCTCCGTGGCGGCCAGCATGCGCACCCCCGACACGCCCCCCGTCAACACCGCAATCGCGCCCACCCATGTGGGCGCCGGGTGCATCCCCACCGGCTCAGCCCGACCGGCCTCATCGACCGCAAACGCCTCCAGCGAGCCCTCCAGCACGAGATGGAACGTCGGCGATGGCTGCCCCTGCTCGGCCACTGCATCCCCCACAGCCAGCACCCGCAGCTCAGCCACCTGTGCCCAGCGCTCGACCTCCTCATCGCTCAGCCCATCGAACAGGTCGACCGGGCGCAGCTGCGCGAGGGTGGGCCGGCTCACGCGGCTGCCAGGTACTCGTGGATCAGCGACACCGCCATCGACCCCTCCCCCACCGCGCTCGCCACCCGCTTGATCGAGCGCGCCCGCACGTCTCCCGCCACAAACACCCCCGGCACGCTCGTCTCAAGCACATACGGGTCGCGCCGCAGCGGCCAGCCCTGCTCACGGACATCGCCGCCCGCCAGGATGAACCCGCGCTCGTCGCGTGCCACCACACCCCCAAGCCAGTCCGTGCGCGGAACCGCGCCCACGAACACAAAGCACGCATCCACCTCCTCAAGCGCCTCCCCGCCGTCCCCGTCGCGGATCCGAAGCGCGCGCAGGCGACCGTCCTCGCCCTCCGCCCCCACCGCCTGGGTGCCCGTGCGCACCTCGATGTTACCCAGCGCCGCAATCTGCTCGATCAAGTAGTGCGACATCGACTTCGCCAGCGAGTCCGCCCGCACGAGCATCGAAACGCGGGCCGCGTACCCGGAGAAGTAGACAGCGGCCTGCCCCGCCGAGTTGGCCCCGCCGATCACCACCACGTGCTGGTCCGCGCATGCGCGCGCCTCCGTCAAAGCCGCGCCGTAGTAGATGCCGGCGCCCGTGTAATCCGAGAAGCCCGGAGCGTCGAGCTGGCGGTAGGAGACCCCCGAAGCCACCAGCACGCAGTTGGCGCTCAACGTGCCTCCACCCGAGAGCTCCAGGATCCGTCCCGCGCCTTCGACGTGCAGAGCCACAGCATCTGAGACCGTCAGCAGCTCAGCCCCCAGCCGGCGCGCCTGGTCGGTTGCTCGGCGCGCCAGATCCGATCCCGAGAGGCCCGCCGGGAAGCCCAGGTAGTTCTCGATGCGGCTCGACTGCCCCGCCTGCCCGCCCGGCGCCTCACGCTCGACCATCACCGTGCGCAGCCCCTCCGAGGCTCCGTATACGGCCGCCGCCAGACCCGCCGGGCCGCCGCCCACGATCACCAAGTCGTAGTGCTCGGACAGTGGCTGCACCGCCACCCCCAGCCGCTCCGCCAGCTCGAGGATGCTCGGGCGCTCAAGCACCGAGCCGTCCTCCAGCAGCGCCACCGGCAAGCCCGCCGCGTCCACCCCCGCCACCATCAGCAGCTCCCGGGCCTCGCTGTCGCGTTCCACATCCAGCCACCGCGCCGGCACGCGGTTGCGCGCCAGGAAGTCGCGCAGGTCGTGCGACTCCTTGGAGAAGCGGTGGCCGATCACGCGCACGCCGCCCGCTTCCAGGGCCGCGCCCGCCTCCCACGTGGTGAGCAGGTCCTCCACAACCGGCAGAAGCTGCTCCTCCGGCGGGTCCCACGGCTTCAGCAGGTAGTAGTCCAGCGCGACATCGTTGATCGCGGCTATCGCCGCCTCCGTATCCGCGTAGGCGGTCAGCAGCACCCGCTTCGCCTCCGGCACCAGCAGGCGAGCCTGCACCAGGTAGTCGGTGCCCGCCATCCCCGGCATGCGCTGGTCGGCCACCAGCAGCGCCACCTGCTCGCCGCGCTTGCGAATCTGAGCCAGCAGCTCCAGCCCCTCTGCGCCCGAGGCCGCGCGCATGATCCGGTAGCGCTCGCCAAAGCCGCGACGCAGGTCACGGGCAACCGCCGCCAACACCGCCGGCTCGTCGTCCACCGCCAGGATCACCGGACGGCGCACATGCGTCTCCTCCGCGCTCGGATCGCCTGCGAGAGACTCGGGTGCGCTCATATCGAGAACGCTAGCGACCGTGTAAAGCGAGGCGCGCGCTCGCGCCCCGGTCACTTCACATCTGCGCACGCAAAGCACGGCTCTCTGCAGGGATAAAGATTGCTAGTCCATCCGTCGAAGTAAGAGCACAACTTGCCGACCAACCGGAATCCAGGCTCGATCAGAGTCTGCAGGGACCGCCCACGCCGGACGACCGCATGCCAGACAGCGACACCTCACAACTGAACCCGCAGGGGGACTCCCAGCCACCACAGCCGGTGGAGAAGCCCGCGCGCACGGGCAAGCTCGCCCGGGTGACAGTTGCCGCGCTATGCGTGGCGGCGGGAGTCGTGGGCTCGGTGCTCGCCGCACACGGCGTCGCCAACCACGATGCCAACAAGACGCGGACCGCCTTTCACCAGAGCTCGACCGCAATCGCCTCAGCTCTGAAGCTCGCCATCCAACGCGAGGAAGAGCTGGCCGTCAGCGCAAGCACGTTCTTCGCCCGCAACCCCAATGCCTCACCCGAAGAATTCGCCACGTGGGTCAAGTGGGCGCGCACAGTGCATCGCTTTCCCGAGCTCGACAACCTCGGCCTCCTGACCGTCGTTCGCCGCTCAGAACTCGACGCCCTCGAGGCGCGCATCGCGGGGCACCCCGCCAACACCGCGGCTGACACCCCGGGCAGCGAAGCCCTGCAGATCGTCCCCGCAAGCGACCACGGCTACTACTGCCTGGCCACCGCCGAACTCGTCCGCAGCGCCGCCGCAGGTCCGCCCGCCGGCTTGGACTATTGCGCACGCAGCTCCGCCCTGCTGGAAGCGCGTGACACCGGCCGCGCCGCCTACACCCCGATCTCGGTTGGTGGCGTCAAGGCGCTGGCGAGCACCACCCCCGTCTACAAAGGCAACGTCACACCCAAGACCGTTGCCGGACGCACCGCCGCATCGGTTGGCTGGCTGCGCGAGGTGATCGTGCCGGGCGTCGTCTTGAGCCAGGTCCTGCATGGCCACCCCGGTAGCGCCGTGCGGCTGCACTACCACGCACCCAACTCGACCTTCACCAGCGGCACACCTGCAGCGGGAGCGCCCAGCGCGACGAGCGACCTTCACAACGGCTGGACCGTCAAGACGTTCGGCGCCGTCGTCGCCACCGGCATCTTCGCCGACACGGACGCGCTCGCGCTGTTGATCGCCGGCGCTCTCGCCAGCCTGCTGCTCGGGCTGCTCGTGCTCTTCGTCGCTCGCCGTCCTGCGGCGCCCGCACCTGTCGCAACGAGCAACGCCGAGCTCAACGAGGATCTCTATGACCCCCTCACCGGCCTGCCCAACCGCGCGCTCACGCTCGACCGCGCCGAGCGCATGGTCGCCCGTGCGGCGCGACAGTCCGGGATGCTGGCCGGAGCCCTGTTCATCGACCTCGACTGGTTCAAGGACGTAAACGACAAGCTCGGCAAGGAGGCCGGAGATCAGATGCTGCGAATCGTCGGCGAGCGGCTCGAGGGCGTCGTTCGCGGCGGCGACACCGTGGGACGCCTCGGCGGCGATCAGTTCGTCATCCTCGTCGAGTCCGCCGCTCGCGGAGTGCGACTGGACTCGCTCGCGCGCCGCGTGATCGAGTCCCTGCACAAGCCGCTCGAGCTCGACGGCTTCGGACCCAGCTTCGTCGCCACCGCCAGCATCGGCGTGGCCTACGGCCGCTACGCGACCCCCGAGGATCTGCTGCGCGACGCCAAGCTGGCGCTCTACTCGGCCAAGGCCGCCGGCAAGGACCGCTACACCATGTTCAACGCCAACATGCGCGCCGTGATCGAGAGCCGCGGAGTGCTCGAAGCCGAACTCAACAACGCGCTCGTCAACCAGCAGTTCTTCCTGCTGTATGAGCCCATCTTCGACATGAGGACCAGGCGCGTCGTGGGCCTCGAGGCTGTGCTCCGCTGGGAGCACCCCAAGCGCGGCGTGCTCGAGCCCGAGGAGTTCATCCCCCTGGCCGAGGACACCGAGCTGATCGTGCCGATCGGCCGCTGGGCGCTACAGGAGGCCTGCAACCGGGCCGCAGCCTGGAACGTGGCCGGACACGACGTGGCCGTCTCGCTGAAGATCTCCCCCAACCAGCTCAACCGCGACGGCTTCGTGCTGGACGTGCGCCGGGCGCTTCAGCAATCGGGCATCGACAGCTCGCTGCTCGCCCTGGAGATCGCCGAGACCACCGCCATGGGCGACCTCGAGACCACCAACGAGCGCCTCACCGCCGTCAAGCGACTGGGCGTTCGGGTGACCATCGACGACTTCGGCGGCAGCGGCTACGCGCGCCACTCGGACCTCAAGCGGATTCCGCTCGACGCCCTCAAGGTCGACCGCGCCTCCCTGGCCCGCTCCGAGGACGAGGACTACCGCAGCTGGCTGCTCGAGGCGATCCTGATCGTCGGGCGCGAGCTTTCGCTGACCGTGATCGCCACCGGCATCGAAACTCGCGAGCAGCTGGAGGCATTGCACGAGATGGGCTGCACGACCGTCCAGGGACCGCTCATGGGCAAGCCCGCCACGGCAAACGAAGTCGAGCGCCTGCTCACCCCTGAGCTGATGGCCGGCGATCCCGACGAGCAGCAGGCAGCTCCCCAGCCTGCCTAGATGATTGATTCCACGGGGATGTGCCGTGTTCCGGTGGTGCGGATGGTCGAGCCGCCCCAAGGACGCAGGCCGAAGGCCTTGCTGGTGGCAAGGTCGAGGCCGAGGACGCCGGCCGGCGAAGGCCAGACGTGCCATCCGGCGGTGCATAGCCGTGGAATCAATCATCTAGCCCCGCGGGTTAGCAGGCCCGTTCGCGGGCCAGCCGCAGATCGCCCCACGATCGCACCAGCTCAGCTCGGCGGCTGACCTACCGCCAGTCGATTGCCGTCCGGGTCCACGAGGACCGCTCGGCGCGTCTCGCTTCTCAACATCTCGATCGCTCCCACCGCGATCCCCCGCCGCTCCACGTCCGCAAGGAACGCATCGAGGTCGTCGACCAGCAGCGTGTGCAGACCCCTTCCCGCGCGCTCGAGGTCCACGACGATGTAGATCCATCCCGTCTCAGTCAGCTGCCACGCGGCCTCCTGTTCGTGGGGGATCAGGTCGGGCGGCCGGCCGAGCAGCCGCTCATACCATTGCCCGGCCGCTGCGCGATCGCTCACTGCGATCCCGGCAAACACGTATGTGATCGTCATCCCCCGACCATACAACCGCGGCGATGAGTTCTCGTGTCCCCGCCGGTCCTACCCTCTGGAAACCCAACACTCTGCAAAGGAGCAGCCAGATGACCACGACAGCAAGTCGCATCGGGACCATCAACCTGGTGATGATCCCCTCGACCGACCAGGACCGATCGGTCGAGTTCTACGAGCAGCTGGGCTTTGAGAAGCGCACAGACATCCCCTTCGGTGACAAATACCGCTGGGTCGAGGTCTACCCCCCCGTGGGCAACACCGGGATCGCGCTGGCGCCCCCGCGTGAAGGCGACCCCACCGCCGTGCAGACGGGCATCAGCCTGTCGACCGACGACATCGAGGCGACGCACTCCCACATGCAGTCAAGCGACGTGGACGTCGACGCCGAGATCATGCGCATGGGCGAGCCCGTGCCCCCCATGTTCTGGTTCCGCGACCCCGACGGCAACACCCTGCTGATCGTCGAGCAGAGCTGACGCCCAGGCACGATCACCAGGCGAGACCCGGGCTCCTCTCGCCGTCCCGCTTCGCAGCTTCGACGGAGACGGCTCCAGCGCTCACGCTCTGGAGCCGTCGCAGCTCACGCACGATCCGGTCGAGCTCGTTGCAGGCGCGCTCCGCGCGAGTGATGCGCTCCACCTGCCTGTCGCCTGTCTCGTCCATGGGGCTGCCTCGCATCGCTCGACATCTCGGCCGATCTGGCCCTAGATGATGCTTACCCTTGGACGAGTCGGACAAAACCCGCGGCTGCACCCCAGGCTCACCAGCGTCTCTCCAGAAATTGCGAAGCGAGGGCACCGACGAGCTCCTCACGGGAGTGGACCCCGAGCTTGCGATAGACGTGTCCCAAGTGATATTCGACTGTCTTCGGGCTCACGAATATCGCCTCCGCCGCCTGTCGCGTGGTCTTCCCTTCCGCCAGCAAGCGCGCGATGCGCAGCTCCTGAGGGGTCAGCTCGTCGAGCGAGCTCACGTCTCGCCTGCGCGCCCTCTCTCCCGTCGCCGCCAGCTCGGCGCCTGCTTGGGCGAGCCACGACTCGGCTCCGAGACGCTCGAAGATCTCGATCGCCGCACGCAGCTCTGCGCGCGCGGCCACACGCTTGCGCGCACGGCGCAGCTTCGCTCCGTAGGCCATATGGGTGCGCGCGGTCTCGAACACATCCGGTGTCTGCTCGTGGAGCTTCAGTGCCTCCTCGAAGCATGCTGTGAGATCCTCCGCATCCGCCAGCAGCCCGCGGCAGCGCGCGGCTCGTGCCAGCGCCCACGGCTGTCCCTTAGCGGATGCCTCGCGTACGAACTCGGTGGCGATCGCAGCCGCCTCCTCATCGCGTCCGAGGCGCAAGAGCGACTCCACGAGCTCCGGAGCGGGCGACAGATCGACGTCGGCGATGCCGCGCCGGAGCATCGTCTGCACCTGTGCTTCGTGATGCTCGATCGCCGCGGCCGGGCGGCCAAGTCCAAGCTCGAGGTCGCCCAGAGCCTGTATGGCCCACACGCCGAACAGGCCCACGCCGAGCTCCTCGCACATACTCGTCGCTTCCTCGGCATGCTCGCGACAGTCGAGCTCGCTGCCCTGTCGCGCCTCCAGCCACGCGAGGCCCGCAAGCGCCGCCGCCACCTCCACGTGCTGAGCCGTCTCCCGCCCCAGGCGGATGGCTTCGTCGTAGCTCGTCTGCGCGGCTGCCCACTGGTCGGTCGTCGCCTGATCGCGCGCCAGCAATTGCAGGAGATACGGAAGCGATCCCAGCGCCGCCTGGCCGCGGGCCAACTCAGAGGCACGTTCGATCAGCCCCCGCCCCGTGTCCGCCTCGCGCAGCCACAACGGTCCCAGCGCCGCCCACATCATCAGCTCTGGATGCTCGCGCAGCGCGTCTGAGTGCTCGAGGATCTCAACCGCCCGGCGCGCCGAGGCGGCGCCGGCCTCGCCCTGACCGCTGGCGACGAGGGCGATGCCGTGCGCCATCGCCGCGAAGAACGTCGCACGGACGGAGTCCTGGCGCTCCGCCAACGCCACAGCGCTTTCGGCCGCCGCCACCATCGCCGGCGCGTCGCCCGTGTAGAAGCAGCCGTGAACCGCCTGCGCAAGCATCACCACAGCGAGCTCTGGGTCGCTCTGCGCAATCTGCCTGGCGGCGCTCACAATCAGCGGATAGCCGTCCATCACCGGCCCGCACCGCATCGCCACCTGGCCTCGCAGATGATCCATGTGCGCAGTTACGGACGCAGCCGGAACATGCTTCTGTGCCTCATCGAGCAGCGCAAGCGTCCACGTCGCATCGCCCCCAAGCCACGCCGCCTCAGCTGCCGCCAACAGCAGCCGATCACGGATGTCGTCAATCGAGGAGAGGCCCGCCGCG
>JASLDD010000135.1 GCA_030151725.1 Solirubrobacteraceae bacterium
CGCAGCATTCTTCGCGTGACGTGCCTTATTCCGAACACCACGACGCAAAGAACAACGTAGATCTCCCGACATCGGGAGAAAACCCCGGACAGAGAAGCTGTATCCACGGCGGGTGCGCTGACCGCCGCGCTGGATGTGGAAAGCGAGCCGTGTGACCCAGCCCGCCGACGCTGGCGATCGTTAGGCAACAGTGAGGAAATCATGGTGAGTATGCTGATTCAATGGGCGCTCCGCGTGGCCGCGATGATCGTCGAGGCGGCTGGAAAGGTAAGCGACGTTGTCAAGGTTGCGCCCAATGGAGGGGGCATGCAGCGCGTTGACGCTGGCGCTCTGCGCCCGTTTCGGCTGCCGCGTGGGGCATCACCGGTCGGTGAGGCGTCGCGTTCGAGCGGGAGCGCCGCTATCGCCCCCAGTGACGGGCTCGACCAGTCGACCACGAGCCCCTCTCGTTTATACGGCGGGTTCCCTGGGCCGGTACTCATCGTGAACGCGATGTCCCTGCTCGGTCGTGAATGCCTCTCTCGGCTCGTTGATTCCCACTGGACCGTCATCGCCGGCGTGCGAAGCCTGCCCGACGGCGCGGCTCTGGCGCGAACGTTTGGCGGGTGCGTGCACCCAGCGCTACTTGAGCTTGATGACCCCGAATCTGTTGAGCTCACGCTTGATGAGGTCGGGCGGACGGTGGGGGGCGCACCGTTCGGCGTCGTACTGGTTTGCGAGCGGAGCACTCTCACGCCACTCGAGCGCGTCTTTCCGAGCGCTTCACCCAATAGCGTCGGCGCCCAGGCTGCGCTCACCCGGCTGCTGGAGCGCGCCGATCGTCTGGTGCTTGTGTCGACGAAGGATGCTCACGATATGCCGTCAGGACCTCTCGTCGGTGCGCTCCGTGATGTGGCGGCGCGTCGGATTGCGGCGGGTGAACACGAGCCTCACGTCACTTGGGTGGACTCGGCTAGCTCCCGGCATGCTTCGCGGCGGATCACAGAATTGGTCGAAGTTGCACTGCAGGATGGTCATGAGGTGCGCGCAGGTTTCAGCAGCTGAAGGCTCGACGCGCACAGTCGCGCCGGCTTCCCTTGCCGCCATCTGGATGGATTAGCTGTGGACCGAGCGCTTGAGCCCTCGCGAGCTGTCCTCATTACCGGCTGCTCGTCCGGCATCGGCCGCGCCACGGCGGTACGTCTCGCCGCGTCCGGCTGGACCGTCTATGCCTCTGCTAGGCGACTCGAGACGATTGTCGAGCTCGAGGACTTGGGCTGCCGCACACTCGCACTCGATGTCACTGACGAGAGATCGATGCGTCGAGCCGTCAGGGAGGTGGAGCGAGTCGAGGGAGCGGTCGGTGTGCTGATCAACAACGCCGGCTATGGGCAGGCTGGTGCATTGGAGACGATTCCGCTCGACGAGGCGAGGTTGCAGTTCGAGACAAACGTCTTTGGCCCCATGCGCCTAATCCAGCTTGTGGCCGAGAAGATGCGCCGACAACGCTGGGGCAAGATCGTCAACGTGGGCTCAATGGGTGGTCGGCTGACGCTCCCGGGGGGTGGCTACTACCACGGGACCAAGTATGCGCTCGAGGCGATATCGGATCTCCTGCGCTTCGAGTTGCGCGGGTTTGGGATTGACGTGATCTTGATCGAGCCGGGTCTCATCGAGACGGGATTCGCCAAAGCATCCCTTGCAGGCATGGCGGAGCGCTCGCTGCGAAGTTCGCGTGACACGGAGCGCCATTATGCGGACTTCAACAGCACGATCGCGGCACTGACGCGAAGCGTTTACGACAGCCCTCTACGGTATCTGGGTGGCGCACCCGATCATGTGGCAAGCGCGATCGAGACGGCGCTCAGTCGCCATCGGGCGCCGGCACGAGTGACTGTCACCCTTTCCGCCAAATTGGCGATCGCAGCTCGTCGGTTGTTGGCAGATCTCCTATGGGACGAGTTGATGCGTAGGCTGTTCCCCCAGCCTGGCCAGTTCAATCGCTCGAGCCACTGAGCACTGTGCGCCGAAGAGGGTGTCTGGGAAAGCTGCTTAGCGCTTGGGCTGCTCGGCGAACGCCCCTCCGGTCACGCCGGCGAGCCGTTCGCGCAACCAATCGGGCGCACCGGGACCGGGGAGAGGGAGCACTTCGCCGACTTCGATCTTCTCGCCGCAGCTGTCGCAGACCAGCCTCGGGTTTGCCGGTTTGCCGCAGCGGGTGTGCTCAAGTATGACCGAGGGCCCCTCGTCCCCGACCAGGTACTTGTCGCCCCACTGCAGCAACGCAACGATCGCAGGGTAGAGGTCGCGTCCAGGCTCGGCGAGGCGATACTCGTGGCGCGCGCCGCTTGGGCCGTAAGGGTGCTGCTCGAGTAGGCCGTGGGTCACGAGAACTCGGAGACGATCGGTGAGGATGTTGCGCGACACTCCAAGGGCGTTTGCGAACTCGTTGAAGCGCTTGGTCCCGAAGTAGGCCTCGCGCAGGATCAGAAACGTCCAGCGGTCGCTAAGCAGCTCCGTTGCGCGGCCAACGGAGTCCGCAAGTTGTGGTTTTTTCTTGTCTTTGGCACTCATGGCAGTCGCTTGGAGCAGAGCCTCCACGGTCATGAATTCGTAGGTTGCTGATCGATATCGGTAGTCTTTTGCTACGGGTAGCGTTTCGATACGAGTATTGAATCTGTACTCTTCATTGGTATTGTAGTACTCAGGCAGGACACATGGATCGGGAGTCAATATGAGCCAGGATCTAATCGTCGATGAGCAGGGCCCCGTGATGAGGATCACGCTCAACCGACCAGAGGCGCGCAACGCCCTGTCGATGGAGCTCTCGCGCGAACTGCATGCCGCATTCATCCGCGCCGGCACGTCGACGAGCGTGAAGGTCGTCGTCCTGTCTGGCGCTGGCAACACGTTCTGCGCAGGGGACGACATAACCGAGATGCCTCAGTGGGGGACTGCAAATGCTGTGATGCGCAGAGTACGTGGCTATCAGGCGATGGCCGACGATCTCGAAGCGCTCGACAAGTTCACAATCGCAGCCGTCGACGGCTATGCAGTTGGTGGCGGGCTCGAGCTGACGATGGCCTGTGACTTCGTAATTGCGACACGCCGTGCTCGTTGGGGCATGCCTGAGGTGGACGTAGGCATCACGCCCGGCTGGGGTGGGACCACGCGGCTGACTCGCCTCATCGGTCGCCGCATGGCCAAGGAGATCAACTTGATCGGTGCGCTGCACGGCGCCGAGCGTGCGCGTGAGCTGGGTCTCTGGAACCGCGTCGTTGCAGATGAGGGGCTCGAGCCCGAGGTAGGTGCGCTCGTTCGCGTCTTGCTGAGCAAGAACCATCAAGCCGCACGGCAGTTGAAGTACATACTCGCCTTGGGCGCCGACGCCGACCTACATTCGGCCCAGGGTTTCGAGGCGCTTTCAGCCGGCCTCAGCGCGGCAGTCAACGGCGCTTGGCAGGTTGACGACGCGGATCAGTCAGCTGGCGTGGCCGCATTTATCACCAAGGCCGACCGCTGGCATGAGCGCCGTACCTTGGCCCGCGACTTCTGGGTGGATGAGCCGATGGTTGGCCGTGAAGATCGGCGCCAACCATGAGTCCGTCAAGTGTGAGCCCGCGTTCGGTGACTCTGATGCGCGAGACGCCTGGACCGCTCGGAGACGCCATGGAGATGGCGTCCTCGCCGGCGGCCCCCGCAGCCGCTCCCAGCCGACAGGCCTCGCTGCCGGGGGAGGCCATCGACTG
The DNA here is from genome assembly GCA_030151725.1 of Solirubrobacteraceae bacterium. Taxonomy (GTDB): domain Bacteria; phylum Actinomycetota; class Thermoleophilia; order Solirubrobacterales; family Solirubrobacteraceae; genus Palsa-744. Next base: position 3,729 of record JASLDD010000135.1, read on the forward strand.
CTTGACCCCGTGCCTCTCACTCACGTCGAGAGTCGGGCAGGATCTGGGACGTCCGCACGCCACGCGTTCAGTGGGCCAAACGACTAGACGCGGTCCGCTCGACTTCGAGGAGATCTACATCCGCTACTTCTGGCAACTGTGCCGCTACCTGCAGCGGATCGTCCGCGATCCCCACTCGGCCGAGGAAGTCTGCCAGCAGACGTTCATGCGCGTGTGGCGGGCGCTGCCGCGCTTTCGCGAATACAGAGATGGCTCTCTCGAGGGGTGGCTCTACACGATCGCCCATCGGTGTGCTCTCACAGAGCTGAAGAAGAAACGCATCGAGCTCACGCTCGATCTGGCAAACATGCAGGCGAGTGAGCCGTTCGACTTCAGGAGCTCACGTACATCGCACTGGATTGAGAATGAGGTGATCGAACGACGCTTCACGCGGCTTTCGTTGGCTCAGCAGCAGGTTTTGACTCTCCGCTACCTATTCGATATGTCCTGCGCTGAAACAGCGAAAGTGCTGCACCGCACGACAACGAGTGTGACATCGATTGAGCATCGAGCCCGGCGCGCGCTCAGCCAAGCTGGCGACGGTGCTCTCGATAGGTGCCAGGGACAAGCGGCAAGTGCTGCGTGACCGTCACGGGAGACCTCCGTGCGGGGGCCGGCGGTAGTGGTGCTCGGATGCTCTCCTCGCGTCCCGCTGCTTGTCGAGTAACAGCGACGTTCTCGGCTAAGCGTGCCTCGAGGCCCGCGAATAGAGGGGCCATTGCGCCTTCGCTCTCCTACGATTCGTGGATCGGGCGGCTATCGGCAGACGGACAGCGGGCTGTCGCGTCACCCGACGGGACTTTCGAGATTCATCAGGACTGCCGCCCGTCCACGTGCTCCCCGGTTGACGTATGGCTCATCGATCCAGGCGCTGTGCGTGAGCCGCTCAGCGTGCTGAGTGCCTGTCTCGATCGCGATGAGCGACGCCGTCTGCAGATGCGACGGGACGCAGCAAGTGGCCGCCTGTTCCTCGCCGCCCACGCTGGGCTACGCCGAATCTTGGCTGGATATCTCGCAATCGCACCAGATGCTGTGGCATTCCAGCAGTGCACTGACGGCGGCAAGCCCGAACTGCACGAAGCCATCAGGAGCGGCCTCCACTTCAATCTCTCTCATACTCGTGGTCTCGCGGTTGTGGCGGTCACCTTCGGGAGGGCCGTGGGCATCGACGTGGAGTGGGTCGGCCGACGATCCAACGCACTCGCGATCGCGCGACGCTACTTCAGCGAAGCCGAGCTCGGACACCTCGAGCGCGCCGAGCCGCACATGCGCGTTCAGATGTTCTTGGAGATGTGGACTCGACGCGAGGCTGTGGCCAAGCTGAGCGGCAAAGGCCTGCTCGACATCTTCACGCGCAACGCCAGGTCGGAGAACCCTCCTCCAGAGCCATACCGGCTCTACGATCTCGCACTCCCAAGCGTCGGTCACGTTGGTGCGCTCGCAATCGCCCCTTGATCATTACCGCCCCGGATGGCTCGAATCGTGACAAATTCGGTTGTCTAAGGGTTCAGAGAGTGATGCCCGAAGTCCGTTTATATGGAACTACTGACGGTGCAGGTACACCGGTCGTCTGCCTTGGAGGGAGAGTCCTGTGAATGGCGCCGTTGCACCCTCTGCGTCCAGGCCACGGCAGCGAGTCGTTCTCGGCCGGGTTGCCTGGGAGCCACATGCTGAGCTCGATCTCGCTGAATGGGTCGAGCACGGGCGCCGGATCGGTGGCGCCGGGCGGAGTTGCGGCTGGTGGATCGGAGACTGGCTGCGCTATGGAAACGCGCGCTTCGGCGAGCGCTACACACGTGCAGCCAACGCCACGGGCTACGATGTCCAGACCCTGATGAACATGGTGTATGTCGCTGCCCACGTCGATGTCTCCCGACGTCGGGAGATGTTGTCTTGGAGTCACCACGCCGAGCTGGCCGCCCTACCAGTCGACGCTCAGGAGGCGTGGCTTTCAAAGGCCGAGGAGCACAACTGGTCTGTGCGTGACATGCGCACCGAAATCCGCAACGCGCGCAGCTCGCCGGCCACGGGACTCGACGACGCGGCACTCGATTTACCGCCCCTGAGCGGTGCCCCACCCAGCGACAGCCAGGACCGCACTGCGAGTGAGTCCGCGACCGGCGGCGAGATCGGTGCCCATGGCGAACCAGATCAGCTGAGCTCTGGCGCGCGTTCTAGGCCTGGGTTGATTGTCTGCCCGGACTGCGGATATGAGATTCATCTGGAGAGCTAGTCTGCAGCGCTCGAGCCGGGTCGGTCGTTCGGATAGGCTCTTCTCACGCGATCTGCTCGTGCGCGCGGCTGGCTCGCTGCGAGGCGCACGCATGCTCCTGGGGCGCGCTCTGCGAGGAGCTGACTCTGTTGCGGGCGAGACGCAGCCCAGCCATCACGGATGCGCACAGGCCACTGTGGCTGAGCCGCACGCGCCTTACCTGCTCAACTCTGACGGCAGCGCCCGCCCGCTCGTGTGAGCCGGTGCATCGTCGCCTACCGGTCGGTGCACTCGCCGTATGCCGATTGCGAAATGTGCTCACTGCCCGCTAGCGTTTCCTCATCCGGTGGCGTCCTCAATCACTCACACCACAAGCTCCGCCCAAGCCTTGCCAGGTCAGGACGTCGCGCTGGAGCAGGCGGTCCTTGCTGCCCTCGCGCCGATGGCGTCCGTGGACGTCGCAATAACTCGCGACGCGGAGCTCGCGGCGCTGGAGATCGACTCGCTCGACCTCGTCGAACTGACACAGATCCTGGATGAAGAACGCCAATTGAGAATCGAGCCGGCGGCGCTCAAAAACGTGACCACCGTCGGGGAGGTAATCGACATCATCGTCAAACGCGAGGGCGCATCATGAGACTGATGTCAGCTCCTGCGACCGTGGAGCCCCACACAGAAAGTCCTCCACGCAGCGCTCCAGAAGTCTCAGCAACCGCAGCGGAGCCCGCACCCAGCCGCGGCATCCTCGAGGGCAAGCGGATCCTCATCACCGGCGTGGCGACAACAAGCAGCATCGCCTGGAATCTCGCGCACCAGGCACAAACGGAGGGTGCGCAGATCATTCTCACGAGTTTTGGGCGCATGCGCCGCCTTACCGAACGCGCCGCCGCACAGCTTCCGACCCCACCCGAGATCATCGACCTTGACGTTACGCAGTCCAGTCAGATCACAAACGTCGCTCAGCTCGTCAAGCACCGCTGGGGAGGCCTAGATGGTGTGCTGCACGCGGTGGCCTACGCCGACCCGCTGGCAATGAGCGGCAACTTTCTCTCGACTCCACCGGCTTCCGCGTTGCAATCGCTCGAGGTCAGTGCCATCTCTCTCAAGGAGCTTGTCAGCGCTCTCGCGCCTCTTCTTGCGAGAGACGACAGTGGCAGCTCGAGCGTCGTCGCGCTCAGCTTCGACACCAGTGCCGCGTGGCCCTCCTACGATTGGATGGGAGTGTCCAAGGCTGCGCTCGAGGCGATCACGCGTTACCTCGCACGCGACCTCGGACCCAGGCGCATCCGAGTGAACACCGTCTCGTGCGCTCCTATTCGTACACTCGCCGCCGGTCAGATCCCGGCGTTCGACCAAATCAGCAGCGCCTACAAGGAACGGGCACCGATCGGCTGGGACGACTGCGATGCTTCCCCCGTCGCGGCAGCGATCGTGTTCCTGTTGTCAGATCTCGCTCGCGCGATTACCGGCCAGCTGTTGCGGGTCGATGGCGGTGCGAACACGGTCGGATGCCCCACTGACCCGTCTGCAACAACCACGTGAGTCAGGCGCCCCGGCTGATCGCCGAGCGCAAGCCTCCCAGCTTCCAGACGCTCAAGCTGGCCATCACCGACGCCATCGCAACTCTCACGCTCGCTCGGCCGGAGCATTTGAATGCAATGTCGCCGTCGATGCTCGCCGAGCTGCCAGTGGCTACCGCCTGGCTGGCGGAGACCGAGCGAATTCGCGCGCTCATCGTCACCGGCGAAGGGGATAGCTTTTGCGTCGGCGGCGACCTTGCAGTCCTCTCGCGGCTTGCCCGTCAAGAGGGCCTGGACATCCACGCCGATACTCACGCGAGGATCGGTCAGCTCAACCAGGCGATCGTCAATCTTTCACGCATTCCATACCCGGTCATCGCTGCGGTGAACGGTCCGGCAGCCGGTTCGGGATTCGCGCTCGCGCTCGTCTGCGACCAACGCCTGGCGTCCACCACCGCCACATTCACTGCCGGCTATGGTCGGCTGGGTCTCACACCCGACGGCGGCCTCAGCTACCTGCTTCCACGGATGCTGGGCGAGCGTCAGGCAATGGCGATTCTGATCGCTGATGAGCGAATCAAGGCACGCGAGGCCAAGCGGATTGGCCTGGTCAGCGACATCGTCGACCCGCTCGAGCTGCCGGAGCTAGCCGTCCGTCGTGCGCGTCGTCTCGCACAGCTCTCCCCCCGCTACCTTGCGACGCTCAAGCAGCTGGTCGGTGCATCCGCGCGACGCTCGCTAACCGGACAGCTCGAGCATGAGCGCCGCGAGTTTGCTGCTGCGACGGCATCGAGCGACTTCTTGCGCGGTGCGGACGCGCTTGCGCAGGGCGTCCGTCCGGACTTCCAGGGCGACTAGATCGATTTGGTTTGCGCCCACACCGTCACTACCCTCGACTCGGTCCACTCGAACGCACATGGAGGTGAGGCAATGCTCGACGGCAAGCGAATACTCGTCACCGGCGTTGCGACCAACAAGAGCATCGCCTATGCAATCGCCAGACAGGTCCAGGAAGCGGGCGCGGCAGTCGCGCTGACGTCGTTCGGGCGGATGCGCTCGATTACCGAGCGCTCAGCGCGGGGCCTACCCCAGGCCGTTCCCGTCATTGAGCTGGATGTCAACAACCCTGACGATCTGGCTGCTCTGCCTGACGCCGTCGTCGGTGAGCTCGGCGGTCTAGACGGAGCGGTGCATGCGATCGCTTGGGCACCAGAGGACGCATTCGGTGGCCAGTTCATGCGCACTCCGAGCCACAGCGCCGTCGAAGCGTTCCTGACCAGCGCCTTCTCGCTCAAGGCCCTCGCCCAAGCACTCTCACCGCTGCTGGTGCAGCGACGTAGCGGTTCGATCATTGGCCTGGACTTCGATGCCAGTGCCGCGTGGCCCATCTACGACTGGATGGGTGTGTGCAAGGCCGCCCTTGAGTCGATCGCCCGTTACCTCGCTCGTGACCTCGGGCCCGACGGCGTTCGCGTCAACCTCATCGCTTCAGGACCGATCGGAACCCCCACAGCGACCAGCATCCCCGGCTTTCGCGAGTTCACCGGCTTCTGGTCCTACCAGGCGCCGCTCGGCTGGGACACAGCCGATCCGTCACCGATCGCCAAGGCCGCATGCTTTTTGCTCAGCGACTGGGCCAGTGCGGTCACCGGTGAGATCCTGCACGTCGACGGTGGTTATCACGCGATGGCCGCGCCACTGCGCGATCCCACGGAACAGCCACCGGTCCCCGGCGCGGCCACTCAGTCGGCTCCGGCCTGAGCGCCGCACAGGGCCCCAGACCGGAGCGAACACGGCTTCCCGGAGGTGCGCTCAGCGTTGGGTGGCGCTCGCCAGCATGGCTTCCGAGCCGAGCTCGGCAACCGTGATGTCCTCGAGGGCTCGCGAGCGTGTCTCGATTCCGAGCAACGCGAGAGCTAGCGCTCCCAGCGCCATCGGAATAGCGCCAATCAAGGCCGTCGTTGAGATCGATGGCGGCGCTACTGCCACAACCACGAGCAGGATGATTGCCACGCCGCCTGCCTTGGTTGCCCCTGCCGCAACTCCTGCACTGCGCGAGCGCACCTTTGTTGGGTACACCTCAGCGCTATACGCCAGCAGCGCTGCGAGCAGAGCGTTGATACCGGTGATTGGCACAACAAGCAGCGCGTATAGCGCCATCCTGTGACCGGCAAGCCCGGGGCCGGCGATCACGAACCCCAGCAGCGTAATCGCCGTCAGGAGCGCGAGAACGATCATTGTGCGGCGGCTGCTCCAGAACCCGTACAAAAGCGCGACCACGAGCGTGAACGGAAGTCCGATCAGAGCCGAATCACGCAGGATGTTTGCCGAGGTGACGCTTGTGAACCCCAGCTTCTGCAGGTTCGTCGGGATCCACAGCTGAAAGCCGTAGGTCACCAAGCCGATCCCGCTCCCAAGCGTGAGGATGAGCAGTGTGGAGGCGGCGAACGGTCGGCGTATCAGCTGCGCCCATCGGCTCTGCACCTCATCCTCCACCGCGAGCTCCGACTGCATGCCCGGTCGAGCGACGACGTTGAAGCGTGCCATCACCGCTCGCGCCTCGCTTTCGCGGCCGTGCGTGATGAGAAACCGCGGCGACTCGGGTATCCAGCGGTTGAGCACGATCAACAGCACGCCGGTCGGCAGACCGATGAACCACAGCACCCGCCACCCGTAGCTGTTCAGTGCGCTCGAGAGCCAACTGACGATCACATACGCCGTCGCTACGTTCCCTCCAATCAGCACCATCAGCCAACCGCGGTGGCGAGCAGGAATGATCTCCGCAACCAGTGCGAAGATGATCGGCAGCATTCCGCCGACCCCGAGGCCCATCAGGAAGCACATCGCGAGATTCCACTGATAGCTCGGCATCGCGCCACAGATGGAGGTGGCAATGAACAGCACGCTTGCCAGCAGGATCGACGCCCGTCGCCCGATCTTGTCGCCGAGGTAGCCCCATGCGAACGACCCTACGACCGTGCCACTGATCCCCGCCAGCGCCAGCAGCGCCGCGTTCGGGTGTCCCTTGGGGTCGACGACGCTCTTGAGCCCGTATTCCTTCGCGAACCCCGGCAGAACGAAGCTCAACGTGATTGGCTTCAGTGCGTCGATCGTCACGGCGATCGCCATCACCAACAGCAACGCCACGTGAGCGCCCGTGAGCTTCGAGTCATCGAGCGGGCCCAGCTGCACGTTGCCAGCCCCGCGGCTGAGCAGCTGATCCCTTGGGGGTAGCAAGCCCCACACCGTCGCGAGAAGGCCGACCACGATCAGCGCCATGCCGATCAGCATCGGTGTGTCCGGCTTCATGCCCGCGAGCATGTAATGCATGTGGGCTGCGCCGAAGAACATCGGTAGGTGCAGGCACACCCCCGCGGTCACTGCGCTGACTCCTACGAGGAACGAGCGGGGATGGTGAAACGAGATCGCACCTGGAGTGCGCCGGGAACTAGTCATGCGCTTGTCCTCCCAGATTGGCTGCGCGGCACGCTGCTGCGCAGGCTGGTGTTCACAGTCCCCACAGCCTGCTCATCCACCACGCCCGCGCACAAACCGCACTGGGATCGTCGGTGCTGTTCAGCGCTCGATGCCGTCGCGCGCCTGATCGGCGCCAAGTGTGCGTTCCACAAGCCCGGTAAGCGTTGAGTGCGAACCGACTTCAAGGAACCGGCAAACGCCGGCGGCATGCAAACCGAGCACGGTCTCGCGGAAGCGCACGCCGCAGGTCAAGGCGAGCGCGAGCTCCTCGCGGAAGTCGTTAAATGGCCGTGCGGTCACGTTTGAGAGCACCGTCATCTGTGGCTCGGCAAACATCACCTGAGCGAGTGCCTCGCGAAACGGCGCCAGCGCCGCGCTCATCGCGGGCGAGTGGAGTGCGGCCGGCACGCTCAAACGAACCGCTCGCAGTCCGCGTTTTCGAGCGACCGCGCGTCCCCGCTCGAGCTCACACCTCTCGCCCGCCACGACCACCTGCGCGGGCTCGTTGTCCAGCGCAACCGTCAGGCGGAGCTCACCAGCCAGCGCCAGTGCGCTTTCGCGATCCCCGATCAATGCCAGAAGGCCGCCGGGTGGTTGTGCGTCCGCAGCGCTTTGCATTAGCCGCCCACGTGTCAGCACCAGGTGCATCCCGGTCTCACAGCCAATGCACCCCGCGGCCACGAGCGCCGCGATCTCACCAAGCGAGTGTCCGGCCGCGTACCCGCTGCGTGGTTCACCCATTGCCCGCCAGCGGGAGATCGTGCCGCAGTACACGACCGGTTGCAGATACACGGTTCCCTCATCGACGTGGTCAAACGGATCTACCCCAAGCTCGGAGGCAGCGATCTCGAGCAGCTCGCTCGCAAACTCCATTACCTCGTGTCTCATCTCGCGGCTCTGGCTGCCCTGACCGGGGAACAACAGGGCGGTTTTCTCACTCGGACACTCACTCTCCGGGGTGTCCAACGGATAGCTGACGAGCACCTCCGGGGCAACTTGCGACATGCCGCAAGGTTCGACCTTTGACGGCGTCCTGAGCAACATCGAGTACCGCGGCTCAGAGCAGCGACATGAACGTTGCGTGTCCCGAACGGAGCTGCCTACGATCCGGTGAGCCCAGTCAACGAGCCGAGCAGCACGGCTCTCCCGACAACCCTCCTACATCCAAATGCCCCCATCAGTAGTCCCAGCAGCGCTTGAAAAGGACCGCCAGGGATCCAGCAGCAGTGCCCAGCCTCGAAGCGCCCTCGAACGACTCGAGGCGCTCTGCGACGAGGGTTCGCTGCAACTGATTGCCAGCGGCGTGCGCTCCCCAGAGCGAGCTGAGGAGAGCGTGAGCGTGCTCTGCGGGCTGGGCAGCGTTCACGGGCGTCCAATCGCCTGCTATGCACAGAACCGTCAGGTCGCCGCCGGTGCCGTGGGGGAGGCGCAAGCTGATGCAATCGTGCGCACCCTCCAGCTGGCAGGGGAGGCCCAGATGCCTGTCGTCGGCTTCATCGAGTCGGCCGGTGCGCGAATCCAGGAGGCGGTCGGGGGCCTCGCAGGATACGCGCGCATCCTCAAGCAGATCGTCGATCTGTCCGGCCGCGTTCCCCAGATCTCCGTCGTCACCGGCGTGTGCGCCGGGGGTGGCGCCTATAGCGCAGCACTGACCGACTTCATCGTGATGACGGAGGATGCCGCGATGTTCCTCACGGGTCCCGCTGTGGTGCGCGACGCGTGTGCCGAGCAGGTCACGATCGCAGAGCTTGGCGGCCCGCGCGTACACCAACGAAACGGCGTCTGCCAGCTCGTGGCACGGGATACCGAAGACGCGATCGAGCAAACCCGAGAGCTGCTCTCGTTCCTGCCCCAGGCAGGGGGCGAGCACCCACCCGCTCATGCCCACCACGAGACAGCCGTCCAAGACCCAGGCCAGTTGCTGCCCGCGAGGCGAAACGGTTACTACGACATTCGCGACGTGATCTGCACGCTCGCCGACGGACAGCACCTGCTCGAGAGCGGCGAGCAGTGGGCGCGCAACATCGTCACGGGTCTGGTGCGCATCGGCGGACGCCCCGCCGGCATCGTGGCCAACCAGCCCCGGCACATCGGTGGCGTCATCGACACCGCTGCCTCCGAGAAGGCCGCGGCTTTC